>NZ_JBBOOJ010000001.1:5315000-5327500 GCF_038003055.1 Peribacillus sp. FSL M8-0224
AGTTGTCTTGCCAAAGGCATAGCTGGGTAGCTACGTGCGGACGGGATAAGTGCTGAAAGCATCTAAGCATGAAGCCCCCCTCAAGATGAGATTTCCCATGGCGCAAGCTAGTAAGATCCCTGAAAGATGATCAGGTTGATAGGTCAGAGGTGGAAGCATGGTGACATGTGGAGCTGACTGATACTAATAGATCGAGGACTTAACCAACGCTTTTTAAAAAATGAAATACCTTCTTATTATCTAGTTTTGAAGGAACAACGTTCCTTTTATGTTTGGTGGCGATAGCGAAGAGGTCACACCCGTTCCCATTCCGAACACGGCAGTTAAGCTCTTCAGCGCCGATGGTAGTTGGGGGTTTCCCCCTGTGAGAGTAGGACGCCGCCAAGCCATTTAAAAAGATCAGCCATCCGGCTGGTCTTTTTTTGTCGTTTCAGGACAGATCTATTCACAAATAGGGTGTTGGAAGAATCAGATGTGGAACCTTTCCGACTTAATCCATTCAAATATTAAAAATGGCACCTTAGCTTGGCTTATTTTAAGGAATTGCACAATGCAAGGGTAATCGTCATTAGGCATGGTTTTCATCAGCTCTGCCCACCATTCTGTTTCATAACGAGCTATTATGCTAAGGTTATAAGAAATCAAATAATGAATCAAAAGTTCAGGTAATGAAAAAGCGGACGAATCTTTATTTAGAGATAGCATGAATTGCCCCTCTTCTAAATTATACCGTATTGGAGATGCGGCATTATGAATAGGAACATCCTCTGTTTTTAAATGCAGTGTTCCAGGAGCTTCCGAAATACTGTAAATTTGATTCGTTTTAGCTTTCAAAAATTCTTCCAATCGACTGCTGGACATTTGATAGCTATCCAATATGGATGAAGGCAATTGAAAACCATTGGAGGAGGGGAGCAGGGCGACGAAATTTTTCTTGGAAATGGGCCATGTAAAGTTTTGCATATCCGGGATTTCTTTCATAAGTGTACCCATGGAAAACTTTTCACCTTCCAGATGCTTGATATGAAATAATTTCTCGGCGATGCAGGTGAAAAGTCCATTTTTTTGCGTTTTCACTTCATCCTTCAGAAATTCATATTGCTGTTTTTTCTTTTTCCTCGTAGTTACCCCATGGGCAAGCATCGAAGTTGATTCCGGATAGTTAGGATCAATCGTGAGCAGACAAGCCTTTAATAATTGGGCGAATCCATAAAATGTCAGGATTGGTTGAATGGAAAGTGGTGCAATGGCTGCCTGATTATAATAAGTTTTAGCATGTTCAAGATGGTAAATAAATGGATAACAATTATCATAACTTTTGATTTCCGCTTCTGCTATTTTTTCTTGTGTGTAACATTTTTGTAAAAAAAGTTGAGAGGAAGATGCGGAAAAAAAAGGTGTATATTTATCGAAATTATCATTGTTTTCAGGCATTGCAGCTATCCTCCAAATTAATAGAATAATCAAACATTTATTTCTCTTCTTGACAGTAGTATGTCCTATTGATAACCTACAAATAATATTTTTAAGCAGGAGGGGAAAATAATGTGGGAAAATAAATTTGCAAAAGAAGGTTTAACCTTTGATGATGTCCTATTAATTCCAGCGAAATCAGAGGTTTTGCCGAAAGATGTCAACCTTCAAGTCAACTTAGCTGAAAACTTAAAGCTCAACCTTCCTATCATCAGTGCAGGAATGGATACCGTGACAGAAGCAGAGATGGCGATTGCCATGGCTCGTCAAGGCGGATTGGGTATCATTCATAAAAATATGTCCATTGAAGCACAAGCTGAACTGGTGGATAAAGTAAAACGTTCAGAAAGCGGTGTAATTACCGATCCATTTTTCTTGACGCCAGATCACCAGGTATTCGATGCAGAGCATTTAATGGGTAAATATCGCATTTCGGGTGTTCCTGTAGTCAACAATATTGAGGATCAAAAACTTGTGGGTATCATTACAAACCGTGATTTGCGATTTATTTCCGATTTTTCCTTGAAGATTTCCAGTGTCATGACTGTTGAGAATCTCGTCACAGCGCCAGTAGGAACTAACTTGGAACAAGCAGAGAAGATTCTTCAAAAGTACAAAATTGAAAAGCTTCCTCTTGTAGACGATAATGGAGTTCTTAAAGGACTTATTACGATCAAGGATATCGAGAAAGTCATTGAGTTTCCGAATTCGGCGAAAGATAAGCAAGGGAGATTGCTTGCTGGTGCTGCAGTCGGAGTGACTAAGGATACAATGAAGCGTGTTGAAATGCTTGTTAAGTCCCATGTCGATGCAATTGTACTTGATACTGCTCACGGTCATTCAGAAGGCGTCCTTGAAATGGTGAAGGAAATCCGCGCGACTTATCCTGAATTGACGATCATTGCCGGTAATGTGGCAACGGCTGAAGGGACGAAAGCATTGATTGAAGCGGGGGCCGATGTAGTGAAAGTGGGAATCGGACCAGGGTCAATCTGTACGACAAGGGTTGTAGCCGGTGTAGGTGTTCCACAAATCACGGCAGTCTTCGATTGTGCAACAGAAGCAAGAAAACATGGTAAAACGATTATCGCTGATGGCGGAATTAAATATTCAGGTGATATCGTTAAAGCGCTGGCTGCAGGCGGACATGCAGTAATGCTTGGTAGTATGCTTGCAGGTGTAACTGAAAGCCCTGGCGAAACGGAAATTTTCCAAGGTCGCCGTTTTAAAGTGTATCGGGGTATGGGATCTGTTGCTGCAATGGAAAAAGGATCTAAAGATCGTTACTTCCAGGAAGATAACAAGAAATTTGTTCCAGAAGGCATCGAAGGGCGCCTTCCATACAAAGGACCTTTATCAGATACCATTTTCCAACTGATTGGCGGCATTCGTTCAGGTATGGGATATTGCGGTACAGCCACATTGGAAGAGTTGAGAGAAAACTCTCAATTTGTCAAAATGACCGGTGCCGGATTAAGGGAGAGCCATCCTCATGATGTCCAAATTACTAAAGAAGCACCGAACTACTCAATGTAATGAATTTAACATATAATCGTCATTAAAATTTATTGTTAAAATAGACAGAGTCTGCGATTACTCTGTCTATTTTTTTTATTTTTTCTGTGATAAACTAGACAAGGTGTCAAGGGATTTACATAAAGTTTCTTCTTTGTTATAGAGATTAGCTTAAAAGTTGGAGGTATTGGAAATTGAAAAAAATCAGCAAGACCCTCATTTTCACTTTTGTTTTTGTTCTTGTTATGTCGCAATTTGCCTATCAACCGGGGGAAGCTGTTGCTTAAGGGAGAGCCATCCTCATGATGTCCAAATTACTAAAGAAGCACCGAACTACTCAATGTAATGAATTTAACATATAATCGTCATTAAAATTTATTGTTAAAATAGACAGAGTCTGCGATTACTCTGTCTATTTTTTTTATTTTTTCTGTGATAAACTAGACAAGGTGTCAAGGGATTTACATAAAGTTTCTTCTTTGTTATAGAGATTAGCTTAAAAGTTGGAGGTATTGGAAATTGAAAAAAATCAGCAAGACCCTCATTTTCACTTTTGTTTTTGTTCTTGTTATGTCGCAATTTGCCTATCAACCGGGGGAAGCTGTTGCTGAATCTGATAATTTAGGTTTAAAAGCAGAGGCAGCCATCATAATCGATGGTGAAACAGGACAAATCGTGTATGAAAAAAATGCCGATAAAGTATTAGGGATTGCATCCATGTCTAAAATGATGACCGAGTACATCATAATGGAGTCAATTGAAAATGGGAAAATCAGTTGGGATCAAAAAGTAAAAATAAATAAATATGTACATGACCTTTCAAAAGCACCCAATTTGTCGAATGTTGGGTTAACGGAAGGTGAAGATTATACAGTTAAGGAACTATATCAAGCTATGGCCGTCTATTCAGGAAATGCGGCAACAGTAGCTTTAGCACAGCTAGTTTCCGGAAGTGAAAAGAGCTTCGTTAAGTTAATGAATGAAAAAGCAAAGGAATTAGGCTTGAAAAATCATAAATTCGTTAACGCCAGCGGTTTGAATAACTCCGATTTATTAGGGCAATATCCTTCAGGTGATGAAGATGATGAAAATATCATGACAGCAAAAGATACTGCACTTCTTGCTTATCGTTTAATAAATGATTATCCGGAAGTTTTAAAAATCGCCAGCATTCCTAAATTGAAGTTCCGTGATGGAAAAGAATATCCGAACTTCAACTGGATGCTGCCTGGCCTGATTTTTGAATATAAAGGCGTAGATGGACTAAAGACGGGATCTACCGACTTTGCTGGTTATGGCCATACAGGGACGGTTATCCAGGACGGTCAGCGCTATATCACGGTGGTCATGAAGTCCACTAATAAAAACGAACGTTTTGCAGATAGCACTAAGCTTATGAACTATGCTTATGCAACATTTAAAAAGGAAAAAGTCCTTCCAGCCAACTACCAGGTGAAAGGGAAAGAAACACTTTCAGTAGTGAAAGGCAAGGAAAAAGACGTTAAGATCCAATCTGAAAAAGCAATCGAGCTACTTGTTGAAAATGGTGGGAAAGACAACTATAAAACAGATTTAGTGATCGATAAAAACAAATTGAATGAAGATGGTAAGCTGACTGCACCAATCAAAAAAGGTGAAAAGCTAGGCTACATCACAGTCACTCCTAAAAAAGGAGAAGATTACGGGTACATCAACGGAGATCCAGTTAAGGTTAACGTCGTAGCTGCTGAATCTGTTGAAAAGGCAAACTGGTTCGTATTATCAATGCGGGCGGTTGGCGGATTCTTTGGAGATGTTTGGAGCAGTGTAGCTTCCACTGTTAAAGGCTGGTTTTAAGTTTCGTGTATAAAACGGTTGCGTAATGTATAAAATTATAGTACATTATGGAAAACAATCTGATTATATAAGAAAGCAATGACAGGAAATAGTAACAAGTATTTCTTTCTATAGAGAGCCGGTGGCTGGTGGAAATCGGTGTGAGAGTTTTGTGAATCCCTCCTGGAGCAGAGTATGGAAAGCCTTTTGGGTCAGTAAATACTTTCGGTTAAAAGCCGTTATCGTGATAAGTGGTAGGCGTTTTTCATAGGCCTTCAACTAGGGTGGCAACGCGGGTTAACTCTCGTCCCTTCTTCAGGGGACGGGAGTTTTTTGCGTTCTTTGATAAATCATCAAATACATTAAGGAGGAACTGAAATGTTGGATTTGAAATATGTAAGGAATAATTTTGAAGAAGTGAAGCGTGTATTGCAATTTAGAGGGGAAGATTTAACTGATTTAGGCAAATTCGAGGAACTGGATGTAAAGCGCCGGACCTTGATTGCTGAAACGGAAAAGTTGAAAAGCCAAAGAAATGAAGTTTCACAGCAAGTGGCCATATTGAAACGGGAGAAAAAAGATGCAGATCAGTTGATTGCGGAAATGCGTGAAGTCGGTGACCGTATAAAAGGTTTCGATGATGAGCTTCGTGAAGTGGAAGCACAATTAGAAACATTACTTCTTTCCATTCCTAATATACCGCATGAAAGCGTGCCTGTTGGTGAGACGGAAGACGATAATGTCGAAATCCGTAAATGGGGGGAGTTACCTGAATTCAAGTTTGAACCGAAACCACACTGGGATGTAGCTGGAGATCTAGGCATCCTGGATTTTGAACGGGCAGCAAAAGTGACTGGAAGCCGATTTGTATTTTATCGGGGCCTTGGTGCTCGATTAGAGCGTGCACTAATTAGCTTTATGTTAGACCTTCATGTTGAGGAACACGGATATGAAGAAATGCTGCCACCATATATGGTGAACCGTGCAAGCATGACCGGGACAGGTCAATTGCCAAAATTCGAAGAGGATGCTTTCCGTATTGAAAGTGATGATTACTTCTTGATTCCTACAGCTGAAGTGCCGGTGACAAATTTCCATCGTGATGAAATCATGAGCACGGACGATCTGCCGATAAGCTATGCGGCATACAGTGCTTCATTCCGTTCAGAGGCAGGATCTGCGGGTCGTGATACGCGCGGGCTAATTCGTCAGCACCAGTTCAATAAAGTTGAACTAGTGAAGTTCGTGAAGCCGGAAGATTCATATGCAGAGTTGGAAAACCTCACAGGTCATGCCGAAAAGGTCCTCCAATTGCTGGGTCTTCCATACCGAGTGCTAAGCATGTGTACGGGAGATCTTGGTTTCACAGCTGCTAAAAAGTATGATATCGAGGTTTGGATCCCGAGCTATGGAACGTACCGCGAAATTTCTTCTTGCAGTAACTTTGAAGCATTCCAGGCTAGACGGGCCAATATTCGCTTCAGGCGTGATGCAAAAGGCAAACCGGAACACGTCCATACCCTAAATGGATCAGGCTTGGCAATCGGCCGTACAGTCGCTGCCCTTTTGGAGAATTACCAGCAGGAAGATGGCAGTGTTATCATTCCTGAAGTATTACGTCCATATATGCGCGGTGCGGAAGTCATTAAACCGTAAGTCAAAGGGAATCAGCTTCTGGTTAAAGAGGCTGATTCCCCTTTTTATCAAAGTTTGAAAATTATTTTAAAAAAACTTTATAGAGGGCTTGACTTTGATTTTGATTCCATGTAATATAATAAATGTTGATACGGAGGTATACCCAAGTCCGGCTGAAGGGATCGGTCTTGAAAACCGACAGGGGAGTCAAATCCCGCGGGGGTTCGAATCCCTCTACCTCCTCCATAACTTATTAATAACCACAGCGCATAAATTGGATATCGATGAATTCCGTTACAGTTATGTAACGGAATTTTTGTTTTCTAATATATTAAAAAACCACCGGATAACCGGTGGTTTTTCTGTTTTACACATTTCGCAACAACTTGGTTTGCTCCATATATTCGGCAATCCGTTTTATAAGAGGTTCGATACTTGCTTCATCCTGCATAAGATCATATTCGTTTATATTTAATCGAAGGACAGGGCAGGCGTTGAATTGATCGATCCATTCTTCGTAACGGCCGTGCATTTCCTGCCAATATTCAATTGGGGTATGCTGTTCCATTGGACGGCCGCGCTCTTGGATCCGGTTGAGGATATCATCGAGCGAACCTTCGAGATAGATAAGTAAATCAGGGTGCGGGAAGTATGGCGTCATTACCATGGCATTGAAAAGGCTTGTATACGTTTCGTAGTCCACCTCATTCATCGTGCCTTTTTCATAATGCATTTTTGCAAATATCCCGGTGTCTTCATAAATGGAACGGTCTTGGATAAAACCGCCGCCGTATTCAAAGATTTTTTTTTGCTCTTTAAATCGTTCAGCGAGGAAATAGATTTGCAGGTGGAAACTCCAACGATTAAAATCATCGTAAA
The DNA here is from genome assembly GCF_038003055.1 of Peribacillus sp. FSL M8-0224. Taxonomy (NCBI): domain Bacteria; kingdom Bacillati; phylum Bacillota; class Bacilli; order Caryophanales; family Bacillaceae; genus Peribacillus; species Peribacillus sp. FSL M8-0224. Next base: position 5,322,318 of record NZ_JBBOOJ010000001.1, read on the forward strand.
ATTTATCCAGGTAGGGGTTCGTATCAACCTTCTCAAATGATGTCCTGAATTGAAGGGCATCGGCTAACGCATTGGTCATGGTCGATTTTCCTACGCCAACCGTCCCTGCTATCGTAATGACGGCGTTGTTTGGAATATTATATTTCTTTCGTAAGTTCATTTGACTTTACTCCTTTGTGCAGGGCATTCTCTATTTGGCTTATTATCGTTTTCAAATCATCCTTGTTCCCGACAAAATCCAGCTCATCTCCGTTGAATGTAAGAACAGGGATGTCAGGGTGCTGTTTCTCGAATGTTTCCATGAATGTTCGATAATCCGCGGATAACTGCTCTAAATAAATGGAGGATATATTTTCTTCGATTTCACGACCTCTTTTACCGATTCGGGAGAGAAGAGTATCAAGGCTTGCGTTTAAATAAATCACCATATTAGGTTTAGGCATATCCCGTGTTAAAATATTGAATATCTCAAGGTACTTATTGTATTGTTCGTTCTTTAACGTTCTTTCAGCAAATATCAAGTTCTTGAATATATGATAATCAGCCACTACGGCTTGGTCATTAGTAAGATACTTTTTTTCGATATCATCCAATTGTTTATAACGGTTACATAGAAAAAACATTTCTGTTTGAAAGCTCCACTCATCAATATCTTTATAGAATTTCCCAAGAAATGGATTTTCATCGACAATTTCCCTTAATAATGAAATTTGAAAATGATCTGCGATAACTTTTGCAAGTGATGTTTTTCCCACGCCGATTGGACCTTCGACAGTGATAAATGGGGTGGATTTCATCCAATCTGTCCTCCTTCATGAGGTATCAAGCTAAAATTCCCGGTCATAGGATTTTCGCCAAGAGATATTGTATCACAGACTTGGGACTTTAGTGACATTTTTGTCAGGTTGATAAAGAAAGAGAATGAAAGAGTGTTAATTGGGGAGGTATGTAGATTAATGCCTTGTTCGATTGAATGCTTACATGTCTTCACCTTGTTTTATGGATGCCTTGAGAACATGGTTCATCATTTTTAATGCGTAATGATTATCTTCCTTTGATGCAGAAGCTATGCAATCCTTCGGAATCCATAATTTATATTCCCGCATATAGGCATCATTGGCCGTGAATAGCACGCAGATGTTGCCAGCTATGCCAGTAATGATCAGGGTATCCACGTTTAATCGTTTAAGCAGTGTATTGAGTGCCGTCCCATAAAATGCGGAATGCTTCGGCTTGATGAGAAAAAACTCGTCCTGTTGAGGTTTTATTCTTTCGATTAATGAGGCATTACCTTCATTTTTACATGTATCAATGATTTTATCGAAGTCAGCCTGCCATAAATCATAATGATCATTGATATAGATGATTGGAAAACCTTTTTCTTTCATTTGCTTCTTTAATTTCAAGATCGGATCGACGATAAGTTTCGTATGTGCAAGGAGCATATTCCCGTATTTGAAGTCAAAGTCATTGATCATATCAATGATAAGCAATGCAAAAGAAGGCGATTCAGGTCGATTCATGGTATATCCTCCTGTATTGTGAGAATTTACTTGCAGCACATATGTCGAATGCGTTACTATTCACAAGTAGTATGACCTTTATTTTGTCTTATATTTGTCTGTTTACTCCTATTTAATATGAGGGGGTTTTTTTTTGAAGGATGATGTTCATTACATGAATTTAGCCTTAGAGGAAGCAAAAAAGGCGCGGCAATTGAATGAAGTGCCGATTGGCGCTTTAATCGTAATAGATGATCAAGTTATTTCGACGGGGCATAACCTGAGGGAAACGGAACAGAATGCGACGGCACACGCGGAGCTCCTTGCAATCAATGAGGCTTGCCGTGCTACTGGCAGTTGGCGTCTTGAAGATGCGACATTATATGTAACGCTGGAACCTTGCCCGATGTGTGCCGGTGCCATCTTGCAATCAAGGGTGAAAAGGGTCGTTTTTGGAGCGCATGATCCAAAGGCTGGCTGTGCAGGCACATTCATGGATTTACTTCGAGATGAACGATTTAACCATCAATGTGATGTAACCAGCGGTGTATTGGGGAAAGAGTGCGGCTGGATATTGACTTCTTTTTTTAAAGAGCTAAGGGATAGAAAGAAAACGTTGAAAAGAGAGCAGGCACTCAAGATTGCCGAAGAAAATAAATAAGTGAAAAACGAATGTTGAAGATGAGTCTTTGCTTCATTTGGTAAATTTGGAATTGAACTGTCCAAGAACAACACTTGCGTTTTTTTTGTTACCTTAGTATAATGAATTATGCGTCGACATGACGCTATGAAATTGGTATTACTTTTGCCGTGCTAGACGGGGAGGTAGCGGTGCCCTGTACTCGCAATCCGCTCTAGCGAGGTTGAATCCCTTCTCGAGGTTAGCATTCTGTAGGGCCTGCCTTAAGTAAGTGGTGTTGACGCCCGGGTCCTGCGCAATGGGACTCCATGAACCATGTCAGGTCCGGAAGGAAGCAGCATTAAGTGGAAGTTCTCATGTGCCGCAGGGTTGCCTGGGCCGAGCTAACTGCTTAAGTAACGCTTATGGTTGCTAATCGACAGAAGGTGCACGGCAGTTATTTTACATAAACAAAAAACTCATTCGTATCGGGTGGGTTTTTTTTTATGCCAAGAAGGTAAAGTGCTTGGTGTTTTTGAAAAAAATGAGGCAATGATGAAATTTCATTTTAGACTTTGATATTAAGGAAATCAGTAATGTATAATAAACAAGATGGAGAAAAGAAGGAGGGATTTCCGTGGGGTATCAAGCATTATACCGGGTATGGCGGCCGCAACAATTCATTGATGTAGTCGGGCAGGAACATGTGACGAAAACGTTGCAGAATGCTTTGGTCGGGCAAAAGGTTTCACATGCCTATTTATTTTCCGGTCCACGTGGAACAGGGAAAACAAGTGCTGCCAAAATTTTAGCAAAAGCAGTGAATTGTGAGCATGCCCCGACAAGTGAGCCCTGTAACGAATGTGCTACCTGCCGCGGAATCACCGATGGCTCCATATCAGATGTTATAGAAATTGATGCAGCATCCAATAATGGTGTCGAGGAAATCCGTGACATTCGTGATAAGGTCAAATATGCACCTAACGCGGTTACATATAAAGTTTACATCATTGATGAGGTACATATGCTTTCACAAGGGGCGTTCAATGCGCTTTTAAAGACATTGGAAGAACCTCCGAAGCATGTGATTTTCATATTGGCGACGACTGAGCCCCATAAGATTCCACTAACGATCATTTCCCGTTGCCAAAGGTTTGATTTTAAACGGATCCAGCCTCAAGATATAGTTGGCCGGATGTCACAAATCATTGCAGAAACTGGTGTTTCTTGTGATGAACAAGCCCTGCATATCATTGCGAGGGCAGCCGAAGGCGGGATGCGGGATGCACTAAGCCTTCTTGATCAAGCGATATCCTTCAGTTCGGAGACAGTTTCAGTGGAAGATGCATTGACTGTCACCGGATCTGTTTCGCAAGCGTTTTTAAGCCGGCTGGCAAAAGCTATATATGATAAAGAAGTAGCGGTGGCACTTGAAGTCCTTGAAGAATTGCTGGCCATGGGAAAAGACCCGGCTAGGTTCATAGAAGACATGATTTATTACTTTCGTGACATGCTGTTGTTTCAAACGGCACCGGCACTGGCAGAATCCTTCGAGCGTGTTTTGATAGATCCCCAATTCAAGGAATTGGCAGAAGTGATTTCTTCTGAATCGATTTACTCCATAATTGAAAGCTTCAATCAAACACAGCAGGATATGAAATGGACAAATCATCCAAGGATTTTCCTTGAGGTGGCACTTGTGAAGTTATGTAATGAGCAAAGGCCAAATCAAATGGATAACGTGCAGCTTCAACAGCTGCAGCAGAAAATAGAAGATTTAGAGAAGAAATTACTCGAAATGCAGAAAAACGGCATTCCGGCAGCCATGGCAGAAAAACCTGCAGAGCAGGCTAAGGCGCAAAGGGCCGTTAAAAAGTCATATAAAGCACCTGCCGGAAAAATCAATCAAGTTTTGAAACAAGCTACAAAGCCAGGTCTTAATGCTGTGAAAAGTAAGTGGGGGGAAGTGCTTGAACAGTTAGGTCAGCAAAACCAAAAGTCATTGGCAGCTTTATTAACGGAGGCGGAACCTGTTGCTGCGTCAACTGAAGCTTTTGTGGTAAAATTCAAATATGATATTCATTGTCAAATGGCAATGGAAAATAACCGTTTCGTGGAAGTGATAGCCTCGATCATGCAGCAATTGACCGGACACCGAATGGAGATAGCTGGAGTTCCGGAAAGCCAGTGGCAAAGGTTGCGGGAGGACTTCATCTCAACACAGCAGTTCGACGGTCCAGAAGAAACGGAATCAAAAGAAGAAGACCCCTTTATAGCAGAGGCTAGAAAATTAGTCGGCGATGATTTACTTGAAATTAAAGAATAATTGGAGGTAAGGAAAATGGGTATGCGCGGCGGTAATATGCAGAACATGATGAAACAAATGCAAAAGATGCAAAAGAAGATGGCAGAGGCACAAGAAGAATTAGGTGAAAAAAGGGTTGAAGGAACTGCCGGCGGCGGAATGGTAACGGTCATCGTGACTGGACATAAAGAAATAGTCGATGTAGTCATCAAACCGGAAGTTGTCGATCCGGATGATATCGATATGCTTCAGGATTTAGTGTTGGCTGCCACTAACGATGCTTTGAAAAAGGCGGAAGAACTGACAAACCAAACGATGGGACAATTCACTAAGGGAATGAACCTTCCGGGTATGTTTTAAGCAAGTTCAAAAGAAACTTCCTTTCAGGGGGTTTCTTTTGAAATTTTTAGGAGGAATTCGATGCATTATCCAGAACCAATTTCCAAGCTCATTGACAGTTTTATGAAATTGCCGGGGATTGGTCCTAAAACGGCTGCTCGATTAGCCTTTCATGTATTAAGCATGAAGGAAGATACTGTTTTGGATTTTGCAAAAGCACTTGTTAATGCTAAGCGGAATCTTATGTATTGCTCAGTCTGTGGTCATATTACAGATCAAGATCCCTGCTATATTTGCGAAGATCAAAAGAGGGACAGAAGTTTGATCTGTGTGGTTCAGGACCCGAAAGATGTTATAGCTATGGAAAAGATGAGAGAGTTCAATGGTTTATACCATGTACTGCATGGCAGTATTTCCC
>NZ_JBBOOJ010000001.1:5332500-5755137 GCF_038003055.1 Peribacillus sp. FSL M8-0224
GAAGTATAGGGGCTGACACCTGCCCGGTGCTGGAAGGTTAAGGGGAGAGGTTAGCGCAAGCGAAGCTTTGAACCGAAGCCCCAGTAAACGGCGGCCGTAACTATAACGGTCCTAAGGTAGCGAAATTCCTTGTCGGGTAAGTTCCGACCCGCACGAAAGGTGTAACGATCTGGGCACTGTCTCAACGAGAGACTCGGTGAAATTATAGTACCTGTGAAGATGCAGGTTACCCGCGACAGGACGGAAAGACCCCGTGGAGCTTTACTGCAGCCTGATATTGAATTTTGGTACAGCTTGTACAGGATAGGTAGGAGCCTGAGAAGCCGGAGCGCCAGCTTCGGTGGAGGCGTTGGTGGGATACTACCCTGGCTGTATTGAAATTCTAACCCGCGCCCCTTATCGGGGTGGGAGACAGTGTCAGGTGGGCAGTTTGACTGGGGCGGTCGCCTCCTAAAGAGTAACGGAGGCGCCCAAAGGTTCCCTCAGAATGGTTGGAAATCATTCGTAGAGTGTAAAGGCACAAGGGAGCTTGACTGCGAGACCTACAAGTCGAGCAGGGACGAAAGTCGGGCTTAGTGATCCGGTGGTTCCGCATGGAAGGGCCATCGCTCAACGGATAAAAGCTACCCCGGGGATAACAGGCTTATCTCCCCCAAGAGTCCACATCGACGGGGAGGTTTGGCACCTCGATGTCGGCTCATCGCATCCTGGGGCTGTAGTCGGTCCCAAGGGTTGGGCTGTTCGCCCATTAAAGCGGTACGCGAGCTGGGTTCAGAACGTCGTGAGACAGTTCGGTCCCTATCCGTCGCGGGCGCAGGAAATTTGAGAGGAGCTGTCCTTAGTACGAGAGGACCGGGATGGACGCACCGCTGGTGTACCAGTTGTCTTGCCAAAGGCATAGCTGGGTAGCTACGTGCGGACGGGATAAGTGCTGAAAGCATCTAAGCATGAAGCCCCCCTCAAGATGAGATTTCCCATGGCGCAAGCTAGTAAGATCCCTGAAAGATGATCAGGTTGATAGGTCAGAGGTGGAAGCATGGTGACATGTGGAGCTGACTGATACTAATAGATCGAGGACTTAACCAACGCTTTTAAAAAAATGAAATACCTTCTTATTATCTAGTTTTGAAGGAACAACGTTCCTTTTATGTTTGGTGGCGATAGCGAAGAGGTCACACCCGTTCCCATTCCGAACACGGCAGTTAAGCTCTTCAGCGCCGATGGTAGTTGGGGGTTTCCCCCTGTGAGAGTAGGACGCCGCCAAGCCATTTAAAAAGATCAGCCATCCGGCTGGTCTTTTTTTGCTTAACCCAAAGAAAAATCATTGGATATAAAGGGATTATCAATTATGGAAACTTTTATGAAGACATACACGTATTGAAATTCTTCATCATACATTGTTAAAAGCATCCCCGGGTTCTCTTAAACTATTTAAATCAATGTATGCGAACAATGGTTTTTGGGGAGAATGCAGGTATGGAGGTGGAGATGTTGGGGACAACAAAAACCAAAACAACGGCAGGGGAAACGTGCGCGGTTTGTGAACAAGTAAAAGGGATGGGTATACATCTATATACGACTTTTATTTGTGAGGAATGCGAAAGGGATATGATCGGGACGGATACGAACGATCCCAAGTACCAATATTACTTAAAGAAATTAAGAAAAATCACTAATCCTGAAATATTATCATGAAAAAATAGTTTGTGGAAAGTTAAAGAATCAGAGATAAAAGAAATGTGTGTTTCTTTAGTCTCTGATTCTTTTTTTGGTACTTTAGAAGAATGCTTGGCAACATGCTCCCATGTTGCCGTATGTTCCCTCCAAACAGACTGTTCAGAGATGCATAATTGCCTTTCTGTCGGCGCAATATGAGATAAAATTGTACTTATTTGATAAAATGAAAAAATACTATGATATGAGGGAAGAGAAAAATGAATCAATTACAGACACCATTGTTCGATGCAATGAGTGCTTTTCATAAAAAAAGCTCCATATCCCTGCATGTCCCAGGGCATAAAAATGGATGGGTGTTTAATAAAAAGGGCCAAGCCTTATACAACCCCCTGCTTGGTATTGATGCCACGGAAATAAGCGGTTTAGATGACCTGCATGCTCCAGAGGGCGCCATTCTAAAGTCCGAGCAACTACTCGCTGATCTATATGGGGTAAAGCGGAGTTATTTTCTCGTTAATGGGTCAACCGTAGGCAACATTGCCATGATTCTTGCTGCCTGCAGGGAAGGTGATAAGGTCCTTGTCCAAAGAAACTGCCATAAATCAATTTTACATGGATTGATGTTAGCGAATGTACAACCGATTTTTTTGCAACCGGACTATTATGAGAAATGGGGCATTGCCGGCGGTTTGGGATCAAATTTAATTGAAGAAGCCTTGAGTGTACATCCAGATGCAAAAGCCATCATTGTTACCTATCCTAATTATTATGGAATTGGTGAAGACTTGACGGAAATGGTAAGACTCGCACATCAAAAGGGGATTCCTGTGCTGGTGGACGAGGCACATGGCGCTCATTTTCAGTTAGGAAGTCCGTTTCCCAAGTCGGCCATTTCGGCAGGGGCAGATGCCGTTGTCCATTCAGCGCATAAAACACTGCCAGCCATGACGATGGGGTCATTTCTTCATGTGAATTCATCCTTAATTGATGTCGATCAAGCATCATTCTATTTACAAATGCTTCAGTCCAGCAGTCCATCTTACCCAATTATGGGTTCGCTCGACTTGGCCAGGGCCTACTTAGCCGCTTTTACATCAGAAGATAAAAAATTCCTTATTGAAAAGATATCGGACTTCAGAGGAGAATTAGGTGCCCTGCAGACAGTAAGGGTTCTGGAGGCGCCGCCAGGCACCTTGGCAGACCCGTTAAAAGTAGTCATTCAATCAACAAATGGTTTAAGCGGATTTGAGTTACAGCAGCTATGTGAAGCCGAAGGCATTTTTACGGAGTTGGCTGATCCTGATAATTTATTAATGATTTTACCCTTATTAAAAATGGGTACCGATTTTCCTTTTCATGAAATCATACAAACTATAAAAAGTGCCACTCAAGACAGAACTGGAAACAAGGAAGCAGATCTTCGGGTCCTCTGGCCTGATGGAAGGTCAATGACAGGGCTTGAAATGCCCTACTCCGTCATGAAGCATAGCAAAGCAAGACCTGTCGAATTACGGAAAGCAGTCGGAGAGGTATCCGCCGAGATGGTCATTCCTTATCCGCCGGGCATCCCTTTAATTATGTCCGGGGAAATGATTACTCCTGAACATATATCCAATTTGCGGAGACTGCTGGAAATGGGATCAAGGTTTCATGGTGGTTCCTCCCTTTCAAACGGAGAATTAATCGTTTATGACAGCGGGCAGACTGGTTAAAATGATATACTACATACAAAGAACCTTGGAGGTACATCGATGAAACGTGGTATTTTTATAACAATGGAAGGGCCTGAGGGTGCCGGGAAAACAACCATTACCCAAATGCTTGGCAAGGCTCTGCAAAAAGAAGGCTATCAAGTTCTATTAACCCGTGAGCCAGGGGGAGTTCCCATTTCGGAGCAAATTAGGGAAGTGATCCTTAATAAAGATAATACAGCCATGGACTCGAGGACAGAGGCTTTATTATACGCAGCAGCAAGGCGTCAGCATTTAGTGGAAGTGGTCATGCCTGAGCTGGAACGAGGGGGAATTGTCCTCTGTGACCGGTTTATAGATAGCTCATTAGCCTATCAGGGTCATGCAAGGGGTTTGGATATAGAAGAAGTTTACAATATCAATAAATTTGCAATTGGAGATATGATGCCAGATGCCACGCTCTTTTTTGATATCGACCCAGAAGAGGGATTGAGACGCATCCAGTCCAATGGGGAACGGGAAGTGAACCGGCTGGATCTTGAAGCACTCGACTTTCATAAAAAAGTTTGTGAAGGGTATCAGTTCATTATAAATAGATGGAAAGAACGTTTCATTATCGTGGATGCAGGCCGGACAATAGATGAAGTCTTTGAGGAATCGAAAGCCAGCCTATTGGATTTTTTAGCGAAAGCGGGAAACTGATTATATAGGTTTCCATATTATTCAACCAATACTATTTGATATAATGTAGTTAGTAAAAATTCAGAGTAACCGGAGGATGATGAGAATGAAAATGATCATTGCTGTCGTTCAAGACAAGGATAGTCATCGCCTGCTGAATCAATTAGTGGAAAATAATTTCGGAACGACCAAGTTAGCCAGCACTGGCGGGTTTTTAAAATCAGGTAATACGACTTTTATGATTGGAACAGAGGATGAACGTGTTGACCAAGCCATCCAGATCATCAAACAGAATTGTCAGTCACGATCCCAATTAGTATCACCGGTTTCACCGATGGGCGGGAATGCCGAGTCATATGTACCTTACCCAGTGGAGATTCAAGTGGGCGGTGCGACCATTTTTGTTCTGCCGGTTGAAAACTTTTTACAATTTTAACGGTTAGTTTCAGGGAGGTTCATTATGAAAATCAACCATGATATCCCTATTAAGCTGGATAAATCGCGACAGGATGCCAAACAATTCCAAACCGGAAATGGAAGATTCCAACAAATGGTCCAGACACAGGATCAAAAGATGCAAATCCAAACATTAAACCGTTTGATAGGCGATATCGAAGGGGCGGGTCAGCGTTTAGTAAGGTCACGTACTTTTAGGGAATTGGCAAAATATAAAGCATTGGTGAAACGGTTTGTTAAAGAAGCGGTTGAATATGGACTGGAACTGAAGCAATCAACGAGCTGGAATGAATATGGACAGAGCCGGCCATTGAAAACCGTGGAAACGATAGATGCAAAATTAGTTGAGTTAAGCGAGGAAATTCTTAATAAAGAGAAGAGTTCGCTTGAAATATTGGAAATGATAGGCGAGATTAAAGGTCTTCTGATTAATTTATATACTTAAGTGAGTTGATGGTTTTGGATAAAACATGGCAGGACATGAGTGAAATTCAGCCGCAGGTAATGACGATGCTGCAAAATAGCATAACGAAAAACAGGGTGGCTCATGCGTATTTATTTGAAGGGGAAAAAGGGACAGGCAAGCAAGAGATAAGCTATGCCTTTGCCAAAAGCTTACTATGTGAAGCCCCGACAGCAGGTTATGAGCCATGCGAACTTTGTCGGAATTGCAAACGGATTTCAAGTGGGAATCATCCTGATGTCCATTTGATAGAAAAGGACGGTCTCTCAATAAAGAAAGAGCAAATCAAGGGGCTTCAGGAAGAATTTTCGAAAAAGAGCGTAGAGGCAGATCGGAAGGTTTATATGATTGCCGATGCTGACAAAATGTCTGTGGGGGCAGCCAACAGTCTATTGAAATTTTTAGAAGAACCTTCGGCTGATACGGTAGCAATATTGATGACCGAACAGCTTCAGAGGATTCTGCCGACTATATTATCAAGGTGCCAAGTGATTTCGTTCAAGCCATTATCTCCGGAGAATGTGAAACGGAAGCTGATAGAACAGGAGTTAGAACCACAGCTGGCCTCGGTTATTGCCCACATCACACAGAATGTGGAAGCTGGAATCGAGCTTAGCCATGATGAATGGTTTGTACAAGCTCAAAAAATAGTGGTAAAATTATATGAAGTGTTAAAACTTAATTCCTTGAAGGCAATGCTGTACCTTCAGACGGATTGGTTCACACACTTTAAAGAAAGAGAACAGGTTGACAGAGGTCTTGATTTGTTACTTCTTATATATAAGGATTTATTATACATTCAGTTGGACAAAAAGGACTTCGTTGTGTTCCAAAATAAACTGAAGGAATTTGAAACTCACGCTCTTCATCTTTCCCCAAGACGCCTTGCTGAACATATGGGTTGCATTTTGGAAGCAAAAAGGAAGCTGATGTCCAACACGAATCCACAGCTGTTGATGGAACAGCTTGTGCTGAATTTGCAGGAGGGATCATGATTTGTATGATGTTGTAGGTGTCCGTTTTAAAAAGGCGGGCAAAATATACTACTTCGATCCGGGTGAATTCGAAATTCCTAAGGACGATTTTGTAATAGTGGAGACTGTCCGCGGTGTTGAATTCGGTAAAGTCGTTACAGCCCGTAAACAAGTAGATGAAAACGATGTTGTCCTGCCATTGAAAAAAGTACTTCGGGTCGCTGATGCAAAAGATAAGCTGATTGTAGACGAGAATAAGGCGGCTGCAGAAGAGGCTTACACTATATGTTGTCAAAAGGTTGTGGAACATAAGCTGGATATGAAGCTGGTTGATGTGTCATATACTTTCGACAGAAATAAAGTCGTGTTTTATTTTACAGCGGATGGTCGCGTGGATTTCCGTGATTTAGTCAAAGATTTAGCTGCCATATTCAGAACTCGCATAGAACTGCGCCAAATCGGGGTAAGGGATGAGGCAAAGATGCTTGGTGGCATCGGACCTTGTGGCAGAATGCTTTGTTGCTCCACATTTCTTGGAGATTTTGAACCGGTTTCCATCAAAATGGCGAAGGATCAGAATTTATCATTAAACCCTACAAAAATCTCAGGTTTATGCGGTCGATTGATGTGCTGTCTGAAATATGAAAATGATGAGTATGAAAGTGCGAAGGAAATGCTTCCTGATTTAGGTGAAATGATTAATACGCCTGGTGGCAAAGGCAAGGTAGTGGGGCTTAATATTCTAGAACGCGTACTTCAGATTGAACTAATCGGGCAAGAAAGAGTATTAGAGTATACTCTAGATGAGATTCTAAAAGAGGGAGCCGTTTCTATTCAAGCCACAGATTATTAAGGTGGTGGGAGAGCGTGGATAAGAAAGATATTTTTGAGTCGGTGACCAATATGGAAACCCAGATAGGCCAATTATATAAGCAGCTTGGAGAATTGAAGCAGAACTTAGCTGAAATACTTGAGGAAAATCAGTCGATCAAGCTGGAAAACGAGCATTTGCGCCATCGGTTGGGCCTTGTGGAAGTCGAAAGTGCGCCTGCTGCAGTTAAGGTCAAACAAAAAGTGAAAAACCGTACTCCAAGTGCGGAAAAGGTTATGGATATCGGGGAAGGCTATGATAACTTAGCCCGTATCTATCAAGAAGGCTTTCATATTTGCAATCTGCATTTTGGCAGTTTACGAAAAGAAGGGGATTGCCTGTTCTGTTTATCTTTTTTAAACAAGAAGTGATAATGGATAATATAAAAGATGTTCCATCTCTTTTACGTGATAGATAGACCGTTTACAATATATAGTGATTCGGGGTCTGACGCATACTATGAGTCAGGCCCCTTTTTGTACGACAGTAACATAGAAGCATGGTCCCTAAACATGCTTTTTCCATACATGATTAGGAGGGTAACAGCAATGGTAGAACTTAATGGAGATGAGCGCCTGGATTATCTTTTGGCTGAGAATTTAAGGATCATTCAGAGCCCATCGGTGTTCTCTTTTTCATTAGATGCCGTTTTATTATCAAGGTTCGTGAATGTACCGATCCAAAAAGGGAAAATCGTCGATCTTTGCTCAGGCAATGGGGTCATACCTTTGCTGCTGAGTACAAGAACGAAAGGGACAATTACCGGTGTTGAAATTCAAGAGCGGTTATATGACATGGCCCAGAGGAGCATGGACTATAATGGCGTAACCTCCCAAATCGAGATGATTCATGGAGATATAAAAGAAATTCCAAAGCAGATAGGGTATAGCAAATATGACGTCGTTACTTGCAATCCACCCTATTTCCCGACGCCATCCATGGAGGAAATTAACAAAAATGAGCACTTTGCAATTGCCCGACATGAAATCATGTGTAATCTTGAGGATGTCATGCGTGTTTCAAGCCAATTGCTGCGTCAAGGTGGGAAAGCCGCATTCGTTCATAGACCGGGCCGTCTGATGGATATCCTGCATTTCATGAGGATGTACAGAATTGAACCGAAGCGACTGCAATTCGTTTATCCTAAGAGTTCAAAAGAAGCGAATACGATTCTTATAGAAGGGATAAAGGACGGCAACCCTGATTTGAAGATTCTTCCCCCGCTTGTTGTATATAATGATCAAAATGAGTATAATCCCGAAATCAGAAGGATTCTATATGGAGAGGAATAAGCATTATTTTTATGTTTTAAAGTGCAGGGACGGCAGTTATTATGCTGGGTATACCAATGATTTGCACCGTAGGATTGATGTTCATAATCAAGGCAGGGGCGCTAAGTATACACGTGGCCGGACACCGGTTGAACTGATTTATCATGAAATATTCGAAACACGGACATTGGCCATGCAGGCTGAATATAAATTTAAGCAATTAACAAGAAAACAAAAGGAAAAGTGGATGGCAAAGGAGGATACATGATATGTGGCAGCAAAAGAGTTTTGAAAAAGAAGGATTGGAGCCGGCTCTATATCTGGTTCCTACACCGATAGGAAACCTTGAGGATATGAGTTTCCGGGCTTTAAGAATCTTAAAGGAAGCGGATGTCATTGCTGCTGAGGACACGCGAAATACGAAGAAATTATGCAACTACTTTGAAATTTCGACACCTATCGTCAGCTACCATGAACATAATAAGGAATATAGCGGGAAACAAATGCTTGAGAGGCTTCGATCTGGAGAGGTCATCGCATTGGTAAGTGATGCTGGCTTGCCGACGATATCCGACCCGGGATATGAACTGGTCAAAGATGCCATTGCCGAACAGTTTAAAGTCATTCCGTTGCCGGGGGCAAATGCTGCATTAACTGCATTGATCGCATCTGGACTGGTTCCCCAGCCTTTTTACTTCTATGGTTTTCTGCAACGGGGAGCAAAAGAAAAAAAGCAGGAACTGGAAAAATTAAAAAAAATGGAATCAACTTGGATCGTTTATGAATCGCCACATCGATTGAAAGAAACATTGAAACATATGCATGAAATTTTAGGTGACCGTCGTATAGTATTATGCCGGGAGTTAACCAAGAAATTTGAAGAGTTCATTCGAGGGACTGTGAGTGAGGCCTTGACATGGGCGGTGGAATCCGAAATTCGCGGTGAGTTCTGTTTAATAATAGAAGGCGGGCAATGGTCGGAGGATGAATCGGAAGAGGCTTGGTGGATGGACCTTGATATCGTCGGCCATGTTAATCATTATATAGAAACCAAGCAGTTCACTTCAAAGGACGCAATCAAGCAGGTCGCAAAAGATCGCAATATGCAAAAACGCGATGTTTATCAAGCGTTTCACATTGATATACAAGAATAATGAGCATAAAAAAACTTCCGAAGAACGGAAGTTTTTTTATCATTTATTTAGAAGCAGTGAAGTTTTGTTGAATTTCTTGAATAAGTAATTCTGCACCTTCACGACTAAGAATCAATTTGCCATTGGCAAGTGTAAGGTTGTTATCGGAAACTTCACCTGTAACTTGGCAAGTCATGTTTGGTTTGTATTTTTTCAAGATGATGCGCTCATCATCCACATAGATTTCAAGAGCGTCTTTCTCAGCGATACCCAATGTACGACGAAGTTCGATTGGAATAACCACCCGGCCTAACTCATCAACTTTACGAACAATACCTGTAGATTTCATTTAAAAAATTCTCCTCTCAGTTACAATCTAGTACCCTATTTCTATTTTTTTCGCCATTATTCGACAAATTTTTTTATAAATTTATAATACCAGCCATTCCCAAATTCGTCAATGATTTATTTTCATTTTTTTGTAAGAAATAGCAGGGTCCACTTCGTGTAACAAAATGGCTTTTAAAGAGAAAAAATCGGTTATGCCTTTAAAAGTAAAGAAATGCAGGATACAAAGAACTACTCACTTCACTTCACCACATTTCGACAAAGTATGCATATGAAAACATACTTCCCTATTATATGATTAAATATATTTTAGTTTCAAAACAAAAGTTCTGAATTAAGGATAATTTTCTGAAAAAGTTTGCGAATATGTGAGTTGTTGCACAAAAAAAGAAATTTAGGTATATTTTGTTCAGGTAAGAGGTAATGCTGACAGAAGGGAAGTACCCTTATTTTTAAGTTGAGTCTACTTATTATTTTTTTATTCTATTAACATGATGATTAGATTAGTGATTATTGTCGCACAGAATTGTATATAGCGTTAAAATAGAGATACTAGCTTAAATATATTCTTTTGGCTTGGGCCAGTCCCATAGCCGGTTTTTCAAATGATGAGGAGGGAACGAAGTGCAAGATAAATTAAAAACATTCTATATCACGACACCCATATATTATCCGAGTGGCAATTTACATATAGGGCATGCGTATACGACAGTGGCAGGGGATGCCATGGCTCGTTATAAAAGGATGCGTGGCTTCGATGTCATGTATTTAACAGGAACTGATGAACATGGCCAAAAAATCCAGCGTAAAGCGGCTGAGGAGGGAATCACTCCACAGCAATATGTAGATAATATCGTATCAGGGATCAAAGAACTCTGGGAAAAGCTTGATATTTCATATGATGATTTCATCAGGACGACGGAAGATCGCCATAAAGAGGTCGTAGCCAAGATTTTCAAAAGGTTATTGGACCAGGGTGATATATATTTAGACCAATATGAAGGATTATATTGTACACCTTGCGAATCTTTCTTCACGGAACGTCAAGTCGAAGAGAGCAATGGGAACTGTCCTGATTGCGGCAGGCCTGTTGAAAAGGTGAAAGAGGAATCTTATTTCTTTAAGATGAGTAAATATGCGGATCGGTTACTTAAGTTTTATGAGGAAAACCCGGATTTCATTCAGCCGGAATCCCGCAAAAACGAAATGATCAATAACTTCATCAAGCCTGGATTGGAAGATCTGGCCGTTTCACGTACTACTTTCGATTGGGGCATCAAGGTGCCGGGAGATCCAAAGCATGTCATTTATGTATGGATTGATGCTTTGACCAATTATATAACGGCATTAGGGTATGGAACGGACAATGATTCTAAATACTTGAATTATTGGCCGGCCGACGTACATCTGGTCGGAAAGGAAATCGTTCGTTTCCATACAATTTATTGGCCGATCATGTTAATGGCTCTTGACGTGCCGCTTCCAAAGAAAGTCTTCGCCCACGGATGGCTTCTCATGAAAGATGGTAAAATGTCCAAATCAAAAGGAAATGTAGTGGATCCCGTTACATTGATCGATCGTTACGGGTTGGATTCTTTACGCTACTATTTATTGCGTGAAGTACCATTTGGTTCCGATGGGGTATTTACACCGGAAGGGTTTGTGGAACGGATCAATTTTGACCTGGCCAATGATTTAGGGAATTTATTAAATCGAACAGTTGCAATGGTCAATAAATATTTTGATGGTGTGATTCCAAATTATGAAGGATCCAATGGTGAATTCGAAAAAGCTTTGCTTGAAATGAACCAAGAAACGGTTGGCAAGTATGAGGAAGCAATGGAAAATATGGAATTTTCAGTTGCACTGACATCCATTTGGCAACTCGTGAGCAGAACTAATAAATTCATTGATGAGACCCAGCCATGGACTCTTGCTAAAGATGAATCAAAGAAAGAAGACCTTGCCAGTGTCATGGTTCATTTGGCGGAATCATTACGCAGGACGGCAATCCTTTTGAAACCGTTCTTGACGCAAACACCGGAAAAGATCTTTGCTCAGCTTAGCATCAAAGATGATGTGTTAAAATCCTGGGACAGTTTAGCGGAGTTCGGTCAAATTCCTGCTGAAACAAAAGTCTTGAAGGGAGACCCGATCTTCCCTCGTTTGGATATGGAAGAGGAAGTTTTATATATTAAAGAACAAATGCAGGGGGATGCCCCTAAGGCCGAGGAAAAAGTGGAAGAGACGATTCCCGAGGTTGATGAAATCACTATTGATGACTTTACAAAAGTGGAGCTGCGTGTTGCTGAGGTAATGGCAGTTGAGCCTGTAAAGAAGGCGGATAAGCTTCTTAAACTTCAGCTTGATTTGGGTTATGAGAAACGGCAAGTCGTATCAGGCATTGCACAGCACTATAAACCAGAAGATTTAGTAGGCAAAAAAGTGATATGCGTCACGAATTTGAAACCTGTTAAACTTCGTGGCGAGCTCTCTCAAGGAATGATTTTGGCGGGAAGCCAGGATGATGTGCTCTCAGTCGCTACAATAGATTCATCGATTCCAAATGGTTCAAAGGTGAAATAAACGGATGAAAACATAAAGGTGTTTCATATGAAACATTTTTATGTTTTTTTCTTTATGCTTTTGGAAAAAGTAACGTAATATAGGTTTAGTTTTTGGTTCTACATTTATTAATTGGGCATACAGCCTCTTTTGTAATCTGTTTGTTACCTAAATGTGAAACATAAAACTTTCATTTTTTTATAAAATAGTGCTAGAAAGGAAGAAAAATAATGTTATTTGACACACATGTACATGTTAATGCGGAACAATTCAACGAGGATCTCGAAGACGTAATAGAAAGAGCTAAGGAAGCAGGGGTCGATAATATGGTAGTCGTTGGTTTTGACCGGCCTACCATTATAAGGGCAATGGAATTAATAGAAACTTATGATTTCATGTATGCCGCAGTCGGATGGCATCCTGTGGATGCTATAGATATGACGGAAGATGACTTACAATGGATCGAGGAATTATCCAATCATCCAAAGGTTGTGGCCATTGGGGAGATGGGCCTGGATTATCATTGGGATAAATCTCCGAAAGATGTTCAAATGGAGGTGTTCAGGAAGCAGATTCGATTGGCCAAAAAGGTGGGGCTGCCCATTATCATCCATAATCGGGAAGCGACCGCGGATATCGTGAACATACTGAAGGAAGAAGAGGCATCAAGGGTTGGGGGCATCATGCATTGCTTTAGCGGAAGTGCAGAAACGGCTTTGGAGTGCATCAATATGAATTTTTATATTTCATTGGGAGGCCCTGTGACCTTCAAGAATGCCAAAAAACCAAAGGAAGTGGCAGCAGCCGTACCTTTAGACCGTTTACTGATTGAGACCGATTGTCCATACTTGGCTCCCCATCCTTATAGAGGGAAGCGTAATGAACCTTCATATGTGAAACTTGTCGCTGAACAAATTGCAGAAATCAAACAACTTACAATAGAGGAAGTTTCCCAGGCAACAACGGAAAATGCCAAGAAATTATTCGGCATTAACTGACATTTTTTTTTACAATATCTCCCGGGGTTTGCTAGCTAAAATCGCAATTTTTTAAGGTTTCTACAAATTTCACTCCAACTATAGGCTTATTATGTCGAGAAGTCGCCCTTTCCTTTTCATTATGGAATATGCATAATAGGTAGTAATTTCCTGAATGAGAAGTGAATGGGTTGACAGCTTGATAACTAAGTCTATATAATCACCGGGAGGAAGGAGGAGTTTTTCATTCTATTAAAAACTATGAAAAACCTTATTCCCAAACCTTTTGGGAAGAAGAGAATGGCAATGGCCATTTGCAGTGCTATTCTTGTTTCTACAGCATTGGGAATACTTATATATCAAGGAACAAAGGATACAGTAACAATCATGCTAGATGGAAAAAAAGAGGTAGTGCGTACACACGCGGCTACTGTAAATGATATGTTGAAAGATTTAGAGATTAACGTTCAAGCCGCAGATTATGTCCACCCATCAAGAACCACAAAGGTTGATGATGATTTGGAGGTGGTTTGGAAGCCTGCACAAAAAATCGTCATGGTACAGGATGGTAAGAAGAAGGAAGTCTGGTCCACCGCAGATACGGTAGATGAACTTTTAAAAGACCAAAATCTAAGTGTGAAGGAACAGGATAAGATCACCCCTTCAAAAAGTACGAAGCTGAAAGCGAATATGGAAGTTGCCATAGACAAAGCCTTTTCACTGAAATTAGTGGTAGGTGGAGACGAAAAGCAGGTATGGTCAACTTCGACTACTGTCGCTGACTTTTTAAAGCAACAAGGAGTAAAACTCAATGATTTGGATCGAGTTGAGCCAGAATTAACCGAAAAAGTTAAAGCTGAGAATACGGTAAACGTAGTTCGAATTGAAAAAGTCACCGATGTAGTGGAAGAACCAGTTGACTTTGCTGTCATAACTAAAAAAGACGACTCTTTATCAAAAGGGAAAGAGAAAATTGTCAAAGAAGGAAAAGATGGACTCGTTTCCAAGGAATATGAAGTTGTTAAAGAAAATGGCAAAGAGGTCAAAAGAGAATTACTTTCAGAAAAAGTAATTAATAAAAAGCAGGATAAAGTTGTAACGGTCGGAACTCGAACGACGGTTGCGCAGGCATCACGGGGAGTAACTAACGTTAGTTCTTCAAGTGGAAAAGAAATATACGTATCTTCAACAGCTTATACAGCCAGTTGTAAGGGCTGTTCCGGAGTCACGTCCACAGGAGTAGATCTAAAGAGTAATCCGGGTGCGAAAATCATTGCTGTCGATCCAAGCGTGATTCCCATGGGGTCGAAAGTATATGTAGAGGGATATGGCTATGCTGTAGCAGCTGATAAAGGCGGAGCAATAAAGGGAAATAAGATTGACGTCTTCTTTTCTTCAAAAAATGATGCCTATCGCTGGGGTGTAAAGAGAGTAAAGATTCGCGTATTGGACTAATAAGGTTTCTCTCGCAGGAGATGAATTCGTCTCCTGTTTTTTGCGTTTTATTTTCCATTTGTTGAAAAACCCCATGTAAAACTGTTTTAATAAGATAGACGTCTTGCCATTCCATAAGGTTTCAATATATGCGTGTAAACTTTCATAAATGATCTAGACTGGATTCTCTACCCAAAAAAGTTTTTTACGGGGGACCGGTTACGTTTATCCAAGAGCTAATCAAAGCGCTTGCGCTTTTCTGTATGGAGGAAACCATGAAAAAGATTAAAGAAATTATTGTTGTAGAAGGAAAAGACGATACGGTGGCGATAAAAAGGGCTGTTAATGCTGATACAATAGAAACCAACGGATCAGCGGTGAATGAGTCCTGTATTGAACAGGTGAGGCTTGCACAAAAGACACGTGGAGCCATCATTTTCACTGACCCTGATTTTCCTGGTCAAAAAATCAGGAATATCATTTCAGAACAAGTAAAAGGGTGTAAACACGCCTTTTTAACGAAGAAGGAAGCCCTTCCTAAGTCAGGTAGAGGAATTGGTGTGGAACATGCTTCTCCTGAGGCAATTCGTAATGCTTTAAAGGATGCCCAAATAATGGACGAAGAGGCTTCGGAAGAGATTTCACAGCAGGATTTAATAGATGCAGGTTTAATCGGGGGATCCGGTGCCAAGGAACGAAGGGGAAAACTTGGATCTATGTTAAAAATCGGGTTTACCAATGGTAAACAGTTATATAAGAGACTAAAAATGTTCCAAATATCAACTGAGGCTTTTGAGAAAGCGATGGTACAGATAATTCAGGAGGAAAAAAATGAATAAGGATATTGCAACCCCTGTCAGAACGAAAGAAATATTAAAGAAGTACGGATTCTCCTTTAAAAAGAGCTTAGGCCAAAACTTTTTAATCGATACGAATATCTTGAAACGTATTGTCGAACATGCCAATTTGACAGAGGAAAGCGGCGCCATCGAAATTGGGCCGGGAATCGGGGCATTGACGGAACAACTGGCGAAAAGCAGCAAAAAGGTTGCGGCCTTTGAGATTGATCAGCGTCTACTGCCCATCTTATCGGATACACTGTCTCCCTATAACAATGTAAACATCATTCACGGGGATGTTCTTAAGGCTGATGTCAAGAAGGTCATCGAGGAGGAATTTGCTGGATTCTCGGACTTGATGGTTGTTGCAAACCTGCCATACTATGTCACGACGCCGATCATTTTAAAGCTATTGTCCGAGGACTTGCCCATTAGAGGCATCGTGTGCATGCTGCAAAAAGAAGTGGCTGACCGAATTGCCGCAAAACCTGGGACAAAGGAATATGGTTCTTTATCCATTGCCATTCAATATTATACAGAAGCCGAAACAGTGATGATCGTACCAAAAACGGTATTCATGCCTCAGCCTAATGTTGATTCAGCTGTAATCCGCCTTACTAGGCGCTTGAAGCCAATCGTCGAGGTCCTGGATGAGGATTTCCTATTCACTGTGACCCGGGCGTGCTTTGCACAGCGTCGGAAAACGATTTTAAATAACTTAACCAGTCAGATGCCAGATGGTAAATCGAAAAAGGAACACATACTTGCCGCTCTCGAAGCCGCGGAAGTGGATCCTTCCAGACGGGGCGAAACACTGAGCATCAAAGAATTTGGCCGCTTAAGTGATGCGTTATTGCCGAATTTCAAATAAAGAAAACGTGAAAGATTCAAGTCGGAATGGGGTCACTCCCAGCTTCCGGCTTTTTTTATTTTGAAATTGGCCCATCATGATGGAACATACCCGAAAATGTAATCAATATCCACCTTTCACCATTCAAGATTGGTTCGCATAACTTAAGAATGAAAATAAACTAGGGCGGGCTGAAAATAAGTCTTCTCATGGGGTGGGGCCATGAATATTCAAATAAACGATATTGTTGGTCGGGTTTCTTATAAATGCGACGTGTTGTTCCGGGTAATTGATATCCGTGATATTGACGGAAGGCGTGAAGCTATTCTTTATGGGGAAGATATCCGACTGATTGCAGATGCACCTTTTCAAGATTTAATGATTATTAATGATAATGAAAGAAATGATCGACAAAGGTCGAATGAGGTACTACAAGAACAATCTGACCGCTTATTAACGCAAGATCTAGAGCTGCAACAACAAAAAAACGGCTATCAATCCAGTAATGGCTATCGGTATAGCGGTGAATATTTTCAAATACCAGGGAGGGTGCTCCATGTTGATGGGGATGCATCTTACTTGAGGAAATGCATGGATCTATATCAGAAATTCGGTATTCCGGTCAATGGCATCTATTGCAATGAAAAGGAAATGCCCCAAAGGATCGGGGGGTTGCTGGATCATTATCGGCCGGACATTCTTGTTGTCACCGGTCATGATGCCTATTCAAAATCAAAAGGACCGATGTCCGATATTAATGCCTACCGTCACTCAAAGGATTTTGTACAGACAGTTAGAGAAGCGCGAAGGAGGGTTTCTCATTTAGACCAACTGATTATATTTGCCGGGGCTTGTCAGTCGCATTTTGAATCGCTGATCCAAGCGGGGGCAAATTTCGCAAGTTCTCCTTCCCGTGTTAATATACATGCTCTTGATCCGGTTTATATCGTCGGAAAGATAAGCTTTACGCCATTTTCCGATCATATTCATGTATGGGATGTCCTTCGGAATACATTAACGGGAGAGAAGGGGCTGGGGGGAATTGAGACAAAAGGGGTGTTACGGACCGGGTTGCCTTTCAAGCCATTTCAGGAAGAATGAACGAGCTGCATTTTGAAAGAATGCAGCTTGCTTTTGGTAGGGGGAGAATTCGGATATCCTCACAAAAAAATGGGTTATTTGTGGAGCAATGTTCGTAGGCAATGATTTAATTACGAAAATTCGGCTTAATAAATAATGGAATAGTTCGTTTACATAATTTTTCATTTCCCAGGATATAATAAAATTGTTCGCGATTTTGCCGAATTTCAGATAAAAATATATTGACTACATTTTTAAGTGCTGATATAATTTATTATTTTGTTTGCGTATATTTGTAAATTGTGATATACTTAACTTAGTGAGGTGGACCGAAAATGCCAAAAACTCTAGCTGATATTAAAACTGCACTTGATTCAAACCTGGGTAAAAGATTGCTCTTAAAAGCAAACGGTGGAAGAAGAAAGACTGTAGAACGATTTGGAACTTTGGCGGAAACTTATCCGGCTGTTTTTGTAATTGAGCTCGACCAAGATGAAAATGCGTTTGAAAGAGTATCTTACAGCTATGCGGATGTTTTAACGGAAACCGTAGAACTAACATTTTTAAACAAACAACAAGAGATGTAACTTAGACGAGGCAGCTAACAATTTTGTTTGCTGCTTTTTGTTTTGCATAAAATATCCTGTGAGTCCCAATAAAGGCTTAAAAAGGATGTAATGAAATAGCGTATGTTGCAAACACTAGGCATGTGACGGCATGTGAAAGGGGTTGCTTCGCTTGAGCAGGAAAAAAGGGATTATGTCAAATAATCTTAAAGAGGAATTGGCTAAGGAACTTGGATTTTACGATGTTGTCCAGAAAGAAGGCTGGGGAGGAATCCGGGCCAGGGACGCAGGAAACATGGTAAAACTTGCTATCGAAAAAGCACAACGTCAATTGGTGAACAAAGAGTAAGATAAAACACTTAATTGTATCATGCCGTCATGTTGATGGAAGCCGGACTCTCTATACAATGTATAGCTCTATTCATTTTTGCTTACATTGTAGTTAAGGAGTCTGGTTTTTTTATGTATCGGTGAATGCTATATGGATATGTAGCAAGTCTTTTGGGATGCAGGAAGTGGCTGCTCCCCAATGTGCCTACATGTGTCTATTCTCCTCTAAGGGCCAATCTTAGCTTCATTACATTGAAATTACGATGAAAAAACCTTTAGAATATAAACAAATATGATAGAATAGGACAAGAACTTTTAAGAACGTTAAAGTAGGTGGACATATTGAAGCTTATGGAAAAAGCCCCGGCTAAAATTAATTTGGCTTTGGATGTGCTTTTCAAACGGCCTGATGGGTATCATGAGGTGGAAATGATCATGACGACAGTCGACCTTGCCGATAGAATTGAACTAAAGGAAATAAAGGGAAATCATATTCAAATTCTATCCCATAATCGATTTGTTCCGGATGATCATCGGAATTTGGCTTATCAAGCTGCATTTATTCTAAAGGAACGTTTTGGAATCAATAAAGGTGTTTCCATAACTATAGAGAAAAATATACCTGTAGCCGCAGGACTTGCTGGTGGCAGCAGTGATGCCGCAGCAACTTTAAGAGGCTTAAATAGACTGTGGAAGCTTGGTCTTTCCATGGATGAACTTGCGGAAATCGGAGCTGAAATTGGCTCTGATGTTTCATTTTGTGTATATGGAGGTACGGCATTGGCCAGAGGGCGCGGGGAAAAAATCACGCATCTTCCTGCACCGCCAAAGTGCTGGGTCATCTTGGCCAAACCGACGATCGGCGTTTCGACTGCCGATATATACAAAAGGCTCCAAACTTCAAAAATGGAGCATCCGGATGTACCTGGAATGATTTCGGCTATTATGGAAAACAATTATCACGATGTATGTGAAGGGTTAGGGAATGTTCTTGAACAAGTGACATTGCAGTTATACCCGGAGGTTGCGAACATTAAAGATCAAATGAAGACATTTGGAGCAGATTCGGTCTTGATGAGCGGAAGCGGTCCGACCGTTTTTGGTTTGGTGGAACATGATTCGCGCATGCAGAGGATTTACAATGGTCTTCGCGGATTCTGTGATCAGGTCTATGCGGTCCGTTTGTTGGGTGATCGAAACAATCTTGAATAGAAACGTACATTAGTGGTATAGTTGCAATATAATATTCGGAATTCACAAAGGGGGTGTCTCAATGAAATTTCGTCGCAGCGAGAGGCTAGTCGATATGACCAATTATTTATTAGAACATCCAGGGGAATTAGTTTCGCTGACTTATTTTGCTGAAAGATATAGTTCGGCAAAGTCCTCGATCAGTGAAGATTTGACCATCATCAAAGATACCTTTGAACAACGGGGGATAGGTTCTTTAACAACCGTTCCAGGTGCGGCCGGTGGAGTGAAATATATTGTTTCCATCAAGGAAGAAGAGGTCAATGCCTTCATTGACGGATTATGCGATACGATCGCTAGTCCCGAAAGGCTACTTCCTGGCGGTTATCTATATATGACAGACATCTTAGGACATCCGCAAACCGTGAATAAGGTTGGAAGGATAATCGCTTCAATGTATGCCAAGAAAAATGTCTCAGTCATCATGACGATGGCAACCAAAGGGATATCATTAGCATACGCCGTGGCAAATTATTTGAATGTTCCAGTTGTCATTGTAAGTAGGAATAATAAAGTAACGGAAGGTTCTACAGTGAGCATCAATTATGTTTCTGGCTCTTCAAAGAGGATCCAGACTATGGTACTCTCTAAGAGAAGCTTGGTTGAGGGTTCGAATGTATTGATTGTAGACGATTTCATGAAGGCTGGAGGTACCATTAACGGTATGGTCAGTCTATTGGATGAATTTAAGGCAACAGTTGCCGGAATTGCGGTGCTGGTTGAATCCGAGCATACGGAGGAGTGCCTTGTCGAGGACTATGTTTCTTTAATCAAGTTGACACAGGTGGTCGAAAGAGACAAGAAAATCAAGGTCAGCCGTGGGAATTATTTTACGAAAAAGGAATAGGGGGAATGATTTCATGAAAACGATACATACTGATGAAGCACCGGCAGCGATCGGACCATATTCACAAGGCGTGATCGTGGATACGTTATTTTTCAGTTCTGGACAGATCCCGCTTACTGCTTCTGGTGAGATGGTGACAGGGGATGTCAAGGAACAAACACACCAGGTCTTTAAGAATCTCCAAGCCGTATTGAAAGAAGCTGGGGCTTCATTGGAAACTGTCATTAAAGCTACAGTATTCATTAAAAGTATGGACGATTTCGGTTCGATTAATGAAGTATACGGAGAATATTTTTCTGCTCACAAACCTGCCCGCTCTTGTGTAGAGGTTGCTCGCCTTCCTAAAGATGCACTAGTGGAAATAGAAGTGGTAGCGCTCGTTAAATAAACGGGCGTTTTTTTATTTTAAGGGGCATTCGTAATGGGTAATTTTCCTGTAATATATGGGTGATTTCTAATGTTTTTAAAAACTAGGCTGAATTTTCTAAAAAAATTACAGATAATAGAAGGAGTTCACGTTTTTTTGTTGAATATGTACTTTAAGTTTTAACAACAACAAAAAGGGATGGTGAGCTTAAATGGAAGTAACTGACGTAAGATTACGCCGTGTAAATACGGATGGTCGTATGAGAGCTATCGCATCAATTACATTGGATAATGAATTTGTGGTTCATGATATTCGTGTGATCGACGGAAACAATGGTTTATTTGTAGCAATGCCAAGTAAACGAACTCCAGATGGAGAATTCCGGGATATCGCTCATCCAATCAATTCCTCGACACGCGGGAAAATTCAAGAAGCTGTCTTGACAGAATATCATCGATTGGGAGAACTTGAAACTGAATTAGAGGAAGCTGGAGCAGGTGCTTCCTAAAATAACTTTACTTTTAAACTTTAAATTTATAATTCGTGCATCTAGAGCCTACTTCATAAGTAGTGCTCTTTTTTATTTATTCAAAAACAGAAAAGTTTAGAACTTATCCGCTCATCATACAGATATTTGCTTAAATGAATTGTAAAACTTACGGTGTTATCTAAAGTTTAAGTACCCATCCTTTTTATTTTTAAAACCTTTTTGATCAACCGGAAATTGAAATTCCTGTAAGGGGATCTCTCTAATGACATGAATCGGTAACCTGATCTCGGAATGGGAGTTAACAACGGGTGCAGTGCTTCCAGATGGCTTGTACATAGGGCATGGCGCGGTCGTGGCGGAGTTTTGGGATAAAGGGGAGGAAACATGTTTCTGTACATTGACCGGGCATATATCATTCATTTCATGATGTCAAATAATGCTCCAAGTCCCAATGCTGACATTTGTAAGCTGTCGGATAACGGAAATTTTTCACCCGATTGGTTGACAATTATATGTACTTTTAATTGTTACCTTGAAAAGAATCACTATTTGAGATAATATTTTTAGTGGATAAAAAGGTGAAAATGGAGGCCTGTTATGAGTAATCGCTATGCAATAATATTGGCCGCTGGGCAAGGTACTAGGATGAAATCTAAGCTTTATAAGGTTTTGCACCCTGTTTGCGGGAAACCAATGGTACAACATGTTATCGATCAAGTCAATCAACTTCAAATAGAAGATATTGTAACAGTCATCGGCCATGGTGCTGAAAAGGTTCAAGAGCAACTTGGTGATTCATGCAAGTATGCCTTACAAGAACAGCAATTAGGTACGGCACATGCTGTAATGCAAGCGGAAAGCGTTTTATCCGCAAAAAGTGGCACGACCCTTGTTATTTGCGGAGATACGCCTCTGATTAAAGCGGAAACAATGAAAGAGCTTATAGCCTTGCATGAGCAAAGTCAGGCGAAAGCAACAATCTTAACAGCATATGCAGATAACCCTGCTGGCTATGGAAGGGTCCTTCGCGGTGAAGGCGGACTTGTAGAAAAAATCGTCGAGCATAAGGATGCTTCGGAAGAAGAAAGATATGTTAAGGAAATAAATACCGGTACATATTGCTTCGACAACCAAGCATTATTCAGCGCGCTGAAAAAGGTTTCGAATGAAAATGTCCAGGGAGAATATTACTTACCGGATGTTATTGAAATCTTAAAAGAAGAAGGCGAAGTGGTGACGGCTTTCCAATCCAGTGAATTCGAGGAGACATTGGGTGTGAATGACCGTGTGGCTTTATCGCAGGCTGAGCAAATTTTACGGAAACGAATCAATGAAAAGCATATGAGGAACGGTGTAACGATCATCGACCCGCTTACAACTTTCATTGAAGCGGATGTGCAAATCGGACAGGATACAGTCATTAACCCTGGGTCATTCATTAAAGGAAAAAGTATCATCGGGCAGGACTGCTTGATTGGCCCGAATACGGAAATCAGTAATTGTGAAATTGGTGATGGAACGGAAGTCCTCCAATCGGTTGTGCACGAAAGCAGTATTGGAAGTTTTGTTAAAATCGGTCCATTCGCACATGTTAGACCTCAATCAGATATTAAGGATTCCGTTAAGATCGGTAATTTTGTCGAAATTAAAAAGACCGTTTTTGGCAAAGGAAGCAAGGCCTCACATTTGAGTTATATTGGTGATGCAGAGGTTGGGGAGAATGTTAATATAGGCTGTGGATCTATTACCGTGAATTACGACGGGAAAAATAAATATTTGACGAAGATTGAAGACAATGTCTTCATAGGCTGCAATTCTAATCTGGTTGCACCTGTGACAGTAGGAGAAGGGGCATATGTAGCTGCTGGTTCAACCATCACGCAAGATGTACCGCAGCAAGCCCTATCCGTTGCCCGGGCTCGTCAAGTTAACAAAGAAGATTATGTCAAGAATTTGAAATT
The DNA here is from genome assembly GCF_038003055.1 of Peribacillus sp. FSL M8-0224. NCBI lineage: Bacteria > Bacillati > Bacillota > Bacilli > Caryophanales > Bacillaceae > Peribacillus > Peribacillus sp. FSL M8-0224. The sequence goes on from NZ_JBBOOJ010000001.1 coordinate 5,355,623, forward strand.
TAATAAATAACCGACGGAGGTCATCATGTCAAATCAGTATTTAGATCCTAATTTAAAAGTATTCTCTTTAAATTCAAACTTCGATTTAGCTCAGGAAATTGCTGCAGCAATCGGTGTTGAACTTGGAAAATGTAGCGTAACAAGTTTCAGTGACGGTGAAGTTCAAATTAATATTGAAGAAAGTATCCGTGGCTGTGATGTATTCGTAATCCAATCAACAAGCCAACCAGTCAATGAAAATTTAATGGAACTTTTAATTATGATCGATGCTCTTAAACGTGCTTCAGCTAAAACGATCAATATTGTAATGCCATATTACGGTTATGCCCGCCAAGATCGCAAAGCGCGTGCGCGTGAACCAATTACAGCTAAACTTGTAGCAAATCTTTTAGAAACGGCTGGTGCCCACCGTGTAATCACATTAGATCTTCACGCACCTCAAATTCAAGGTTTCTTCGATATTCTGATCGATCACCTTGTTGCCGTTCCGATTTTAGCTGATTTCTTCAAGGAAAAAGATTTAAGTGATATCGTCATCGTTTCCCCAGATCATGGTGGTGTAACACGTGCCCGTAAAATGGCCGATCGCCTAAAAGCACCGATCGCCATTATCGATAAGCGCCGCCCAAGACCGAACGTGGCTGAAGTCATGAACATCATTGGTAATATTGAAGGGAAGACAGCAATACTGATTGATGACATCATCGATACTGCAGGAACTATTACATTAGCGGCCAATGCCCTTGTGGAGAATGGTGCTAAAGCAGTGTACGCTTGTTGTACACACCCAGTCCTTTCAGGTCCTGCCATCGAAAGGATTCAAAATTCAACGATCAAGGAATTGGTCGTGACTAACTCGATTGCCCTATCTGAAGATAAGAAAATCGATAAAATTGTTGGTCTTTCTGTAGCACCTTTGATTGCAGAGGCAATCATTCGTGTGCATGAGGAACAATCAGTCAGTACATTATTCGATTGATAACAAAATAAAACGAAAACACGGCGGGCCTTTTCGGGCTCGCCGTGTTTTTGTTTAAAAGTTCAGAAAAATTTTAATTCTTAGTTGACAGATGAGAATAGTAATAATAAAATAACCATACAAAATACAATTCATATTCATGGAACGAAAAACTGTACTATGCAAGTTCATACTGGCTAACGCCGATCGGACTACCGAAGGCTCCTTTTCACTTACCATTGAACATTAGGCATCTTTTTGCCCTATTGTCCTATTGGTGAAGAAAAGGAGCCTTTTATTTTTATATAAATAGTTTAAGAAGGGTGTGCAGAATATGAAGAAAAAACGAAAGATATGGCTGCTGTCCATCTTCAGCATCATCATGCTGATAGTAAGTGCATGCGGGCAGGAAAAGAACAGTTCCACAAGTGCTGACGCAAAAGAATCGGATAAGACCATCCGAATCGGTTATCAAAAATTCGGGACATTAAATATTTTAAAATCAAAAGGGGAGCTGGAAACACATTTAAAGGAAGTGGGATATACAGTCGATTGGACTGAATTCCCTGCAGGGCCTCAACTGCTTGAAGCCTTGAATGTCGGCAGTATTGATTTTGGGCACACAGGGGAGGCACCGCCGATATTTGCACAAGCAGCCAATGCTCCGCTTGTCTATATTGCCAATCAGCCGGCAAACCCATCAGGAGAGGCTATAGTTGTACAAAAGGATTCACCCATTAAAAATGTGAAAGATTTAAAGGGAAAGAAGGTTGGCTTGAATAAAGGTTCCAATGTTCATTATTTATTGGTCAAAGCGTTAGAGGAAGCAGGTCTTACTCTTGATGACATTCAGCCCGTCTACTTGCCACCGGCTGATGCGAGGGCTGCTTTTGAAGGAAACCAAATCGATGCCTGGGTAATATGGGATCCATTTTTATCAGCGGCGGAATTGGAACTTGAAACGAAAACGATTCAGGATGGAGAAGGACTGGTGGCGAATCGGGAATTCTTTTTGGCAACTGATTCATTTGCCGGGAATGAAGAGGCTTTGAAGATTATCAAAGAAGAACTGATAAAAGTTGATAAATGGATTGAAGAAAACCCAAGGGACGTCGCTGAGTTTCTATCTCCGGAAATTGGAATGAGTGTGGAGGCATTGGAAAAAACATTAAATAGAAAAGAATATGGACTTGAGGAGATTTCCAATGGGGTTTTGGATGATCAACAAAAGATTGCCGATACGTTTTACCATCTTAAATTAATCCCAAGCAAGATTAATATTCTGGATGCTTCAGCAGATCTTAAAAAACAATAAGGGGGAAATGAAAATGAAAGTATTTTGGTTTTTACCATCGCATGGGGAAAGTCGCTATTTAGGATCGACAAAGGGAGGGAGGGCAATCACGCTTCCTTATTTAAAACAAATAGCACAGGCGGTTGATCATTTAGGTTTTGAAGGGGCTTTGCTTCCGACGGGACGGTCTTGTGAGGATGCATGGGTAGTGGGCTCTTCACTGATTTCCGCAACGGAAAGAATGAAATTTCTAGTTGCGATTCGTCCAGGTTTAATGTCGCCAACCTTAGCTGCGCGTATGGCTTCAAGCTTCGACCGGCTGTCGAATGGCCGTCTTTTGATCAATGTTGTAACTGGGGGGGACCCAGTCGAATTGGCAGGTGATGGCGTGTTTCTAAATCATAAGGAACGCTATGAGCAAACAAATGAATTTCTCGATATCTGGAGAAAGGAAATGTCTGGTGAGAGTGTGGACTATGAAGGGGAGCACCTAAAGGTTGAAGGTGGAAATATTCTGTTGTCACCTGTACAAAAACCGTATCCACCGCTCTATTTCGGAGGTTCATCCGATCCAGCCATCGATATATCGGGAAAGCATATTGATGTGTACTTGACTTGGGGTGAGCCACCGGTGCAAGTGGCTGAAAAAATTGAAAAGGTACGTAAAAAAGCAGCAGAGTACGGACGTGAAGTCAGATTCGGCATTCGCATGCATGTCATTGTGAGAGAAACGGAAGAAGAAGCTTGGCAGGCAGCGGACGAACTCATTAAATATGTGGATGATGAAATGATTGAAAATTCACAAAAGATTTTTGAAAGGTTTGATTCAGTGGGCCAAAAGCGGATGTCGCAACTCCATAACGGAAACAGGGATTCGCTTGAAATCAGCCCTAACCTTTGGGCAGGTGTAGGTCTTGTGCGCGGGGGCGCGGGTACGGCACTAGTCGGGAGTGCAGAAAATGTTGCTGCCAGAATGAAGGAATATGAAGAAATCGGAATAGAATCCTTTGTTTTATCTGGATACCCTCATCTTGAAGAAGCGTACAGAGTTGCGGAATTATTATTCCCTTTACTCCCTGTTGAGAGGCTGCAAGGACCCGTTTCAAAAGCTACGAGCCCATTCGGGGAAATATTGGCTAATGACCACTACCCTACAAAAGGAAGTGAAATTGAAGATGAAGTTAAACAAAAAGTTCAATAAGTTCCACCTCATATCATGGCTTGTGCCCATTCTCCTTTTGGTAACTTGGCAGCTGCTGTCCTTGTGGGGGATTCTGTCGGAACGGATATTGCCTGCCCCGACTGAAGTGTTTCAAGCAGGTGTTGCATTACTGGGGACGGGTGAACTTATTGATTATATCGGCATCAGTGCTCAGCGTGCCTTCATCGGCTTTTTAATAGGCGGGATTATTGGTTTTGTACTTGGTTTATTAAATGGATTATCATCCATTGCTGAAACCTTATTCGATACCTCGCTTCAGATGTTGCGTAATATTCCGCATTTAGCTTTAATACCGCTGGTGATTCTATGGTTTGGTATAGATGAAGAAGCGAAAATCTTCCTTGTCGCTTTAGGGGTTCTATTTCCTATCTATTTAAATACATTTCATGGTGTTAAATCGGTGGATAAGGGATTAATCGAAGCGGCGAGGGTTTATGGGTTGAGTGGTTTTTCTTTATTCTGGAATGTGATTCTCCCTGCAGCCTTTCCATCCATTTTGGTGGGAATCCGCTTCTCCCTTGGAATCATGTGGGTCACATTAATTGTCGCAGAAACAATATCCGCTAATTCCGGAATTGGATATATGGCTATGAATGCCCGTGAATTCATGAGGATGGATATTGTTGTTCTTAGTATTCTCTTATATGCCTTATTAGGGAAAATATCGGACGTTGCGGCCAAAATAATTGAAAAAAGATGCTTAAAGTGGCATCCGTCATACCAATGAGGAGGTCATTAACATGAAAAATGGTAATTCGTTGGAGTTGCAGGGTGTAAGAAAGGATTTTGGGGAGTTTGAAGTATTAAAGGGGATGGACCTGGCATTTAAAAAGGGAGAATTCATAGCCATTGTCGGTAAGAGCGGATGTGGAAAGAGCACCTTGCTTCGTCTTGTGGCAGGACTGGAAAAGCCGACGGGCGGGCAGATACTGGTGAATGGAAAACCATTGAATGGATTAAATAAATCATCACGGACGATGTTTCAGGATGGCAGGCTTTTTCCTTGGAAAAAAATCCTTCAAAATATTGGCGTAGGCTTGAAAGGGGATTGGAAGTCAAACGCTATGGAATTACTGGAGCAAGTGGGCCTTGCAGATCGAGCAAATGATTGGCCGTCCGTTTTATCTGGGGGGCAAAAACAAAGGGTTGCATTAGCGAGGGCATTGGTTAACCAACCTGATATTCTCCTCCTGGATGAGCCGCTAGGGGCATTGGATGCTTTGACGAGAATTGGCATGCAAAGGCTGATTGAAGAACTATGGAGGAAAAGGGACTTTACTGCCTTACTTGTTACACATGACGTTGAAGAAGCCGTAATGCTTGCCGACCGTGTCATATTAATCGAAGAAGGAAAAGTCGTCATGAATAAGGAAATCAATCTGCCGAGACCACGGAAAAAGGATAGTATTCAATACTCATCACTAGCAGCCCAAATCCTTGACCGAGTGATGCAAGTTGAAGGAAAAATGGAAAAAAAAGCGATTCACGCTTGAATTAGAGAAAAAAGAATGAAAAAAGATTTTGCAGAGAATTCCTATGTTTACCATATGTTTATCGCCTTCTTGCTCCCAGCGGATTTTACCTTTCATGTTTAATGATTCACCATTTAGGGAAATGTTAAATATAGAGAAACTTGTAATTCATATTTAGGAAGGCGGAGGATGTATGAGTAATATATTAGCTGCAAAAGAACGTACGGATTCAAAACACTCTAATTTAAGGAATTTGAGGGAAAGCGGCGAAATCCCTGCGATAGTATATGGCAATAAAAATGACAGTACGGCCATTTCCGTCAATAATATCGAGCTTCAAAAGACAATCAAGGAAATAGGCCGTAATGGAATCATTTCTTTGGACTTGGAAGGTAAGAGTTATAAAGTCATGCTCTCTGACTATCAAAAGGATCCACTAAAAAACTCCATTTATCATGCAGACTTTTTAATTGTGGATATGTCCGCTCAATTACAGGCACAAGTTCGCATTAACCTTGTCGGTGTTTGTAAAGGCGTGAAAGACGGTGGGGTCCTCCAGCAGTCTCTTCATGAAGTGACGGTCACGGCTAAACCTAATGACATTCCTGACTCCATCGATGTTGACGTTACCGAACTTCAGGTAGGGGATACAATCTACATATCCGATATCCAAACGAATAAGCAAGTTACAATCGGCCACGATGGTGAAGAAGTTGTTGCATCTGTTTTGGCTCCTCGCCAGGAAGAGGAAATAAGTACGGGCGAACAGCAGGATGGCGGTATCCCTGAAAATGAAGAAGGCAGGGAAACCAAGGCATCACCAGAGTCATGATGCCGGGATTAAACAAGTGAATCATGATATAATAGGCGTAGCTCTTAACGAGTTACGTCTTTTCAATCTCTGGATGCATCCATTTAAATCGGACAGATTTTTTTTCGTAATGGAATCCTTTAATTTGGATTTTACCTAATTAGTTCTCCGGTCGCTTGCAGTCCAGCTTGAAATTAGGGTACTATTTTTCTAAGGTCGATGGATCTTGGAAAAACTTCGTCCCAGTGTAACTCCCTAAATAACCGTAATGACGGAGTGTGAATCATGAAAATTATTGTAGGGTTAGGGAACCCCGGTAAACAATATGAAAAAACCCGACATAACGTCGGATTTGAAGTAATAGATGAGTTATCCAGGAGATGGTCGATCCCTCTTGATCAAGCAAAACATAAGGGGATATATGGTTCAGGAATGGTAAAGGGAGAAAAAGTTTTATTGCTTAAACCTTTAACCTATATGAATTTGTCAGGAGAATCTATTTCGGCTGTCATGCATTTCTTTAAGGTGGATATCGCGGATGTGGTCATAATATATGATGACCTTGATTTGCCTCCAGGAAAGCTTCGCCTTCGTCAAAAAGGAAGTGCAGGCGGTCATAACGGGATAAAATCTTCAATTGCCCATTTGGGTACACAGGAATTCAATCGAATCAGAATAGGCATTGGCCGCCCGATTGGCCGCATTCCGGTATCTGACTATGTATTAGGGCGTTTTTCGCCTGAAGAATGGGATCATGTCGGGGCAACGATCGAAAAAAGCGCAGCTTCATGTGAATCCTGGTTGGAAAAACCATTTATACAGGTCATGAACGAATATAACCAATAAGCAGAGAGTAGATATAAGTAAAGAATAATATCTTCCTGTTTCGCTGAATAAAAACCCTCTACTTTTGTACATACTAACACTATTACAAAAATAGGGGGTTACCAAATGGCTCTCCATTATCGATGCCGACATTGCGGAACTAAGCTGGGCTCAATCGAGGCACACTCACTGAGTACGGAGCAGTTAGGTTTTAATCAACTTACCGATGAAGAGCGACAAGAGATGATCGTTTATGATTCTGAAGGGGATATGCATGTAAGGGCGATATGTGAAGATTGCCATGAATCGCTGCAAAGAAACCCTGATTTATATGAAAACGATTATATTATTCATTAGCGGGAGAGGGCTTTGGACAAAATCCAAAGCATTTTTCCGTTTGTCTGGAATACCAGGGCACATAAAAGTTGCCGTTAATAAAGAGGATCTTGGTGATGGCCAAGTTCAAATACAGCAAATGGTTTTTCGCACGTTAAAGAGAGGGGGGAAAGAAAATGAATGGATTGCAGAACTTGTTCTCCAAACAAGATGATGTTCATTCGTTAATAGCCGGCATCGATGAAGGGCTTAAGGAGCAAATCGTCTCTGGTCTCACAGGTTCCTCGAGATCGCTATTGCTGGCTTCCGTATATGAAAAGACGAATAGGCCTATTTTATTGGTTACCCATAATTTATTGCAAGCACAAAAATTCCATGAGGACTTATCAAGTTTCATTCCCGAGGAAGAATTGTATATATATCCAGCCAATGAATTGATTGCGGCTGATTTGAGTGTTGCAAGCCCGGAATTAAGGGCCCAACGTGTTGAGGCATTGAATTTTTGGGCAGAGGGAAAGAAAGGGATTGTCATTGCCCCGATTCCTGGGGTGCGTCGTGTGCTTCCTCCAAAGGATATTTGGAAGAGGTATCAGCTAGCGTTTAATCTAGGGGAAGACATCGAGCTTGAATCAACGCTTAATAAATTCATTGCCATGGGTTATAACCGGTCTGAAATGGTTGCTTCTCCAGGTGAATTCAGTATCAGGGGCGGTATCATCGATATTTACCCGATCACCGAACCTAATCCAATACGAATTGAATTATTCGATACCGAAATAGATTCAATAAGGACTTTTTCAAGTGAAGACCAGCGATCCATCGAAAAACTCAAGAAAGTGACGATCGGTCCCGTCAGTGAGGCTTTGCTAGAGACGGAGCATATCGAAAGAATCATAACTAGGCTCGAGAGCGGATTAAGTAAAAGCTTGAAGAAACTTAAGGACGAGAAAACCAAGGAACAGCTGGTCCAAACGATCAGTTATGAACTTGAACAGCTGAAAATGGGGAATATACCCGACAAAATCTTTAAATACTTAAGTTTAGCGTATGAAGATCCAGCTAGTTTAATAGATTATTTACCGGTAAATGGTTTGGTTTTATTAGATGAAATCAGTAGAATCCAGGAAATCAATGATTCTTTGGAAAAGGAAGAGGCTGGTTGGTACACGGACCTTTTAAGTCAGGGACAAATTATCCATGACATTAAATTAGCCCATCCCATGCAGGAATTAATAATGAAATCCAGCAGGCCGTTTGTATACCTTTCATTGTTTTTACGGCATGTACCGCATACGAATCCTCAGAATATCCTGAATTTTGCCAGTAAACAAATGCAAAATTTCCATGGACAGATGAATGTGTTCAAAGCTGAACTGGAACGTTGGAAAAAAGGGAAATATACAGTCGTCATACTTGGACAGGATGAAGAACGGGTAAAAAAGCTGCATTCGGTTTTAGCCGACTATGATATAGAGGCAGCAGAACTGTTTAATGCTGACAGCATCCTTCCAGGTAAAGTACAGATTTTACGCGGCAGTCTGAATAGTGGCTTTGAATTGCCTATGCAAAAATTCAGTATCATTACGGAAACGGAATTGTTTAATAAGAAGTCAAAGAAATCGGTACGGAGACAGAAACTATCGAATGCAGAGCGAATCAAGAGTTATTCCGAACTGAAGATCGGTGACTATGTCGTTCATGTTAACCACGGTATCGGTAAATACTTAGGTATTGAAACCCTTACAATAAATGGGGTCCATAAAGATTACCTGAATATTCGTTATCAAGCGGATGACAAATTGTATGTTCCTGTCGACCAAATTGATCTTGTTCAAAAATATGTCGGTTCTGAAGGAAAAGAGCCGAAGCTTTATAAGCTAGGCGGTACGGAATGGAAACGTGTCAAAAGCAAGGTTCAATCATCCGTTGAGAACATTGCCGATGATTTAATCAAGTTATACGCAGAAAGAGAAGCGGCAAAGGGCTATGCCTTTTCACCTGATGGTGATATGCAGAGGGAATTCGAAACATCATTCGCTTATAACGAAACGGAAGATCAATTACGTTCCATAGTCGAAATCAAAAAGGATATGGAACGGGAACGGCCGATGGATCGTTTATTATGCGGCGATGTTGGTTATGGGAAGACAGAGGTGGCGATCCGGGCCGCTTTTAAAGCCATAATGGATGGGAAGCAGGTTGCGTTTCTAGTTCCGACCACAATCCTTGCCCAGCAGCATTATGAAACATTAAGGGAGCGTTTTCAGGATTATCCGATTTCGATTGGCCATATGAGCCGCTTCCGGACTAAAAAGCAGCAAACGGAGACGATAAAAGGATTGAAGGCCGGCACGGTGGATATTGTGGTTGGCACGCATAGGATTTTATCCAAAGATATCGTGTACCGCGATTTGGGATTGCTTATCATTGATGAAGAACAGCGCTTTGGTGTTACACATAAGGAAAAGATCAAACGGTTAAAAACTAATGTGGATGTACTGACTTTGACTGCGACACCGATTCCGAGGACCCTTCATATGTCGATGCTGGGCGTGAGGGATCTGTCCGTCATCGAAACTCCGCCTGAGAACCGGTTTCCGATCCAAACTTATGTCATGGAGTATAATGGCTCATTGGTAACGGAAGCGATAGAACGGGAATTGGCCAGGGGCGGTCAGGTTTATTTCCTTTACAATCGGGTAGAGGATATAGCAAGAAAAGCAGAAGAAATTTCCATGCTTGTGCCCGATGCCCGTGTTACCTATGCTCATGGGCAAATGACAGAGCAAGAACTGGAAGCCGTCATGTTCGGCTTTTTGGAAGGCGAATATGATGTTTTGGTAAGTACAACCATTATAGAGACGGGTGTTGATATCCCGAATGTCAATACGCTTATCGTGAATGAAGCGGATAGAATGGGACTTTCACAGCTCTATCAGCTGCGTGGCCGTGTAGGTCGATCCAATCGGGTGGCATATGCATTCTTCACTTATAGGAAAGATAAAGTGTTGACGGAAGTGGCAGAAAAGCGTCTTCAATCCATTAAGGAATTTACAGAATTGGGTTCAGGGTTCAAAATCGCGATGCGTGATTTATCCATCAGGGGAGCTGGAAACATTCTAGGGGCTCAACAACATGGCTTCATCGATTCGGTTGGTTTTGATCTGTATTCACAAATGCTGAAAGAAGCGGTGGATGCGAAACGTAATGACCAACCAGCTGAAGAGAAGAACACACTGGAAATTGACGTTGAAGTGGATGCTTATATCCCTGATGCCTACATAATGGATGGACATCAGAAAATAGAAATGTATAAAAGGTTCAGAGGTATCGCTTCACTTGAAGAAGTGGAAGAATTACAGGATGAAATGATCGATCGTTTCGGAGAGTATCCAGAAGAAGTTTCCTATTTATTCATGATTGCCGAAATGAAGGTATATGCTGAAAAGGCCGGAATTGAAAGCATTAAACAATTAAAACAGGAAATCAGCATTCTCCTTAGGGAAAAGGTCAGCAGCGATGTGGATGGACAAAAGGTGTTCGAGCTGGGATCGAAGTATGGCCGTATGGTGGGCTTCGGCATGGATGGCAATCGAATGAAGCTGGTCCTGCACATAAAAGGCGTGGAACAAAGCAAATGGCTCAATATCTTATTTGAGATGGCCAAGGGTTTACAGTATGTAAAAAAAGAGACGCAAGCCACTAAAAATTAGAATTGATGATTGTCCTCTTGAAGAAATTTTTTTAGGTACCATGGTAAAAAAATGCAACAAAAAGAAAAATTTTTTCAAAGTGCATAGAACTTACCATTAGAAAAATACTAAGTACAATAGCTGGTGATGATTTTGCTACAAAATGAGGATTTATCAAATCAATTAGATGAAAGTGAGGCAACATTAGATGAAAGCAACTGGTATCGTTCGCCGAATTGATGATTTAGGAAGAGTCGTCATCCCGAAGGAAATTCGCAGGACACTCCGTATTCGTGAAGGAGATCCATTGGAAATATTTGTGGACAGAGATGGTGAAGTCATCCTAAAGAAATACTCTCCAATTAGTGAATTAGGCGATTTTGCAAGGGAATATGCAGAAGCACTATATGATAGCCTTGGAAACCCAGTTATGATTTGTGACAGGGATACTTACATTGCGGTGGCAGGCGGCTCCAAAAAAGAATACTTAAACAAAAGTGTTAGTGACCTAGTGGAAAAGATCATGGAAGAAAGAAATCCTGTTTTGGAGTCTCCGAACGGACAAGTCTCATTCGTTGATTCCAATGATGAAGAGGTCCAATCTTATACTGCAGCTCCGATCATTGCGAGTGGCGACCCGATTGGTGCCGTCTTGATTTTCTCTAAAGACAGCACCATTGGTGAAGTGGAACAGAAATCGGTTGAAACAGCAGCAAGCTTCCTAGCTAGACAAATGGAACAGTAACCTTGGACATGCATTCATATCTTAAAAGATGGAAAGGGCAGCATTCGCGCTGTCCTTTTTGCTCTTTCTAAAAGGTTAACCGGATCGGGGCGGAAATAAAGAGGGGGAGAATATTTTTCGAGGTGAATATGGAAAATGATTTACAGTATTGCTGGGATTGAAAAATAACCATTAGAATTATGCTATAATAACTACCACATATGAGTGAAAAGGGGAAAAAGAATGGCTGAAAAGCCTAATAAAACATCAAATGAACTTTTTCGAGGTGCGCTGATTTTGAGCGCTGCAGCGATTATCGTAAAAGTTTTGAGCGCGGCCTATCGCATACCTTATCAGAACATTGCGGGTGACATCGGGTTTTATATCTATCAACAGGTTTATCCCTTCTACGGTGTTGCTTTTACATTATCGACAATTGGCTTTCCGGTAGTCATATCCAAACTTATTGCAGAACGGGAGTCTTCCAAAAATAACTTTGCAGTCAAGGACATATTGGTGACATCATTCGTCGTCTTAAGTTCGATAAGTGTCATGATGTTTGCTGCACTATTCCTTGGCGCCGATTGGATTGCAGGATGGATGAAGGATCCGCATTTAGCCGGTCTGCTGAGGATCGTTGCCTATTCCTATTTATTAATGCCGATTTCTTCTGTATTAAGAGGCTATTTTCAAGGAATAAACGACATGTTACCGACGGCAAGTTCGCAGGTCGCTGAACAATGCATCCGGGTATTGACGATACTGGTCCTTTCCACAATATTCGTGCATCAGGGCTACTCTGAATATGTTGTCGGCAAGGGGGCGGTCCTCGGTTCGATAACAGGCGGCATTACTGGCTTGGTACTGCTTATTGCTTTCGTTATTTTAAGAGAAGAATGGAAGCTTTTTTTACGAATGAGAATCAAACCGGTGAATTTCATCAAAATTTCCAAAGCCCTGGTTTTCCAAGGGTTGGCCTTTTGCATTACTGGTTTGATCCTTATCTTGTTTCAGTTTGTCGATTCACTGCACCTGTATTCCCTGCTAAGGGAAACGGGGATGGGGGAAAGGGAAGCCAAAGAATGGAAAGGGGTATATGATCGAGGACAGCCTTTGCTTCAGCTAGGTACAGTCGTGGCTAATTCTTTTGCATTGGCGCTAGTACCTGTCATATCCGGATTCGTTCAGAGTAAAAGTCAACTTGAATTATTGAATAAGATCAAATTGGCGCTTCGTGTAAGTGCGACGATCGGGGTCGCTGCTGCGATCGGGCTGGTGGTGACGATGAAGCCTGTCAATCATATGCTGTTCACTGATGTTAAAGGGACGATTACTTTAGCAATATTCTCTTTATCGATTTTATTCACATCCCTCATAATGGCAGAAGCGGCAGTGATTCAAAGTTTAGGTCATTCGTTCGTGCCGGTGATCATCACGATTGTGGGGGTGGGCAGCAAGTGGGCTTTGAACCTTGTTCTGGTGCCCCATTACAAAATCGCGGGAGCAGCCTCGGCAACAGTACTTGCGTATATGATCATGACGGTATTATTTTATGTGGTATTGAGAGTACATATCAAAAAGACATTAATTGAAAAGCGGCATGTGCTAATAATCCTGAAGAGTACGGTTTACATGGGTGCGGCGGTTGTTTTATTCAATTGTTTATTCGAATGGATGTCCTCAGGCGAAAGCCGGTTGTTGGCTACGCTCCAAGCTTTGATCGGTGTAGGGATCGGTGCAGCCGTGTTTGTGATGACCGCCATTCGTGCAGGCTTATTCGGTGAAGAAGAACTTTCACTTATACCTGCAGGTTCAAAGCTTAAACGATTTATAATAACGAATAGGAGTATACGAAATCATGAATGAGATTACGATAATAGGCCTTGGTGCTGGGGATTTAGAGCAGCTTCCACTAGGGATTTATAAAAAATTGGTTCAAACGGAACAATGCTACGTCAGAACGGCTGATCATCCGGTAATCGGGGATTTGAAAAGGGAAGGAATAAATTTCACGGCGTTTGACGGGACATATGAAAAGCACGACCAATTTGAAGACGTATATGAAGAAATTGCCCAAACATTATTAGACGAGGCCTCGAACCGTTCCGTTTTATACGCAGTTCCGGGGCATCCGATGGTTGCGGAAAAAACGGTACAGCTTTTGCTTGAAAAGGGTCCGGCTCTTGGAATAGCCATTAAGCTCGAAGGCGGGCAAAGTTTCCTTGACCCGTTGTTTCAGGCTGTTAGGATCGATCCAATTGAAGGGTTTCAGCTAATGGATGGAACAGATCTTTCACCGGATGATTTACACATTACCCAGCATATGATAATCGGACAGGTGTATGACGCATTCAGTGCATCCGATGTGAAGCTGACTTTGATGGAAAAGCTACCGGATGACTACGAGGTATATATCGTAACTGCGGCAGGCAGCAGTCAGGAAAAAGTGACAAAATGTGCCCTTTTCGAACTCGACCGTCAGATGGAGTTAAGTAACTTGACGAGTGTTTATGTTCCGCCCGTTAAAGATGAAGCTTTACGATATAGGGAGTTTTCTAAGCTGCGGTGGGTCATCGCAGAACTTAGAGGTCCTGACGGATGTCCGTGGGATAAGAAACAAACTCATGAAAGCTTGAAGAAATATCTAATAGAAGAAGCATATGAGCTGATTGATTCCATCGATGAAGGTGACGATGAGGGTATGGTTGGTGAACTTGGGGATGTCCTGCTTCAGGTGATGCTTCATTCACAAATCGGTGAAGATGAGGGCATGTTCACGATAGATGATGTGATTGAAGGCATTACGGCAAAAATGATTCGGCGCCACCCTCATGTATTCGGAGATGTTGAAGTGAACGGTGAGGAAGATGTATTGGTGAACTGGCAAAAAATCAAAGAAGGTGAAAAGGGGGGCGAATCAAAAGCTCTGAAATCCATACTGGATGGTATTGAGAAATCGCTGCCAAACTTACTTCGGGCCGAAGAGTATCAAAAAAGGGCTGCGAAGGTTGGATTTGATTGGGACGAGGTTTCCGAAGCCTGGAAGAAGGTCAGGGAAGAAGTGCAGGAATTGGAAGAGGAAATATTAAGTCCGAACAGGGATGCCGAAAGAATAAAATCAGAGCTGGGCGACCTCTTTTTTGCGCTTGTCAACATTTCACGTTATTATGACATACAAGCGGAAGAAGCCGTCTACAAAGCAAACCAGAAATTCCACCAGCGTTTTACATATATAGAAGAGTGCATTCAAAGGGCAGACAAAAAATTTGAGGATTATACATTGGAAGAATTGGATTCATATTGGGATGAAGCAAAAGCTAAAGGACTTTAATTAAGGGAGAGATTTGAATGTCGATGAGATTGGATAAATTCCTAAAGGTTTCAAGGTTGATCAAGCGCCGCACACTTGCGAAAGAGGTTGCGGATAAAGGGAGAATCACGATTAACGGACAACAGGCCAAAGCAAGTTCTAATGTGAAAGATGGCGATGAGCTGACAGTCAGATTCGGTCAAAAGCTTGTTACGGTACGTGTCGATAAAATTCAAGAAACGACGAAAAAAGAAGCGGCTGCAGATATGTATACCATCGTAAAGGAAGAAAAGCTAGCGGAGGAGTAAGGACAGGCTTGGTTCTAATTCCACTCTTACGGACATACACTTGTACAAAATCAGTGGTACTGTGAGGGATGATAAAATGAGCCAATATATTGATCCGAATGCTGGTTACACAAAGGGAACGACCCAAGAGCATGATGTAACGATGAAAGGCCGCCGTTTACTTGATATTACCGGTGTCAAACAAGTCGAAAGCTTTGATAATGAAGAGTTTCTGCTCGAAACGTCAATGGGATTCTTATCTATCCGGGGCCAAAACTTGCAAATGAAGAATTTGGATGTTGATAAAGGCATCGTTTCCATTAAGGGAAAGATTTTCGACCTTGTTTATTTAGATGAGCAATCAGGGGAGAAAGCTAAAGGATTCTTTGGCAAGTTGTTCAAATGACCTTAACGATCCAATTTTATACGTTGCTTGCGATGATAGGCATGGGCAGTGGCTTTGGAGCTGCCCTGGATACGTATAGCCGGTTCCTGAATCGTTCAGAAAGGAAAAGGTGGATTGTATTCATCCATGACTTCCTTTTCTGGATCATTCAGGGTCTCCTTATTTTTTATGTTTTGTTTTTAGTGAATGAGGGAGAGTTTCGCCTCTATTTATTTTTGGCCTTATTATGCGGTTTTTCAGCTTATCAAGCACTTTTCAAAGGATTCTATCAACGTTTTTTGGAGTTTTTGATAATACTTGTGATAAAGTTGGCGAGATTTATAGCAAATTCGGTACACATGCTGATATTTCTACCGATAAAGTGGGTAATAGTATCCATATTAGCCATCATCATCGGGATAGGTAAGTTCGTTTTGACCTTATTAAAATGGGCGGGGAAAATACTTCTCTTTATTTTGAATATATTCTGGAGACCATTAAAATGGATTCTGACTCATATATGGAATTTATTGCCGGTTTTTGTTACGAAAAACGTCGGGAAGTTTTATAATAAAGGAAAAGGGATTTTATTGAAAATAAAGAATTCTATATTTAGAACGCTAAATGGATGGAAAAATAAAAAGAAATGAGGAGCGATAAAAAATGAGTAGCCTGCGTAAAAGGAAAGTGGCAAAAATAGAAAATCCCTACGTCGCTCAACAAGAGAAAAAAGTACAAACCGTAGAAAAAAAGAAGCGTGGTCTAATGCGTAGATTAACTCTTTACTCAGTTTTCGCCGCTGTCTTTTTGATTTTTGCCGTTTCCACCCTCATAACGCAAAATGTTGCACTGGATGAGAAAGTTCAGCAAAAGCAAGAATTGGAGGGAAAGTTAGCTGAATTGAAAAAAGACGAGACCCTTCTTAAAGAAGAAATCGTAAAGCTTAATGACGACGATTATATAGCAAAAATAGCAAGACGGGATTATTTCTTGTCTGAAAAGGGTGAAATCATTTTTACCCTTCCAAAAGGGAAGGAAGATAGTGACTAATATTGACACTGTTTTTTTACTTTCGTTATAATATAGGGTGAAGAGATTTTTTTAACATTTCTAAGGAGGAACATTTTTTTTATGTCAATCGAAGTAGGCAGCAAGTTACAAGGTAAAGTAACAGGCATAACTAATTTTGGTGCATTTGTAGAGCTACCTCAAGGTTCAACCGGTCTTGTCCATATCAGTGAAGTGGCTGATAACTATGTCAAGGATATCAATGATCATTTAAAAGTGGGCGATACAGTTGAGGTGAAAGTCATCAACGTTAAAGATGGCAAGATTGGCTTGTCCATAAAAAAAGCGATAGACCGTCCTGAAGTTGAGCAAAAACCTGCATACACACCACGTCCGCGCCAAGGTAGAGGGAATGACAGCCGTTCCAAAGACTTCCGCTCGAAAGGTAATGGTTTCCAACCGAAAGAAAACTTTGAGCAAAAAATGGCTAAATTCTTAAAAGATAGCGAAGACCGTTTAACGACCCTAAAACGTAGCACCGAAACGAAACGGGGAGGTCGAGGAGGAAGACGCGGATAAAACTGCTGCTGAAAAATAATAGTTTAGCAACTTTTCCTGTGAAATTATTCATAGTGTAGATAAAGGCAAGCTTGCCGGCTTGTCTTCTTTTATTATCAACGACATAAAAAAAGCGCCTCTGTACACTTACTGATATAAGTGTGCAGAGGCGCTTTTGGTATTTGATGACCCGTACGGGATTCGAACCCGTGTTACCGCCGTGAAAGGGCGGTGTCTTAACCGCTTGACCAACGGGCCGTAAGTTTCATGATAAAAGATAGCGGCAGAGGGGATCGAACCCCCGACCTCACGGGTATGAACCGTACGCTCTAGCCAGCTGAGCTACGCCGCCATGATGGTAAGTGCTACTGAAGCACAAGTTATATCTTACATTCGTGAAGAAAAAATGTCAACAAAAATATTAAAGTTTGTCGGTTTCCATTTCCTGATTATTTATTCGGGTTATTTTCCGCAAAAATAACCTAAAAACTTTGCTTTTCTTCAAAAAAAAAAGAACACCCGTTTCTGTATTGGAAAAAAAGGCACAAAAACCTGTATACAAATGATTATTCAACAAGAATTTCGTCGAACGTTTTTCTTATCCGCTTATAAAATTCTGACAAAAAAATAGACAAGCCCTCTTTATAATAAAAATCACTAATACGAATGGGGTGTTGAAATGGAAAAAGTGGAAAGACCTATGATGGAACCTCTAGGAGATGTTCAGTTAAAAGAAGCGAAGGCAGGGGCCATCAATTGGATCCAACAACTGCAAATGAAGAGTGAAGACATATTCATAAAAAAAGGTATCTCTTTAGCAATCATCGGTTTCTTATTAGGAAGGGCTTTAATTCTTTCGCAGCTGGCACCATTTGGACTTCCGTTTTTCGCAGCCGTTTTTCTCATGAGGCGTGATAGGGCTCCACTGGCATTATTCGGATTGATTGCAGGTGGGCTGACCGTTCACTATTCGAATAGTTTAGTCATCTTTGCATCGGCGTTCCTGCTCCTGTTATTTCATAAGATCAAGAAGCCCGCCGTGGAAGGACAATTCAAGACGATGTCGATGTACGTCTTCGCTTCACTATTCCTGGTCAACCTGGCCGAGCAATATCTGGTATTTCGAACGATTCAGCTGTACGACTTGATGATGGTAGGAGTAGAGGCGGGACTCGCGATGATTTTAACTTTAATCTTCATACAGTCCATCCCGATGCTGACCGTCAGGACAAAGTCCCAAACATTAAAGACGGAGGAAATTGTCAGCATCATCATCTTGCTGGCTTCGGTGATGACCGGAACCATCGGCTGGATGATATACGATTTATCACTCGACCATATATTCTCGCGATACCTGGTCCTCCTCTTCGGGCTGGCGGGAGGGGCCGCCATAGGCTCCACTGTAGGTGTAGTTACTGGATTGATATTCAGCTTGGCAAGTATTGCCAGTCTATATCAGATGAGCCTTCTCGCATTTTCAGGGCTTCTGGGCGGACTATTGAAGGAGGGAAGGAAGATAGGGGTTGCGAGCGGCCTCTTGATTGCCACATTACTGATAGGTTTATATGGTGAGGGCACCAATAATATTATGGTGACCCTTTATGAATCACTTATAGCTGTGGCCCTATTTATATTGACACCGTCATCCATCATCAACAAAATAGCGAAACATATACCGGGAACAGTCGAGAATTCTGATGAACAGCAGCAGTATGCCCGAAAAGTGAGGGATGTCACCGCTCAAAGGGTGGAGCAATTCTCACATGTATTTGAGGCGCTCTCTAATAGCTTTTCCCAAGTGGATGAAAGGGGAAGATTGGAGGAAGATGAGAAAGAATTCGACTACTTCTTAAGTAATGTAACGGAAAAGACGTGCCAGCTTTGTTTTAAAAAGGAACAATGCTGGTCCAAGAACTTTAATACAACCTATGACGGCATGCAGGAAATTATGCTTCAATTAAGTGAAAATAATGGTCAGCTCCCCCAAAAAACTTCGAAAGAATGGGGGAAATATTGCAGTCGCGGGCCTCAGGTGATCGGGGCGATATCACAGGAGCTTACTTATTTTGAAGCTAACCAAAAATTAAAAAGGCAGGTGAAGGAGAGTCGGAAGCTAGTGGCGGATCAACTGCGGGGCGTTTCGGCAGTAATGGATGATTTTGCAAAAGAAATTCAAAGGGAAAGGAAGAATCATCATGTACATGAAGAATCCATTTTGGAAGCCATCCAGGATTTTGGCCTGCACATAGGCCATGTGGAAATATACAGTCTAGAACAAGGAAATGTTGATATAGAGATGAGTGTCCCATACTGCCAGGGCAGAGGGGAATGTGAAAAGTTGATTGCACCTATGCTTTCTGACATTTTAGGTGAAACGATAGTCGTTCATTCAGAAGAGTGTGCAACGTATCCAAGCGGGCAATGTGAGGTGATATTTAGGTCAGCAAAAAAATTCACGGTCGAAACGGGTGTGGCTCATGCTGCCAAGGGGGGAGGGCTTGTATCAGGAGATAGTTTTACGACCATGGAAATTGGCTGCGGCAAATTCGCAATAGCCATTAGTGATGGAATGGGAAATGGGGAAAGGGCCCATTTTGAAAGTACAGAAACATTGAAGCTGCTACAAAAATTTTTACAATCGGGAATAGAAGAAAAAATAGCCATTAAATCCGTAAACTCCGTATTATCTCTACGCACTACCGATGAAATATTTTCGACTCTTGATTTGGCAATGATTGATCTTCAGGACGCAAGGGCTAAGTTTTTAAAAATCTGTTCGATACCGAGTTTCATTAAAAGGGGGGATAGGATAATAAAAATTGAATCAAGTAACCTCCCTATGGGGATCATCCAGGATTTCGATGTTGATGTAGTATCAGAAGAGCTTAAGGCAGGGGATATATTAATCATGATGAGCGATGGAGTGTTCGATGGCCCCTCACATGTTGAAAATATCGAGTTCTGGCTAAAACGAAAAATCAAGGAAATGGAAACTGACGATCCGCAGGAAATCTCTGATTTAATATTGGAAGAGGTCATCCGAACAAAAGGCATCATAGATGATGACATGACAGTGGTGACATCGAAAATTAAGCATAACACACCGAAATGGGCATCCATTCCCGTTTCCCCAAAACGCAAAAAGGCCCAGTAAAGGCCGTTTATATATAAAATAAATAAAACCCAAAATGAGGTGGTGTAAATGGAAGAAGGATAAAAGGTAAAGGGATGAACTCTTTTCAATCATTCCGCTCCATGATATGACTTGATGTAATGTCTATTGCGTATAAATTCCCCTTTTTTAGTCAATTATGGTAACAAATTGATAGGAAGGGAGAGCAAAACATGAAAGCAGGAACATTAAGACAGATTTTGCTTATAACCGACGGATGTTCAAATCATGGTGAGGAGCCGTCTGCCATGGCTGAATTAGCAAGGGAGCAAGGCATAACCATCAATGTCATAGGTGTAATGGAAAATGATGTGATAGATGAAAAGGGACTTAAGGAAATCGAGAAGATTGCTGGTTCAGGAGGTGGCGTAAGTCAAGTAGTCTATTCACAGCAGTTGTCCCAAACCGTCCAGATGGTGACACAAAAGGCGATGACTCAAACGATACAGGGAGTCATCAATCGTGAACTTCAACAAATACTCGGAGATTCAAAAACGATGGAGGATCTTCCGCCGGATAAACGGGGAGAAGTGATGGAGGTGGTCGATGAGCTTGGGGAAACAAGCAAGCTCGAAGTACTGATTCTTGTTGACACCAGTGCAAGCATGAAACATAAACTGCCTACAGTAAAAGATTCCTTATTAGATCTTTCCCTTAGTATGAATGCAAGGATGGGTGACAGCCGTTTTTCCGTATTCGTATTTCCTGGGAAAAGAAATGACGTTGAAAAGTTGCTGGATTGGACCCCGAACCTCGAAGCCTTGACGGCAACTTTTCCTAAGCTTAGTACAGGGGGACTCACTCCGACAGGTCCAGCCATTCGTGAAGCTTTAACTCATTTCAACAAAAAACGTTCATTGAGGGGATTGTTATCACATGATGATGAACAATACTTTGAGGAATCAATGTAACCTTCTTCCTGGCAGTTTGGTCACTGGAAAATGGAATAAAAACCAGTACAAAATAATTAAGGAATTGGGGTGTGGAGCGAACGGGATCGTTTATTTGGTTGAAAGCGGAAATCGTCATTATGCTTTAAAGCTCAGTGATAATGGGACGTCCATTATTTCGGAGATGAATATCCTAAAATCCTTTTCAAAGGTCCAGGGGTCTACCCTTGGACCTTCCTTTTTGGAAGCGGATGATTTCATGAAAACAGGAAAGCAGCTCCCTTTTTATGTCATGGAATATATCCATGGACACGATTTTTTGCGTTTCATCGATAAGAAAGGGTCGTCATGGATTGGAGTCTTGATGCTTCAGCTTTTAACAAGCTTGTCTGCCTTGCACTCCAATGGCTGGGTGTTCGGTGATTTGAAACCCGAGAACTTGATCGTGACATCACCAGCCTATAAGGTTCGGTGCGTGGATGTTGGCGGAACCACCTTGATCGGGCGGTCTGTTAAAGAATTCACCGAGTTCTTTGACAGGGGGTACTGGGGACTTGGATCAAGAAAGGCCGATCCGCAATATGACTTGTTCGCTGTGGCGATGATTATAATCAATTCTGCCTATCCCGGACGTTTCCAGAAGAAAGGGGAGGGGTATAAACAGCTTAACGACTTGATTAAGCAGAAAAAGGAATTGCATCCATACAGGAAGATGTTGGATAAGGCGCTCCGCGGGCAGTATGATTCAGCCGTCCAAATGCGGGAGGATCTGGTCACTGTGCTAAGTAAGCAAAATCATTCGAAGAAAAAGGGCCCGAACCAGACAGCGACGGGTCATCAGCAAACCGCGCAACCTTCAACAAGACAAGCAAGAAGGTCCCAAAACCAATCAAAAAAGAAAAGCGGCGGTTTTTTTGAAACGTTTTTGCTGGTTGCCATCATATCGATGCTCTATGTTCTTTACATATATGAACAGTTGTTATGATATAGTTATTAGGTGAATGCCATGAAATGGTTGAAACCATTTCATGATTGAATCGTATAAAACTAATGCCTGTCCATAAAGAAGGAAGATTGTATGTTAAAGGAAAAAGTTCTGAACACCATTTATAGAAACGAATTGATTAAGGAAAACTCGAAGTTGCTAATAGGCGTTTCCGGAGGACCGGACTCGCTGGTGCTTCTCCATATCCTTAAGGAAATTCAGCCTCTTTTTCATTACGAGATGATCGTAGCAAGTGTTGACCATATGTTTCGTGGTGAAGAATCCTATGGGGATTATAAATATGTCGAGCATATTTGTGAACGGTGGGGCATTACCTTTGAGGGAAAAAGGATCGATGTTCCTGCCCGGATGGAGCAGACGGGGGAAAGTTCACAAATAACGTCAAGAAAGCTGCGTTTTGCTTTCTATGAGGAAGTCATGGATAAGCATCAAGCCTCCACGCTTGTCCTGGGGCATCATGGAGATGATCAAATAGAAACGATGCTCATGCGTTTAACAAGAGGGGCGACAGGCAAGGCAAGAGCGGGTATTCCCATAAAGAGACGTTTTCATACAGGGAATCTGATCAGGCCTTTTCTTGAAATCACGAAAAGCCAAATAATCGAATATGCAGGCCTCCATGATATTGAACCAAGGTTTGATCCGAGCAATGAAACGGGTGTCTATGCAAGAAATCGTTTTAGACATGAAGTTCTTCCGTTTTTAAAGAAAGAAAATAGAAAGGTTCATGAGCATTTTCAACGATTCAGTGAAGAGCTATATGAAGATGAAGAGTTTTTTTTGAACCTGGTTTCAAGCAAAATGTCCGAGGTTTGGATCCAGCAGGATAAAGATCAAGCGGTTATTCAGATTGATAAGGTTCTCGCGATGCCTAAACCTTTACAAAGAAGGGCGATTCAACTAATATTAAACTATCTTTATTTGGAGAGACCTTCATCGCTTTCGGCATTACATATTGACCAACTTTTAGTTTTGTTTTTGAATCCTCAACCATCTGCAGAATTGCATCTTCCGGAGGGCCTTATTGCGGAAAAATCATATCAAACTTGCACGTTTAGATTTTTCCGGCAAAAAAGCCGTGAATATTCCCTGAAATTACAAATTCCCGGTGAGACTATTCTTCCGAATGGATATAAGATTAAAGCGCACTATATAAAAGAAGAAATTCCGGTACTTAGGGGAAATCATTCTTTTATTCTTCCCGAATCAGCTGTTCAGTTTCCGCTTACAGTCCGAACCAGGAATGAAGGCGAACGGATGGCCGTCAAGGGATTAGGTGGAACTAAAAAGTTAAAGGATATTTTTATTAATGAAAAGATCCCGATGCTAGAAAGAAATGTGTGGCCGGTCATCATCGATCAAACGGGTACGGCGATTTGGCTGCCTGGTTTAAAGAAGTCGAATGTTGAGCCGGATATAATTTCTGATGAAAAATCTTTAATTTACTTAGAATATAAAAAAGCTTAATTCTTCATGGGGGGCAATAATTACAATGACCATGCAAAACGACATTGAAAAAGTTTTAATAACAGAGGAAGAACTTCAATTGAAAATAAGGGAATTGGGTGCGCAGCTTGAAGCTGATTACCAAGGTAAGTTCCCGTTGGCCATCGGAGTGCTGAAAGGCGCCATGCCATTTATGTCAGATTTACTGAAACGTGTGGATACACATCTTGAAATGGACTTTATGGATGTTTCGAGCTATGGTAACTCCACTGTATCTTCCGGTGAAGTGAAAATCATCAAGGATCTTGATACATCGGTTGAAGGCCGGGATATTTTAATCATCGAAGATATTATCGACAGCGGTTTGACTCTTAGCTATCTTGCGGAACTTTTCCGTTATCGAAAAGCAAAATCAATTAAAATCGTTACTTTATTGGATAAACCAACAGGCAGGAAAGCGGATATCACTCCGGACTATGCCGGGTTCATCGTTCCGGATGCATTTGTTGTCGGATATGGTCTTGATTTTGCGGAAAAGTATCGTAATCTCCCGTATATTGGCATATTGAAGCCTGAAATTTACTCGAATTAATCGTACCTGTTTGAAAGGGAAGACCAGATAAAAACAGCGGTGTTAAATTATTGTAATTCATTAATTTTGTATGATAGTATTTACTATAGTTTGTTTACCCGTGGGAGGAGGTAAGGGATGAATCGGATCTTCCGTAATACCATATTTTATTTACTGATCTTTTTGGTCATCATTGGGATTGTAAGCATTTTTAATAATAACAATGAACCAACGGAGAAAATGACCCAAGATGAATTCTATAAGCATTTGGAGAATGGGGACGTTACTGCACTGACGATGCAGCCCGAAAGCAGTGTATTTGAAATCACAGGAAAGCTCAAAGGTTATGAGGAAAACAAATTCTTTGTGACGTACGTGCCTTTCAGTGAATATTCGCAAAGTCGGATAAATGATGCCGTAACCAAGTTGGATAAGGATATCATCACTGTGGAACCTCCAGAAAAAACAAGTGGCTGGGTGACATTTTTCACTTCCATCATTCCATTTGTAATCATTTTTATCCTCTTCTTCTTTTTACTTAACCAAGCTCAGGGCGGCGGTGGTGGCCGCGTCATGAACTTCGGGAAAAGTAAGGCGAAATTGTATAATGATGATAAGAAAAAAGTTCGCTTCAATGATGTTGCCGGGGCGGACGAAGAAAAGCAGGAACTTGTCGAGGTCGTTGAATTCTTGAAAGATCCTCGCAAATATGCCGAGCTTGGAGCCCGTATTCCTAAAGGGGTACTTTTAGTTGGGCCTCCTGGTACAGGTAAAACTTTACTTGCACGAGCAGTAGCTGGTGAAGCCGGAACTCCTTTCTTCTCAATCAGTGGTTCTGATTTTGTTGAAATGTTTGTGGGTGTCGGTGCATCCCGTGTTCGTGATTTGTTTGAAAATGCTAAGAAGAATGCACCATGTATCATCTTCATCGATGAAATTGACGCAGTCGGTCGTCAACGTGGCGCAGGTCTAGGTGGCGGTCACGATGAACGTGAACAGACATTGAACCAATTACTGGTGGAAATGGATGGTTTCGGTGGTAATGAAGGAATCATAATCATCGCTGCGACTAACCGTGCTGATGTATTGGATCCGGCATTATTGCGTCCGGGACGTTTTGACCGTCAAATAACGGTAGGCCGCCCTGATGTTAAGGGCCGTGAAGAAGTGCTGAAAGTGCATGCACGCAATAAACCATTAGCAGAAACAGTCGATTTGAAAGCGATCGCTCAGCGTACTCCAGGATTTTCTGGTGCAGATCTTGAAAACTTACTGAATGAAGCGGCTCTTGTTGCTGCCCGTCAAGATAAGAAGAAGATCGATATGTCCGATTTGGATGAAGCTTCGGATCGCGTTATCGCCGGACCTGCCAAGAAAAACCGTGTCATTTCCAAAAAGGAAAGAAATATCGTAGCGTGGCATGAAGCGGGCCATACCATTATTGGGCTGGTTCTGGATGATGCCGAAGTCGTTCATAAAGTTACGATTGTTCCTCGTGGTCAAGCTGGCGGTTATGCAGTTATGCTGCCGAAAGAAGATCGTTTCTTCATGACGGAACCTGAGCTAAAAGATAAAATCGTAGGACTATTGGGTGGCCGTGTAGCCGAAGAAGTTACATTCGGAGAAGTGAGTACCGGTGCGCATAACGACTTCCAGCGTGCAACGGGCATAGCTCGTAGCATGGTTATGGAATATGGAATGAGTAAGCTCGGACCGCTTCAATTCGGTAATTCTCAAGGTCAGGTCTTCCTAGGCCGCGATTTCAACAATGATCAAAACTATTCAGATGCAATAGCATATGAAATCGATCTTGAAATTCAACGTATCATCAAGGAAGCATACGAAAGATGTAAGAAAATCCTTACTGAAAATCGTGAAAAACTTGATTTGGTTGCAAAAACCCTGCTTGAAGTGGAAACACTTGATGCGGAACAAATCAAAGGTTTATTCCATAATGGTAAATTGCCAGATCGGGATTATACGGCCCTGAATGGGAATTTAACCACTGATGAGAATGTCAAGGTGAACATCAATAAGAAGAAGGAAGAAAAAGAGGCCCTATTGGATCCATTGGATAAGAGAGGACCTGAGGACCTTGAAATAACGGAGGAAGGATTGAATACTCCTCCAATCAAAGAAGGTGCACCTCAAGATCAGCCGCTTTCCTTCCCGAACGAAGACGACAATAAAAAGTCTTAATCGACTAAATTCAAAAGGGTATTTCCGCCTCGGAAATACCCTTTTCTTAACTCTTAAATTAATTATGATAAAGTTCCTGGGATACCTTTTCGAAAAGTGCGACTAATAGCGTGGGAAATAACAGTGTGGTATGATGTTGGAGAATAATTTACCGGAGTGATGAAACGATGATTTTTGTATTGGATGTTGGGAATACGAATACCGTATTAGGCGTATACGATGAAGATATTTTAAAATATCATTGGCGAATTGAGACTAACCGTCATAAGACAGAAGATGAGTATGGAATGATCATAAAGTCTTTGCTGCAGCATGAAAGTCTTACGTTTGATCAATTTGATGGAATCATTATTTCTTCGGTAGTTCCGCCAATTATGTTTGCACTTGAACGCATGTGCAAAAAATACTTTGGAATTAAACCGCTTATAGTTGGACCTGGAATAAAAACTGGATTGAATATTAAATACGAAAATCCCCGTGAGGTGGGAGCGGACCGAATCGTTAATGCTGTTGCTGGCATTCAGGAATATGGAAGCCCTCTCATTATCGTGGATTTTGGTACGGCAACGACATATTGCTACATAAATGAGGATAAACAATACATGGGCGGAGCCATTGCCCCGGGTATAAATATTTCTACTGAGGCGCTTTATTCAAAGGCAGCCAAACTTCCGAGAATAGAAATCAGCCGGCCGGAAGGAATTATTGGGAAAAACACGGTGTCCGCCATGCAGGCTGGTATTTTGTATGGGTATGTTGGGCAAGTAGAAGGAATCGTTAATCGAATTAAAGCGCAAAGTAATCTAGAACCAACGGTAATAGCGACAGGCGGACTGGCTACCTTAATTGCTAACGAGTCTACTGTTATTGACGTTGTGGAGCCATTTTTGACCTTGAAGGGGTTGCAGCTGATTTATAAACGTAATCGTGAGCAAGTGAAGAAGTAACATAAAGCATGAAAGGAGCAATATAAATGAAGGATTATCTAATAAAGGCGTTAGGTTATGAAGGACAGGTTCGTGCATATGCTGTTTCAACAACAGACACCGTAGGAGAAGCTCAGCGACGCCATTATACATGGCCTACTGCTTCGGCTGCCCTTGGACGGGCTATGACGGCAGGCGTTATGATGGGTGGAATGTTAAAAGGTGAAGAAAAGCTGACGATTAAAATCGAGGGCGGTGGTCCAATTGGATCCATCCTGGTCGACAGCAATGCAAAGGGAGAAGTCCGCGGATATGTCACTCATCCGCAAACCCACTTTGATTTGAATGAGCAAGGTAAGCTGGATGTCAGGAAAGCGGTGGGTACCGATGGATTGTTGACTGTTGTGAAAGATATTGGTCTTCGTGATTACTTTTCAGGGCAAGTACCGCTTGTATCGGGAGAACTGGGTGAAGATTTCACTTATTACTTTGTTACTTCCGAACAGGTGCCTTCTTCAGTGGGGGTTGGGGTCCTGGTGAATCCGGATAATTCAATCCTTGCAGCGGGTGGATTTATCATTCAGTTGATGCCGGGTACATCCGATGATACGATTTCCAAAATCGAAAAAAGACTAAGCACGATTACTCCAGTTTCCAAGATGATTCAAAACGGCATGACTCCTGAAGAAATCCTAACCGAAATTTTAGGTGAGGGCAATGTGAATATATTAGAAAAAGTGGATGTCCAGTTCTCCTGTCAATGTTCAAGGGAAAGAATTGCGAATGCATTGATCAGCCTGGGGCAGGCTGAGATTCGGGATATTATTGAGACAGACGGACAAGCGGAGGCGCATTGTCATTTTTGTAATCAGACCTACCAATTCTCTAAGGAACAACTTGAGGAACTGGAAGCGGAAACCAAAAAATAATGTACGGGGGATAAGGGTTTGCCAAAACACAAGCTTCGGGCAATTATTGCTGGCCTTGCCTTGTTGAACCTATTGACTATCATTATCTTTGTCATAAAACCACTAATCATTTCAAAAACCGTCATTGGGGAAGAAACGGCCGCGAAGGTCGGGTCGAAGGATATTTCCCGGGACGCATGGATGAATGAGCTCGAAAAAAGATATGGGGAAGATGTACTTGAGGAAATGGTCGATAAAGAGGTAGTGAAACAGGCAGCTGAAAAATACAAAGTGAAAATTTCGGATGAAGAGCTAGATCGGGAACTTAAAATGATGAAAACGATGTATGGGACTGCCGGTCAGAACCTTAATAAAAGTAACGATCAATTGAGGCAGGAAATTCAGTCGAGTCTCCTCCTCGAGAAGCTCCTCACCAAGGACGTTTCGGTTTCCAAAACGGCAATGCGGAATTATTATGATAATAATAAGGATATCTATAGAATCCCTACTGCTTTCCATATTTCCCATATTACCACGTCTACAAAAAAGCAGGCAGACCAAGTCATACGTGAACTGGAGAAAGGTGTCTCCTTTGATGTCTTGGCGATGGAAAAGTCCCTTGATGAATTTACTGCCAATCAAGGGGGCGACATGGGTTATATATCACAGGATAACGAGCAAGTATCCAAGGAATACATTACCGCTGCCGAGAAATTGAAGGTGAAAAAGTGGAGTGATGCAATCCAAACGGAGGATGGCTGGGCTGTTCTCTACCTGCATGAAAGAATAGAGGGCAAGCAATATGAGTATGAAGAAGTTAAAGACAAGATTCACCGCCAAATAGCTCTTGAACAGATTCAGGCACCGGTCTCAGGGAAAATTTTCTGGGACGAATTTGATGTAGAATGGTTTTATGGATTGAAGGAAGAAAAGTAGGTCAATGGTTGTGTGAGAAAATTTAGAATATAGTATATAATCATTGACAATGAACTATTAAAACTGGTAACTTTAAAATTATAAAACCAATAAACATACTCGGTATTGAAATGATAAGGGAGTGGAGAAAATGGCACGTATAGCTAATTCTGTAATCGATTTAATTGGACAAACACCTATTGTTAAGTTAAACAAGCTTCAAAATGAAAACAGTGCAGATATTTATTTGAAACTTGAGTATTTTAACCCAGGCAGCAGTGTAAAAGACCGTATCGCCCTTGCGATGATCGAAGCGGCAGAAAAAAATGGTACCCTTAAGCCAGGTGATACGATCATTGAACCTACAAGCGGAAATACTGGAATAGGCCTGGCGATGGTAGCTGCGGCAAAGGGCTATAAATCAATTCTGGTTATGCCGGAGACGATGAGCTTGGAACGCCGTAACTTGCTTCGCGCTTATGGCGCAGAATTAGTTCTTACTCCTGGGCCTGAAGGAATGAAGGGTGCAATCGCAAAGGCGACTGAGCTTTCTAAAGAAAAAGGTTACTTCATTCCACAGCAATTCGAAAACGAAGCCAACCCTGAAGTACATCGGAACACTACAGGCCCTGAAATCGTTGAAGCTTTTGGAGATGAAGGACTGGATGCATTCGTTGCCGGAATCGGTACTGGCGGAACCATTACAGGTGCCGGTGAAGTCCTGCGTCAGAAATTCCCTGACATTAAAATTTACGCTGTTGAACCTTCGGATTCCCCAGTATTATCGGGCGGGACTCCAGGACCTCATAAAATCCAAGGAATCGGAGCAGGCTTCATTCCAAGTATATTGAATACAGATCTCTATGACGAAATCATTCAAGTCAATACAGAGGAATCTTTTGATTATGCACGCCGCGCAGCAAAAGAAGAAGGAATCCTTGGCGGAATTTCTTCTGGAGGTGCAATCGCAGCTGCCATTAAAGTGGCTGACAAACTGGGAAAAGGCAAAAAGGTACTTGCCATCATACCAAGTAATGGTGAACGCTACTTAAGTACGCCATTATATAACTTTGAGTAAGACAAGACGCTAAAAATGAGAAGCGAAGTTCCTTAGGGGCTTTGCTTTTCTTTTTGCAGTAATGTCTGCAGAGATGTTCCGAATCTTCATGGAGCTTGCACTATGCCTGTGTAAATGGGTAAACTCGTATATATAGATTTCTTTAAGTGAAGGAGAACGTTGGATGTCATTAGCTGGAGCGTCAAAAATAAAATGCGGTTCATTTGATTTGGATTACAGCAATAAAACCTTAATTATGGGGATTTTGAATGTTACCCCGGACTCCTTTTCGGATGGCGGGAAATATAATCGGATAGATGCTGCTTTGAAGCATGCCGAACGGATGGTCAACGATGGAGCGGATATATTGGATGTAGGCGGAGAGTCCACCCGACCTAATTATGAGAGGATATCGGAGGAAGAGGAGATAGAGAGAGTCGCCCCGATTATAGAGGCCATATCCCGTAATATTGAGGTTCCAATATCGGTCGATACGTATAAATCAAGAGTGGCGGAAGCGGCGGTAAAAGCAGGAGCCCATATATTAAATGACATTTGGGGAGGTAAAGCCGATTCCTTGATGTCGAAGGTTGCTGCGGAATATAAGGTGCCGATCATCTTGATGCATAACAGGGGTAATATGGAATATGGACATTTTGTTCGGGATGTACTTCAAGATTTATTCGAAAGCATCATGTTGGTGAAGGATGCAGGTGTCAAGGATGAAAACATCATACTCGATCCAGGAATTGGCTTTGCGAAAGATTTAAAGTTAAATTTAGAAATGATGAGGAATCTTGATAAGCTGGTATCGTTAGGTTATCCAGTTCTGTTAGCCACATCAAGAAAGTCCATGATTGGACATGTTCTGGACCTGCCGCCTAGTGAGCGAATGGAAGGAACGGCCGCCACAATCTGTCATGGCATTCAACAAGGCTGTCAAATGGTTCGCGTACATGATGTGAAGGAAATGGCACGGACTGCAAAGATGATGGATGCTCTTTTAGGAAAAGGTGAATGATATGGATAAGATATATGTGAATAAAATGGAGTTTTACGGTTATCATGGAGTTTTTCCGGAAGAAACGAAGCTTGGTCAGCGATTTAAAGTGGATTTAATCGTCCAGACTGATTTAGCCAAGGCAGGGAAGAGTGACAACCTTCAAGACTCAATCAACTATGGCGAGTTATATGAAGTGTGTAAAAATGTTGTTGAGGGAGAACCTTTTAAGTTAGTGGAAGCTGTCGCTGAAAAAATCGCCTCTGAACTGCTTAATAAATATTCTTCCATCGAGACATGCACCGTCAAGGTTTATAAACCAGATCCTCCAATAGCAGGTCACTATGATTCGGTTGCTATAGAGATTGTAAGGGGACGCTGATTGTGAGAAATATTGCTTACCTTTCAATAGGGTCGAACTTAGGTGATCGCCTTGAAACATTCAGAAAGGCTTTCCAATTATTGTCTGAAAGCCCGCATATCAAATTGGTGTCATGCTCCTCATTTTATGAAACGGACCCGATAGGATACGAAGACCAGGACTGTTTTTTAAATGCTGTCCTTAAAGTGAAAACCGATTTAGAAGCCGAACAATTACTTCACGCTTGTATGAAAATTGAACAGGATTTAGGGAGAAAAAGGGAAATTAGGTGGGGTCCTCGTACTTTAGACCTTGACATTTTGTTATATAATCATGAAAATATTGAGACAGAGATTCTTTCAGTCCCGCACCCTCGTATGCACGAGAGGGCTTTTGTTATCGTGCCTTTAATGGAAGTGGACCCAGATATATCACTTCCGCAAATGCATGCACCTTTGAGCGACCTGCTTGAACAGATTTCGGATAAAGAAGGAGTTCGATTATGGAAGGTGAAAAATGGGGAAGGCGTATTCGCGCTTTTCGAAAGTTAAAGGGTTATACCCAGGAAGGGTTTGCGAGGGAGATAGGTGTTTCCGTTTCCTTGCTGGGAGAAGTTGAACGAGGGAACCGTAACCCTTCAGAAGCATTTTTACTGGAAGTGGCGGAAATTCTTCATATTTCCATTGAGGAGCTTCAGCCACCTGAGGATAAATGAAAGAATGTTATAGGGGGTCACAAGGTGTTAAGAATAGGCGATATAGAAATGAAGAACCAGGTAGTGCTGGCACCGATGGCGGGAGTCTGTAACTCGGCATTCCGCTTGACTGTCAAGGAATTTGGAGCTGGTCTTGTTTGTGCGGAGATGGTCAGTGACAAGGGAATCGTTCTTAAAAATGCTAGAACGATGAATATGCTTTATATAGATGAAAGAGAAAAGCCGTTAAGTTTGCAAATCTTTGGCGGTGAGAAGAAATCTTTGGTTGAAGCTGCGCAATTTGTAGATAAAAATACAACTGCTGACATCATCGATATCAACATGGGCTGTCCTGTCCCTAAAATCACTAAATGTGATGCGGGTGCGAAGTGGCTTCTCGATCCAAACAAAATTTATGAGATGGTTTCAGCGGTGGTTGATGCTGTTGAAAAGCCGGTAACGGTAAAAATGCGCATAGGCTGGGATGATGAACACGTTTTTGCGATTCAAAATGCTCAGGCTGTTGAACGCGCAGGTGGTAAAGCTGTTTCCATGCATGGCAGAACACGTGTTCAAATGTATGAAGGAAAAGCTAACTGGGACATCATACGTGAAGTGAAGAAATCGATTAATATTCCCCTTATCGGTAACGGTGATGTGGAAACTCCACAGGATGCGGAAAGAATGCTGAAGGAAACGGGTGTTGATGGAGTCATGATCGGCCGTGCAGCTCTAGGTAACCCGTGGATGATTTACCGGACTGTAAAATATCTTGAAACCGGTCAACTGATGGATGAGCCTTCAGTTCGTGAAAAGATGGATGTTTGCGTGCTTCATATGGATCGTCTGATTGCGTTGAAAAATGAAAATGTCGCCGTTCGCGAAATGCGTAAGCATGCTTCTTGGTATTTAAAGGGTGTTAAAGGGAATGCTACGGCTCGCAAAGGAATTAATGATTGTGAAACAAGGGAAGATGTTGTGAAGCTTCTCTATGGACTTGTTGATGAAGTGGAAGCGAAGCAACAAAATATCCAAATGGTCTGAATTTGACATCACCTTCCTATTTTCCTATAATACGCTTATCTTAACTGCCAGTAATCCTGGCAGTTTTTATATGTACATAAACAATGTTTTATGATAAAAAGCTGTTGAATTCCTTAACTTTATGTAAGAATAAATATGTATGCAAAAGAATTTCTGATTAATTATATAAAGCATTTATTAATAAAGATGGAGATGATTTTCGTGAGTCATGAAGAATTGAATGACCAACTGCAGGTAAGGCGCGATAAAATGCAGGCTATGATGGATAATGGACAAGACCCTTTCGGGAGCAGATTCGAGCGCACACATAACACTCAAGAGATAATCAGTGCTTATGGTGAATTAGAAAAGGAAGATCTTGAAGAAAAAGAAATTGAAGTTACGATCGCTGGCCGTGTCATGACGAAGCGAGGAAAAGGGAAAGCGGGATTTGCCCATATCCAGGATATTAGCGGTCAAATCCAAATCTACGTCCGTTTAGATAACATAGGTGAAGATTCTTACCAAATTTTCAATCAAACGGATCTTGGCGACATCGTAGGAGTAACTGGCGTTATTTTCAAAACTAAAGTCGGGGAACTTTCTATTAAAGCTAAAGAATATGTTTTCCTTGCTAAAGCGCTTCGCCCGTTGCCTGATAAATTTCATGGCCTAAAGGATGTTGAAGAGCGTTACCGGAAACGTTATGTCGATTTAATTACAAATGAGGAAAGCAAAAATACGTTGATCATGCGCAGTCGCATTGTACAAGCCATGAGAAGGTATTTGGATGATCATGGGTACCTTGAAGTGGAGACGCCGCTATTGCACTCTGTTGCTGGTGGAGCAGCTGCACGCCCATTCCTTACTCACCATAATGCTTTGGATATGCCTTTGAATTTAAGGATTGCCATTGAACTTCATCTAAAACGCTTGATCGTTGGCGGATTGGAGAAAGTTTATGAAATTGGCCGGGTTTTCAGAAATGAAGGGGTATCCACAAGACACAACCCTGAATTCACATTGATTGAATTATACGAGGCTTATGCGGATTACCAAGATATCATGAGTTTAACGGAAAACCTGATTGCCCATATTGCTCAGGAAGTTCTGGGCACGGCTACCATCCAGTATGGGGAGTATGAGATAGAGTTAAAACCGGAATGGAAACGACTTCACATGGTTGACGCTGTAAAAGAATATACCGGTGTGGACTTCTGGAATGAAATGAGTAAAGAAGAAGCCCAGCAGCTTGCTAAAGAAAATGGGATTGAAATTAAGGAATCCATGGAATTTGGCCATATCGTAAATGAATTCTTTGAACAAAAGGTGGAAGATAAGTTAATTCAACCTACATTCATCTATGGACATCCAGTGGAAATCTCTCCTTTAGCAAAGAAAAATCCGGAAGATTCCCGTTTCACAGATCGTTTTGAGTTATTCATTGTAGGTAGGGAGCATGCAAATGCGTTCACTGAACTTAATGACCCGATTGATCAACGTCAACGCTTTGAAGCTCAATTAAAAGAACGAGAGCAAGGTAATGATGAAGCTCATGAAATGGATGAAGATTTCCTAGAGGCGTTAGAGTACGGAATGCCGCCTACTGGCGGACTCGGAATTGGTGTTGACCGTTTGGTTATGCTATTGACCAATTCTCCTTCCATACGTGACGTCCTGCTATTCCCTTTAATGAGACATCGCTAATATAAGTAAAATGAGTTTTGATTGCATGCCGAATTCGGATGGCTGGGATCATTGGGGGCAACCTCTGATCCTGGTAAGTCCAATTCGGTTTTTGTTTTTTAATTATAATTTCATATCTTTTATATAGTACGAATTCTAGGGTTTGAAAGAAAAACAACATTATCTCAAAAAAACTTTATAAAAGGTATTGCACAGTTAACGTAATGGTGTTATATTTATATCTGTCGTTACGAACGAGTTGCAAACAGATTACAAACTTTAAAAAGTTTTTAAAAAAGTTGTTGACTCAGAGTAAAGGAAATGTTATTATAAATAAGCTGTTCCGAAAGACATTGCTCTTTGAAAACTGAACAAAACAAAGCGCCAACGTTAAATTTTAAGTGAGCACACACTATCAAAAAAAGCAAATGAGCAAGTCAAACATTTCTTCGGAGAGTTTGATCCTGGCTCAGGACGAACGCTGGCGGCGTGCCTAATACATGCAAGTCGAGCGAATCGATGGGAGCTTGCTCCCTGAGATTAGCGGCGGACGGGTGAGTAACACGTGGGCAACCTGCCTATAAGACTGGGATAACTTCGGGAAACCGGAGCTAATACCGGATACGTTCTTTTCTCGCATGAGAGAAGATGGAAAGACGGTTTACGCTGTCACTTATAGATGGGCCCGCGGCGCATTAGCTAGTTGGTGAGGTAATGGCTCACCAAGGCGACGATGCGTAGCCGACCTGAGAGGGTGATCGGCCACACTGGGACTGAGACACGGCCCAGACTCCTACGGGAGGCAGCAGTAGGGAATCTTCCGCAATGGACGAAAGTCTGACGGAGCAACGCCGCGTGAACGAAGAAGGCCTTCGGGTCGTAAAGTTCTGTTGTTAGGGAAGAACAAGTACCAGAGTAACTGCTGGTACCTTGACGGTACCTAACCAGAAAGCCACGGCTAACTACGTGCCAGCAGCCGCGGTAATACGTAGGTGGCAAGCGTTGTCCGGAATTATTGGGCGTAAAGCGCGCGCAGGTGGTTCCTTAAGTCTGATGTGAAAGCCCACGGCTCAACCGTGGAGGGTCATTGGAAACTGGGGAACTTGAGTGCAGAAGAGGAAAGTGGAATTCCAAGTGTAGCGGTGAAATGCGTAGAGATTTGGAGGAACACCAGTGGCGAAGGCGACTTTCTGGTCTGTAACTGACACTGAGGCGCGAAAGCGTGGGGAGCAAACAGGATTAGATACCCTGGTAGTCCACGCCGTAAACGATGAGTGCTAAGTGTTAGAGGGTTTCCGCCCTTTAGTGCTGCAGCTAACGCATTAAGCACTCCGCCTGGGGAGTACGGCCGCAAGGCTGAAACTCAAAGGAATTGACGGGGGCCCGCACAAGCGGTGGAGCATGTGGTTTAATTCGAAGCAACGCGAAGAACCTTACCAGGTCTTGACATCCTCTGACAACCCTAGAGATAGGGCTTTCCCCTTCGGGGGACAGAGTGACAGGTGGTGCATGGTTGTCGTCAGCTCGTGTCGTGAGATGTTGGGTTAAGTCCCGCAACGAGCGCAACCCTTGATCTTAGTTGCCAGCATTCAGTTGGGCACTCTAAGGTGACTGCCGGTGACAAACCGGAGGAAGGTGGGGATGACGTCAAATCATCATGCCCCTTATGACCTGGGCTACACACGTGCTACAATGGATGGTACAAAGGGCTGCAAACCTGCGAAGGTAAGCGAATCCCATAAAGCCATTCTCAGTTCGGATTGCAGGCTGCAACTCGCCTGCATGAAGCCGGAATCGCTAGTAATCGCGGATCAGCATGCCGCGGTGAATACGTTCCCGGGCCTTGTACACACCGCCCGTCACACCACGAGAGTTTGTAACACCCGAAGTCGGTGAGGTAACCTTCATGGAGCCAGCCGCCTAAGGTGGGACAGATGATTGGGGTGAAGTCGTAACAAGGTAGCCGTATCGGAAGGTGCGGCTGGATCACCTCCTTTCTAAGGATAATTACGAGAGCGCTTTTGTTTTGTTCAGTTTTGAATGAGTAATTCATTCAAATAGGAAAGACAGTCATCACGCTGTGATGGATTCTTTCTGCTTTGTTCCTTGAAAACTAGATAATAGATAGAAGGCAATTAATTTTTTTCAAAGCATCTGTAAGATCTTTTTTAACGGTTAAGTTAGAAAGGGCGCACGGTGGATGCCTTGGCACTAGGAGCCGATGAAGGACGGGACTAACACCGATATGCTTCGGGGAGCTGTAAGTAAGCTTTGATCCGGAGATTTCCGAATGGGGAAACCCACTGTTCGTAATGGAACAGTATCTTTACCTGAATACATAGGGTACTGAAGGCAGACCCGGGGAACTGAAACATCTAAGTACCCGGAGGAAGAGAAAGCAAACGCGATTTCCTGAGTAGCGGCGAGCGAAACGGAATTAGCCCAAACCAAGAGGCTTGCCTCTTGGGGTTGTAGGACACTCAACATGGAGTTACAAAGGAACGGGGTAAATGAAGTGACCTGGAAAGGTCCGTCGAAGAAGGTAAAAACCCTGTAGTTGAAACTTCGTTCCCTCCTGAGTGGATCCTGAGTACGGCGGGACACGAGAAATCCCGTCGGAAGCAGGGAGGACCATCTCCCAAGGCTAAATACTCCCTAGTGACCGATAGTGAACCAGTACCGTGAGGGAAAGGTGAAAAGCACCCCGGAAGGGGAGTGAAATAGATCCTGAAACCGTGTGCCTACAAGTAGTCAAAGCCCGTTAATGGGTAATGGCGTGCCTTTTGTAGAATGAACCGGCGAGTTACGATTTCATGCGAGGTTAAGTTGATGAGACGGAGCCGCAGCGAAAGCGAGTCTGAATAGGGCGAATGAGTATGAGGTCGTAGACCCGAAACCAGGTGATCTACCCATGTCCAGGGTGAAGTTCAGGTAACACTGAATGGAGGCCCGAACCCACGCACGTTGAAAAGTGCGGGGATGAGGTGTGGGTAGCGGAGAAATTCCAATCGAACCTGGAGATAGCTGGTTCTCTCCGAAATAGCTTTAGGGCTAGCCTCAAGATGAGAGTATTGGAGGTAGAGCACTGATTGGACTAGGGGCCCCCAACGGGTTACCGAATTCAGTCAAACTCCGAATGCCAAATACTTATTCTTGGGAGTCAGACTGCGAGTGATAAGATCCGTAGTCGAAAGGGAAACAGCCCAGACCACCAGCTAAGGTCCCAAAGTATACGTTAAGTGGAAAAGGATGTGGAGTTGCTTAGACAACCAGGATGTTGGCTTAGAAGCAGCCACCATTTAAAGAGTGCGTAATAGCTCACTGGTCGAGTGACTCCGCGCCGAAAATGTACCGGGGCTAAACGTATCACCGAAGCTGTGGATTGACACCGTATGGTGTCGATGGTAGGAGAGCGTTCTAAGGGCGTTGAAGTCAGACCGGAAGGACTGGTGGAGCGCTTAGAAGTGAGAATGCCGGTATGAGTAGCGAAAGAAGGGTGAGAATCCCTTCCACCGAATGCCTAAGGTTTCCTGAGGAAGGCTCGTCCGCTCAGGGTTAGTCGGGACCTAAGCCGAGGCCGAAAGGCGTAGGCGATGGACAACAGGTTGATATTCCTGTACCACCTATACATCGTTTGAACGATGGGGGGACGCAGAAGGATAGGGTAAGCGCGCTGTTGGATATGCGCGTCCAAGCAGTTAGGCCGGAAACGAGGCAAATCCCGTTTCCATTAAGGCGGAGCTGTGATGGCGAGGGAAATATAGTACCGAAGTTCCTGATTCCACGCTGCCAAGAAAAGCCTCTAGTGAGATGTAAGGTGCCCGTACCGCAAACCGACACAGGTAGGCGAGGAGAGAATCCTAAGGTGTGCGAGAGAACTCTCGTTAAGGAACTCGGCAAAATGACCCCGTAACTTCGGGAGAAGGGGTGCTTTTTAGGGTGAATAGCCCAGAAAAGCCGCAGTGAATAGGCCCAGGCGACTGTTTAGCAAAAACACAGGTCTCTGCGAAGCCGCAAGGCGAAGTATAGGGGCTGACACCTGCCCGGTGCTGGAAGGTTAAGGGGAGAGGTTAGCGCAAGCGAAGCTTTGAACCGAAGCCCCAGTAAACGGCGGCCGTAACTATAACGGTCCTAAGGTAGCGAAATTCCTTGTCGGGTAAGTTCCGACCCGCACGAAAGGTGTAACGATCTGGGCACTGTCTCAACGAGAGACTCGGTGAAATTATAGTACCTGTGAAGATGCAGGTTACCCGCGACAGGACGGAAAGACCCCGTGGAGCTTTACTGCAGCCTGATATTGAATTTTGGTACAGCTTGTACAGGATAGGTAGGAGCCTGAGAAGCCGGAGCGCCAGCTTCGGTGGAGGCGTTGGTGGGATACTACCCTGGCTGTATTGAAATTCTAACCCGCGCCCCTTATCGGGGTGGGAGACAGTGTCAGGTGGGCAGTTTGACTGGGGCGGTCGCCTCCTAAAGAGTAACGGAGGCGCCCAAAGGTTCCCTCAGAATGGTTGGAAATCATTCGTAGAGTGTAAAGGCACAAGGGAGCTTGACTGCGAGACCTACAAGTCGAGCAGGGACGAAAGTCGGGCTTAGTGATCCGGTGGTTCCGCATGGAAGGGCCATCGCTCAACGGATAAAAGCTACCCCGGGGATAACAGGCTTATCTCCCCCAAGAGTCCACATCGACGGGGAGGTTTGGCACCTCGATGTCGGCTCATCGCATCCTGGGGCTGTAGTCGGTCCCAAGGGTTGGGCTGTTCGCCCATTAAAGCGGTACGCGAGCTGGGTTCAGAACGTCGTGAGACAGTTCGGTCCCTATCCGTCGCGGGCGCAGGAAATTTGAGAGGAGCTGTCCTTAGTACGAGAGGACCGGGATGGACGCACCGCTGGTGTACCAGTTGTCTTGCCAAAGGCATAGCTGGGTAGCTACGTGCGGACGGGATAAGTGCTGAAAGCATCTAAGCATGAAGCCCCCCTCAAGATGAGATTTCCCATGGCGCAAGCTAGTAAGATCCCTGAAAGATGATCAGGTTGATAGGTCAGAGGTGGAAGCATGGTGACATGTGGAGCTGACTGATACTAATAGATCGAGGACTTAACCAACGCTTTTTAAAAAATGAAATACCTTCTTATTATCTAGTTTTGAAGGAACAACGTTCCTTTTATGTTTGGTGGCGATAGCGAAGAGGTCACACCCGTTCCCATTCCGAACACGGCAGTTAAGCTCTTCAGCGCCGATGGTAGTTAGGGGTTTCCCCCTGTGAGAGTAGGACGCCGCCAAGCAGTTATATATGGAGGATTAGCTCAGCTGGGAGAGCATCTGCCTTACAAGCAGAGGGTCGGCGGTTCGATCCCGTCATCCTCCACCATTTTTACACTTGCCGGTGTAGCTCAACTGGTAGAGCAACTGACTTGTAATCAGTAGGTTGGGGGTTCAAGTCCTCTTGCCGGCACCATTTTCATACAAGCTTGATATAGCATATATAAATAGTTTATATGAGCCATTAGCTCAGTTGGTAGAGCATCTGACTTTTAATCAGAGGGTCGAAGGTTCGAATCCTTCATGGCTCACCATTTTATTATGCGGGTGTGGCGGAATTGGCAGACGCACCAGACTTAGGATCTGGCGCCGCAAGGCGTGGGGGTTCAAGTCCCTTCACCCGCATGTTCGCGGAAGTAGTTCAGTGGTAGAATACAACCTTGCCAAGGTTGGGGTCGCGGGTTCGAATCCCGTCTTCCGCTCCACTATTTATTTATGCCGGGGTGGCGGAACTGGCAGACGCACAGGACTTAAAATCCTGCGGTAGGTGACTACCGTACCGGTTCGATTCCGGTCCTCGGCACCATCTTAATATGCGCCCGTAGCTCAATTGGATAGAGCATCTGACTACGAATCAGAAGGTTGTAGGTTCGACTCCCGCCGGGCGCACCATGTTTTTTTCGGGAAGTAGCTCAGCTTGGTAGAGCACTTGGTTTGGGACCAAGGGGTCGCAGGTTCGAATCCTGTCTTCCCGACCATTATTTTTTGGGGCCTTAGCTCAGCTGGGAGAGCGCCTGCCTTGCACGCAGGAGGTCAGCGGTTCGATCCCGCTAGGCTCCACCAAAAAAACTTGACAAGCCGATTTGGGTTTGTTATGATATGTAAGTTGATTCTTTAAGAAGAGTCAAATTGCTCTTTGAAAACTGAACAAAACAAAGCGCCAACGTTAAATTTTAAGTGAGCACATACTATCAAAAAAAGCAAATGAGCAAGTCAAACATTTCTTCGGAGAGTTTGATCCTGGCTCAGGACGAACGCTGGCGGCGTGCCTAATACATGCAAGTCGAGCGAATCGATGGGAGCTTGCTCCCTGAGATTAGCGGCGGACGGGTGAGTAACACGTGGGCAACCTGCCTATAAGACTGGGATAACTTCGGGAAACCGGAGCTAATACCGGATACGTTCTTTTCTCGCATGAGAGAAGATGGAAAGACGGTTTACGCTGTCACTTATAGATGGGCCCGCGGCGCATTAGCTAGTTGGTGAGGTAATGGCTCACCAAGGCGACGATGCGTAGCCGACCTGAGAGGGTGATCGGCCACACTGGGACTGAGACACGGCCCAGACTCCTACGGGAGGCAGCAGTAGGGAATCTTCCGCAATGGACGAAAGTCTGACGGAGCAACGCCGCGTGAACGAAGAAGGCCTTCGGGTCGTAAAGTTCTGTTGTTAGGGAAGAACAAGTACCAGAGTAACTGCTGGTACCTTGACGGTACCTAACCAGAAAGCCACGGCTAACTACGTGCCAGCAGCCGCGGTAATACGTAGGTGGCAAGCGTTGTCCGGAATTATTGGGCGTAAAGCGCGCGCAGGTGGTTCCTTAAGTCTGATGTGAAAGCCCACGGCTCAACCGTGGAGGGTCATTGGAAACTGGGGAACTTGAGTGCAGAAGAGGAAAGTGGAATTCCAAGTGTAGCGGTGAAATGCGTAGAGATTTGGAGGAACACCAGTGGCGAAGGCGACTTTCTGGTCTGTAACTGACACTGAGGCGCGAAAGCGTGGGGAGCAAACAGGATTAGATACCCTGGTAGTCCACGCCGTAAACGATGAGTGCTAAGTGTTAGAGGGTTTCCGCCCTTTAGTGCTGCAGCTAACGCATTAAGCACTCCGCCTGGGGAGTACGGCCGCAAGGCTGAAACTCAAAGGAATTGACGGGGGCCCGCACAAGCGGTGGAGCATGTGGTTTAATTCGAAGCAACGCGAAGAACCTTACCAGGTCTTGACATCCTCTGACAACCCTAGAGATAGGGCTTTCCCCTTCGGGGGACAGAGTGACAGGTGGTGCATGGTTGTCGTCAGCTCGTGTCGTGAGATGTTGGGTTAAGTCCCGCAACGAGCGCAACCCTTGATCTTAGTTGCCAGCATTCAGTTGGGCACTCTAAGGTGACTGCCGGTGACAAACCGGAGGAAGGTGGGGATGACGTCAAATCATCATGCCCCTTATGACCTGGGCTACACACGTGCTACAATGGATGGTACAAAGGGCTGCAAACCTGCGAAGGTAAGCGAATCCCATAAAGCCATTCTCAGTTCGGATTGCAGGCTGCAACTCGCCTGCATGAAGCCGGAATCGCTAGTAATCGCGGATCAGCATGCCGCGGTGAATACGTTCCCGGGCCTTGTACACACCGCCCGTCACACCACGAGAGTTTGTAACACCCGAAGTCGGTGAGGTAACCTTCATGGAGCCAGCCGCCTAAGGTGGGACAGATGATTGGGGTGAAGTCGTAACAAGGTAGCCGTATCGGAAGGTGCGGCTGGATCACCTCCTTTCTAAGGATAATTACGAGAGCGCTTTTGTTTTGTTCAGTTTTGAATGAGTAATTCATTCAAATAGGAAAGACAGTCATCACGCTGTGATGGATTCTTTCTGCTTTGTTCCTTGAAAACTAGATAATAGATAGAAGGCAATTAATTTTTTTCAAAGCATCTGTAAGATCTTTTTTAACGGTTAAGTTAGAAAGGGCGCACGGTGGATGCCTTGGCACTAGGAGCCGATGAAGGACGGGACTAACACCGATATGCTTCGGGGAGCTGTAAGTAAGCTTTGATCCGGAGATTTCCGAATGGGGAAACCCACTGTTCGTAATGGAACAGTATCTTTACCTGAATACATAGGGTACTGAAGGCAGACCCGGGGAACTGAAACATCTAAGTACCCGGAGGAAGAGAAAGCAAACGCGATTTCCTGAGTAGCGGCGAGCGAAACGGAATTAGCCCAAACCAAGAGGCTTGCCTCTTGGGGTTGTAGGACACTCAACATGGAGTTACAAAGGAACGGGGTAAATGAAGTGACCTGGAAAGGTCCGTCGAAGAAGGTAAAAACCCTGTAGTTGAAACTTCGTTCCCTCCTGAGTGGATCCTGAGTACGGCGGGACACGAGAAATCCCGTCGGAAGCAGGGAGGACCATCTCCCAAGGCTAAATACTCCCTAGTGACCGATAGTGAACCAGTACCGTGAGGGAAAGGTGAAAAGCACCCCGGAAGGGGAGTGAAATAGATCCTGAAACCGTGTGCCTACAAGTAGTCAAAGCCCGTTAATGGGTAATGGCGTGCCTTTTGTAGAATGAACCGGCGAGTTACGATTTCATGCGAGGTTAAGTTGATGAGACGGAGCCGCAGCGAAAGCGAGTCTGAATAGGGCGAATGAGTATGAGGTCGTAGACCCGAAACCAGGTGATCTACCCATGTCCAGGGTGAAGTTCAGGTAACACTGAATGGAGGCCCGAACCCACGCACGTTGAAAAGTGCGGGGATGAGGTGTGGGTAGCGGAGAAATTCCAATCGAACCTGGAGATAGCTGGTTCTCTCCGAAATAGCTTTAGGGCTAGCCTCAAGATGAGAGTATTGGAGGTAGAGCACTGATTGGACTAGGGGCCCCCAACGGGTTACCGAATTCAGTCAAACTCCGAATGCCAAATACTTATTCTTGGGAGTCAGACTGCGAGTGATAAGATCCGTAGTCGAAAGGGAAACAGCCCAGACCACCAGCTAAGGTCCCAAAGTATACGTTAAGTGGAAAAGGATGTGGAGTTGCTTAGACAACCAGGATGTTGGCTTAGAAGCAGCCACCATTTAAAGAGTGCGTAATAGCTCACTGGTCGAGTGACTCCGCGCCGAAAATGTACCGGGGCTAAACGTATCACCGAAGCTGTGGATTGACACCGTATGGTGTCGATGGTAGGAGAGCGTTCTAAGGGCGTTGAAGTCAGACCGGAAGGACTGGTGGAGCGCTTAGAAGTGAGAATGCCGGTATGAGTAGCGAAAGAAGGGTGAGAATCCCTTCCACCGAATGCCTAAGGTTTCCTGAGGAAGGCTCGTCCGCTCAGGGTTAGTCGGGACCTAAGCCGAGGCCGAAAGGCGTAGGCGATGGACAACAGGTTGATATTCCTGTACCACCTATACATCGTTTGAACGATGGGGGGACGCAGAAGGATAGGGTAAGCGCGCTGTTGGATATGCGCGTCCAAGCAGTTAGGCCGGAAACGAGGCAAATCCCGTTTCCATTAAGGCGGAGCTGTGATGGCGAGGGAAATATAGTACCGAAGTTCCTGATTCCACGCTGCCAAGAAAAGCCTCTAGTGAGATGTAAGGTGCCCGTACCGCAAACCGACACAGGTAGGCGAGGAGAGAATCCTAAGGTGTGCGAGAGAACTCTCGTTAAGGAACTC
The DNA here is from genome assembly GCF_038003055.1 of Peribacillus sp. FSL M8-0224. NCBI lineage: Bacteria > Bacillati > Bacillota > Bacilli > Caryophanales > Bacillaceae > Peribacillus > Peribacillus sp. FSL M8-0224. The sequence continues at coordinate 5,400,073 of NZ_JBBOOJ010000001.1, forward strand.
GGCAAAATGACCCCGTAACTTCGGGAGAAGGGGTGCTTTTTAGGGTGAATAGCCCAGAAAAGCCGCAGTGAATAGGCCCAGGCGACTGTTTAGCAAAAACACAGGTCTCTGCGAAGCCGCAAGGCGAAGTATAGGGGCTGACACCTGCCCGGTGCTGGAAGGTTAAGGGGAGAGGTTAGCGCAAGCGAAGCTTTGAACCGAAGCCCCAGTAAACGGCGGCCGTAACTATAACGGTCCTAAGGTAGCGAAATTCCTTGTCGGGTAAGTTCCGACCCGCACGAAAGGTGTAACGATCTGGGCACTGTCTCAACGAGAGACTCGGTGAAATTATAGTACCTGTGAAGATGCAGGTTACCCGCGACAGGACGGAAAGACCCCGTGGAGCTTTACTGCAGCCTGATATTGAATTTTGGTACAGCTTGTACAGGATAGGTAGGAGCCTGAGAAGCCGGAGCGCCAGCTTCGGTGGAGGCGTTGGTGGGATACTACCCTGGCTGTATTGAAATTCTAACCCGCGCCCCTTATCGGGGTGGGAGACAGTGTCAGGTGGGCAGTTTGACTGGGGCGGTCGCCTCCTAAAGAGTAACGGAGGCGCCCAAAGGTTCCCTCAGAATGGTTGGAAATCATTCGTAGAGTGTAAAGGCACAAGGGAGCTTGACTGCGAGACCTACAAGTCGAGCAGGGACGAAAGTCGGGCTTAGTGATCCGGTGGTTCCGCATGGAAGGGCCATCGCTCAACGGATAAAAGCTACCCCGGGGATAACAGGCTTATCTCCCCCAAGAGTCCACATCGACGGGGAGGTTTGGCACCTCGATGTCGGCTCATCGCATCCTGGGGCTGTAGTCGGTCCCAAGGGTTGGGCTGTTCGCCCATTAAAGCGGTACGCGAGCTGGGTTCAGAACGTCGTGAGACAGTTCGGTCCCTATCCGTCGCGGGCGCAGGAAATTTGAGAGGAGCTGTCCTTAGTACGAGAGGACCGGGATGGACGCACCGCTGGTGTACCAGTTGTCTTGCCAAAGGCATAGCTGGGTAGCTACGTGCGGACGGGATAAGTGCTGAAAGCATCTAAGCATGAAGCCCCCCTCAAGATGAGATTTCCCATGGCGCAAGCTAGTAAGATCCCTGAAAGATGATCAGGTTGATAGGTCAGAGGTGGAAGCATGGTGACATGTGGAGCTGACTGATACTAATAGATCGAGGACTTAACCAACGCTTTTAAAAAAATGAAATACCTTCTTATTATCTAGTTTTGAAGGAACAACGTTCCTTTTATGTTTGGTGGCGATAGCGAAGAGGTCACACCCGTTCCCATTCCGAACACGGCAGTTAAGCTCTTCAGCGCCGATGGTAGTTGGGGGTTTCCCCCTGTGAGAGTAGGACGCCGCCAAGCCATTTAAAAAGATCAGCCATCCGGCTGGTCTTTTTTGTGTTTGTAATAAAAAACTTTTCCGTTTTCAGGGACAGCACGGGCTGGCCTTATTTGAATTGGTTGCCATATCATGAGGAGGAAATGGATGAGCTGGGGAAATGGGGGAGAATTTAAGTGATGAAACCTTAAGCAGAAGAAAAAGTTCAGGTTTTACATCCATTTATATAGGGTATTTATGTAAGATATTTCAACTTTTATGTTCAATGGGGTATGTAACTACATATAATTTGGAGAAAATGGATATTACAGAAAGAAAGTGCGTTTAAGTTGCAAAATGCATTATTCCTTGTATAATAATAGTCAAATATAGTCAAAGTCAGAATGGAGGAGGCTGAGTGAGAAACATATCTGATGTTATCGAAACTTATTTGAAGCAAGTACTTGAAATAAGTCAAAAAGATATCTTGGAGATTAAAAGAAGTGAAATAGCAGATAAATTTCAGTGTGTTCCTTCTCAAATCAATTACGTAATCAATACGAGGTTTACCATCGAGAGAGGTTATGTTGTAGAGAGTAAGCGTGGAGGCGGCGGTTATATACGCATCATGAAAGTGGAATCACAGGATTCCGTGCAACTTATCAACCAATTATTATCGCTTATTGGTTCCAGGGTAACTCAATCGATGGCTGAAGGAGTAATTTCACGGCTGATGAATGAAGACGTCATTAATGAAAGAGAAGCAAAGATTATGATGAGCGTCATAGATAGATCGGTGATTTATATCGACCTGCCTGACCGCGATGAGCTTAGGGCAAGAATTTTAACTGCGATGCTTACGACTTTAAAATATAAATGAAACTGGCAGAGGTGATGAACGTTGATTTGCCAAGAATGTCATCAAAGGCCTGCTACCCTGCACTTCACCAAAATCATCAATGGAAAAAAGACTGAAGTCATGATTTGTGAGAAATGTGCTCAGGAAAAAGGTGAAATGTTCATGGAGGCAGGCGGACCTGGTTTTTCAATAAATAATTTATTAGCAGGATTGTTGAATATGGAGTCGAATATTCAACAGACAAAGGCAAATGCATTTCCGAAAACGGAAGAGAGGCGCTGCCCGCATTGTCATCGATCTTATAAAGAATTTGTCCATATTGGCAAGTTTGGCTGTGCCGAATGTTATAAAACGTTCAATGAACAGTTAAATCCCATTTTAAAGAGGGTTCATAGCGGCAATACAGCACACATAGGGAAAATTCCAAAAAGGATTGGTGGCGCCATATATCTTCGAAAACAAATTTTGGATTTGAAAGAAGTTTTAAAGGTCCACATTGATCAAGAGGAGTTTGAGAAAGCGGCAGAAGTAAGAGATAAGGTTCGTTCCCTTGAAAAAAGGTTTGAAGCACAAGAGGGAGGCGAGGAATTATGAGCTTGGAAAAGTTTGTAGAAAACGCCTTGAGTTCCTGGATGAGTGCCGAAGGGCCGGAAATCGATATTGTATTGAGTTCGCGGATTCGGCTGGCCAGGAATTTCAAAGACTTTACCTTCCCAACCTCCTTTTCGAACGAAGAAGCTAATAAAATCATTGAATTGGTCAAAAAAAGAATCGAAGAGGAAGTAACCCCGGAGATTGGAAAATTGGAGCTATTAGAGATTGACCAATTGCAGCCACTGGAAAAGCGCGTTCTGGTTGAAAAACATTTAATCAGTCCTCATTTAGTTGAAGATTCAGCGAAAAGCGCATGTCTCCTTTCGGAAAATGAAGAAATAAGTATCATGATAAACGAAGAGGACCATCTCCGTATTCAATGTTTAATGTCGGGGTTGCAGCTAAAGGAAACCTTAAAGATTGCAAATGTTCTTGACGATTGGATTGAAGAATCCATAGACTATGCATATGATGAAGAAAGAGGATACCTGACTAGTTGTCCGACTAATGTGGGAACAGGGTTAAGGGCTTCAGTCATGATGCATCTGCCGGGCCTGGTCCTTACACAGCAGATGAATAATATCATACCGGCTATCAACCAATTGGGGTTGGTGGTTCGAGGGATTTATGGAGAGGGCAGTCAAGCGTTGGGGAATATTTTTCAAATCTCCAATCAAATCACCCTTGGAAAATCGGAAAGGGATATCGTTGAAGATCTAACGAGTGTAGTGCAACAAATCATAGCCCAGGAACGGTCAGCGAGGGATGCATTAGCGAGGACTTCCCACATACAATTAGAAGATAGAATTTTCCGTTCATATGGGGTTTTGTCCAATGCTCGAATCATCGAGACCAAGGAAGCAGCTACATGTATCTCCGATGTTAGGTTAGGGATAGATCTTGGGTATATAAAGAATATTTCCAAAAGCATTCTAAATGAATTGATGATTTTGACGCAGTCGGGATTTTTACAAAAGTACGCAGGCGGCCCTTTAAGACCCCATGAAAGGGATATCCGTAGAGCAGCACTCATCCGGGAACGCTTGAATTTCACGGAATCTTCCTCCTCATAGAGGTTATTGACCTCTTTAGGGAGAATTAAATTTCATTAATAGATATGGAGCAAGAATAAGCTTCTGCCATTACTTAGAGAATTGCCAGCAATTTTATTCAAAACGAAAATTCTTAAGGAGGAATTCCCTATGATGTTTGGTCGTTTTACTGAAAGAGCCCAGAAAGTATTAGCATTAGCCCAAGAAGAGGCAATCCGTTTAGGTCATAATAATATTGGCACGGAACATATTTTACTGGGCCTGGTCCGAGAGGGTGATGGTATTGCAGCCAAAGCGTTATATGCTCTTGGATTGGGTCCGGAGAAGATTCAGAAAGAAGTTGAAAATTTAATTGGCCGTGGACAGGATACGGCTCAAACGATACATTATACCCCAAGAGCCAAGAAGGTCATTGAGCTTTCCATGGATGAAGCAAGAAAATTAGGTCACTCATATGTTGGGACAGAGCATGTCCTTCTAGGTCTTATACGAGAAGGGGAAGGTGTCGCTGCCCGCGTATTGAATAATCTGGGAGTAAGTTTAAATAAAGCTCGACAACAAGTATTACAACTTTTGGGCAGCAATGAATCAGGTGGTCATCAAGGTTCAGCCGCTGCAAATGCAAGCACGCCGACACTGGATGGCCTTGCCCGTGATTTAACGGCGATTGCCAGGGAAGGAAGCTTGGATCCGGTTATCGGAAGAAGTAAGGAAATACAGCGTGTCATTGAGGTATTAAGCCGTCGTACAAAAAATAACCCAGTATTGATCGGTGAACCTGGCGTTGGTAAAACAGCCATTGCTGAAGGGCTTGCCCAACAGATTATCAATAATGAGGTACCTGAGATTTTACGTGATAAACGCGTCATGACACTTGATATGGGTACTGTTGTGGCTGGCACTAAATACCGGGGTGAATTTGAGGACCGGTTGAAGAAAGTCATGGATGAAATACGCCAGGCGGGTAATATCATCCTATTCATCGATGAATTGCATACATTGATTGGTGCAGGTGGTGCAGAAGGTGCCATCGATGCCTCCAATATCCTTAAACCATCATTGGCTCGTGGTGAATTACAATGTATCGGTGCTACAACTTTGGATGAGTACCGCAAGTATATTGAAAAGGATGCTGCCCTTGAACGTCGCTTCCAGCCAATCCAAGTCGATGAGCCGACAATTGAGGAATCCATCCAAATTCTCAAAGGTCTTCGTGACCGTTATGAGGCACATCACCGCGTATCGATCACTGACGAAGCGATTGATGCTGCAGTCAAATTATCAGACCGTTATATTTCCGATCGCTTTTTACCTGATAAAGCGATTGACTTGATTGATGAAGCTGGTTCCAAAGTTAGGCTGCGCTCGTACACAACGCCACCCAACCTAAAGGAACTTGAAGTGAAACTAGATGATGTTCGCAAGGAAAAGGATGCTTCCGTTCAGAGTCAGGAATTTGAAAAAGCTGCTTCGCTTCGCGATACAGAACAACGCTTAAGAGAACAATTGGAAGAAACGAAAAAAACTTGGAAAGAAAAACAAGGGCAGGAAAACAGTGAAGTGACTGTGGATGACATTGCACACGTCGTATCCAGCTGGACGGGAGTGCCGGTCACTAAATTGGCGCAAACGGAGTCAGACAAACTGCTTAATATGGAGTCAATCCTCCATGATCGTGTAATTGGGCAGGAAGAGGCCGTCATTGCGGTTTCTAAAGCAGTACGACGTGCAAGGGCAGGTTTGAAAGATCCTAAGCGTCCAATTGGTTCATTCATCTTCTTGGGGCCTACAGGGGTCGGTAAAACCGAGCTAGCCCGAGCTTTGGCTGAATCCATTTTTGGTGATGAAGATGCCATGATCCGCATCGATATGTCCGAATATATGGAGAAACATTCGACTTCACGTCTTGTAGGATCGCCTCCAGGATATGTTGGGTACGAAGAAGGCGGTCAGTTAACGGAAAAAGTGCGGAGGAAACCATACTCCGTCGTTCTGCTTGATGAAATAGAAAAGGCGCATCCGGATGTCTTCAATATTCTTCTTCAAGTTTTGGAAGACGGAAGACTGACAGATTCAAAGGGGCGTACTGTCGATTTCAGGAATACCATTTTGATCATGACATCGAATGTAGGGGCGTCTGCCTTGAAAACTGATAAGTATGTCGGCTTTAACATCCAGGATACTGGTCAGGACTATAAAAATATGAAAGGGAAAGTGATGGAAGAACTCAAACGTGCATTCCGTCCGGAATTCCTGAATCGTATTGATGAAACTATCGTGTTCCACTCATTAGAGAAGGATCATTTGAAACAAATCGTTACATTAATGTCAAATCAGCTTACTACCCGTTTGAAAGAACAGGAGATATACTTGGAGCTGACAGATGCGGCTAGAGAAAAAATTGCCACGGAAGGTTTTGATCCGGAATATGGGGCAAGGCCAATCCGCAGGGCGCTTCAGAAGCATGTAGAGGATTATCTATCCGAAGAGTTGCTTAAAGGCAACGTGAAAAAAGGGCAAACGGTCGTAATGGATGTCGTGAATAATGAGTTTGCAATCCGACAAGGCGAGCCTGTTAATGTAAGTGAATAACCTGATCCTAAACTTCGAGGTACACGCAGATTCTTTTGCAGTGTACCTCTGTTTTTTATCTATAGGTAGATGTGAGTATAAACGGGACAAGCAAAGTGAATATTTTTTTAAAAAAACTTAGCCTTAAGAAGGTTTAAATAAAACAGAGATATAATATCCTTAATATAGATATTTTTTCCAAAGGAAGAGGAGTAATTTATGGCTGTAAAAAAGAAAACTAAATTTATCTGTCAGTCTTGTGGGTATGAGTCCGCGAAATGGATGGGGAAATGCCCAGGCTGCGGTGAATGGAATAAAATGGTCGAGGAAACCGAAATCGTTAAACCTGCTAGAAAGGGCGCTTTTACCCATTCAGAGGTGAGAGGTTCCGGGGAACGGGAGAAGGCAGCACCCATAACGACCATTCAATCAGAAAAAGAACCACGCATTAAGACGGATTTAATGGAATTGAATCGTGCTCTTGGGGGCGGGATTGTACAGGGATCACTTGTATTGATCGGAGGGGACCCGGGTATCGGTAAGTCCACCCTGCTTTTACAGGTATCATCCCAATTGGCGCATAAACAGAAAAAAGTGCTTTATATATCAGGTGAAGAATCAGTCAAGCAGACCAAATTGAGAGCGGACCGGCTTGGGACCATGTCGGAAAATCTATTCGTTTATTCTGAGACCGATATGGACTATATCCAACAGGCAATTACAGATGTTAAACCGGATTTGGTCATTATTGACTCGATTCAAACGGTTTACCATTCGGAGGTTACATCTGCCCCGGGAAGCGTTTCACAAGTGAGGGAATGCACAGCCTCACTCATGCGCATTGCTAAAACGAACGGAATCGCGATTTTTATCGTCGGTCACGTTACAAAAGAAGGGGCCATTGCGGGACCACGGCTGCTTGAGCACATGGTTGACACCGTATTATATTTTGAAGGGGAAAGACACCATACATATCGAATTATACGTGCGGTTAAAAATCGCTTTGGTTCGACGAATGAGATGGGTATTTTTGAAATGAAAGAACATGGATTGGAAGAGGTGGCGAATCCATCGGAAATTTTCCTTGAAGAACGGTCGCAAGGAGCTTCGGGGTCCACAGTCGTCGCATCCATGGAGGGCACAAGGCCGGTGCTTGTTGAAATTCAAGCATTGATTTCTCCTACGAGTTTTGGGAATCCTAGGCGGATGGCCACGGGAATTGACCACAATCGAGTTTCGCTTTTAATGGCTGTCCTGGAAAAGAGAGTGGGCTTGCTGCTCCAAAACCAAGATGCGTATTTAAAGGTTGCTGGCGGTGTCAAGCTGGATGAACCGGCAATTGACCTCGCTGTTGCAATAAGCATTGCATCAAGCTTCCGTGATAAACCAACAAACCCTGCCGATTGCATCATTGGTGAAGTGGGGCTGACTGGGGAAGTGAGAAGGGTGTCACGAATTGAACAAAGGGTGCAGGAAGCAGCGAAATTAGGGTTTGAGCGGGTTATCATACCGGCTAATAATATAGGAGGGTGGACCGCGCCGAAAGGTATTAAGATCATTGGTGTTTCATCGGTTTCGGAGGCTCTTAAACAATCGTTAGGGGGTTAAGCATGACAGATAAAAAAGGGTATGAGAAAACAAAATTGGAAATTCTGCAAATCGTAGCACCGGGTACCCCGCTTCGGGAGGGTATAGAAAATGTCCTGAGGGCGAACACGGGCGGTTTGATAGTGGTCGGATATAACGAAAAGGTGCGAACGATCGTGGATGGCGGCTTCGAAATCAACTGCAGCTGTACCCCCAGCACATTATATGAGTTGGCGAAGATGGACGGGGCCATCATTTTAAATGAAACCGCCGATAAGATCATTTTCGCAAATGCCCAATTAGTGCCTGATAACAGTACACCTTCCACTGAAACGGGAATGAGGCATAGAACAGCGGAACGGGTGGCAAGGGAGACCAAGTCGTTGGTCATCGCAATCTCACAACGCCGGAATGTCATCACTTTATATCAGGGCAATTTCCGGTATGCCCTTAAAGATATAGGAGTCATTCTTGCCAAGGCTAATTTAGCCATCCAGACCTTGGAAAAATACAAGGTGGTCCTGCAGCAGAGCATATCGGTTTTAGGAGCGCTCGAGTTTGAGGAAATCGTGACCTATGCCGATCTTTTGCAGGTATTTCACCGTTATGTGATGGTGCTCAGGATCAAGGCGGAGCTGCTAACGTACCTTAATGAACTTGGTACGGAAGGAAGGCTGATCCGTTTGCAAATGAATGAAATCCTGGCAGATATTGAAACGGAAGGGAAATGGCTTATCAAGGATTATACCTCCAGTAATGATGAAAATCCCGAGGAAATCATTTTTAGGCTTCAAGAGTTGGCCATGCAGGAAAAACTGGATGAAAGCATTCTTCTTAAGGTGCTGGGCTATCATGGATATATACATCTTGATGAGTCAGTACATCCCCGTGGTTACCGTATTCTTCATAAAATCCCACGCTTGCCGGGTTTAATCATCGAAAATTTAGTGAAACAGTTCGGAAGCTTTAGTGAAGTCAATAAAGCTACGGTTGAAAACCTTGACGATGTGGAGGGTATAGGTGAAGTCCGGGCCAATAAAATTAAAGAAGGACTCCGAATTTTGAAAAATCAGCTGGTCACAAATAGAAGGATGTAAGGTGCAGCCGGCTTTAAAAAAACTCCTGAACGGGCTTGAAATTGATTGGTGTTTATTTTTGACACTCAAAACTCAGGGTGCTAGGCTAATATTACGAAAAAGAGAAGAATTCATATTTGTAAATCCACTAATTCCTTAAGTGAATTTAACGTATATAGTGAAAACGAATTTTCGAAGGTTTCATTTTATTTTATTGGTCAATAATGAGTAGAAGGAGGTGAAAGGGATGTTAAAACGCATTATACAAGCATGCTTCTTAATAGTCGGCGGAACACTTGGTATGTTGCTTATTCCGGAATTATTAATTGTTTTACATGCAGACGATATTGCTTTATTAAACAATCCTTATGTAAGTGTACTGTTGGGTGCCATTATCTTTTATCTTATAACTTTTTGGGCAGTAGATCATGTGATCTACTTTATGAAATGGCTGGAGGAACAGCTTGTAAAGATACCGATTACGGATATAATCTTTGGCAGCGTAGGTCTTTTAGTTGGACTGCTTGCAGCGTTCTTGGTTGGATCCGCATTCAGTGCCATCAAGGTTCCCATTTTGAATACAGTGGTTCCTATCATCCTTACGCTTTTATTTGGATATCTTGGTTTTCAGGTGGGCTTTAAAAAACGTGATGAGCTATTGAGTTTATTCACGAAAAGCAATAAGAAAAAGAACACGGATGGTGAAGCAAGCGAAGAGGATGAAGAGGGGTATAGCAAGCGCCTGAAGATTCTTGATACAAGCGTCATCATTGATGGCAGAATTGCGGATATTTGTCAGACAGGCTTTCTGGAAGGTACCATAGTCATTCCTCAATTCGTATTAAACGAATTGCAGCACATTGCGGATTCATCTGATGCATTGAAAAGGAATCGTGGAAGGCGCGGTTTGGATATCTTGAATCGGATTCAAAAAGACCTGCCGATTAAAGTGGAGATGTACGAGGGGGATTTTGAAGACATTCAGGAAGTCGACAGTAAACTGGTGAAGCTTGCCAAAATATCGGGCGGAATGGTCGTTACCAATGATTTCAATTTAAACAAAGTATGCGAGTTTCAAAATGTGGCGGTACTTAATATCAATGACCTGGCCAATGCCGTAAAACCTGTTGTACTTCCTGGGGAAGAGATGAATGTTCAGGTCATAAAGGACGGGAAAGAGCAGAACCAGGGCATCGCTTATTTGGACGATGGCACCATGATCGTTGTCGAGGGTGGCCGTGACCATATCGGGAAACGGATCGATGTACTTGTCACAAGTGTATTGCAAACCTCTGCAGGCCGGATGATATTCGCTAAACCGAAACTATTAGAAAAAGCATTATAAAGAAGAGTAGGAGAAACCGTTATGTTTTATGAAGTAGTGATACCTGCAGCTGGACAAGGCAAAAGAATGAAAGCGGGCAAGAATAAACTTTTTATTGAACTATCGGGTGTCCCGATCATTGTTTATACACTGCGTGTCTTCGAAGAAGATCCTGACTGTCGGGGGATTATCCTTTCGATAAACCCGGCAGAAAAGGATTATTTCAATCAATTGATAGCAGCGAATGGGCTTAAAAAGGTCAAGAAACTGGTCATGGGTGGCAAGGAGCGCCAACAAAGCGTTTATAATGGACTGCAACATGCAGAAGAAGACATCGTCCTGGTCCATGACGGTGCCCGCCCTTTTATTACCCTAGGGCAAATCAGTGAATTGACTACTGCCGCCTCCCTTAATGGAGGTGCCGTAATTGCAGTGCCCGTTAAGGATACGATTAAAAAAGCGGCAAACAAAAAGGTATTGGAAACAGTGGAACGATCAAGCTTGTGGGCGGTGCAAACTCCACAAGCTTTTCGTGTATCCATATTAAAAAGTGCGTATGAACAGGCAGAAGCTGAAGAATTTTTAGGGACGGACGATGCAAGTTTACTAGAGCGGATCAATGAACAGGTAGTTATTATTGAGGGCAATTATGATAATATTAAGATTACGACTCAGGAAGACCTTTATTTTGCAGAAGCGATTTTACATAAACAACAACATGGAAAACGATGATTGGGGAGAATGATATGTTTAGAATAGGACAAGGATATGACGTTCATCAGCTTGTGGAAGGCAGGCCTTTGATAATTGGCGGGATTACGATTCCGTATGAGAAAGGACTGCTGGGTCATTCGGATGCGGATGTCCTTCTGCATACTGTTGCCGATGCCTGCTTGGGGGCAATTGGTGCAGGGGATATCGGTAAGCATTTTCCGGATACCGACCCTGAATTTAAAGATGCCGATTCTGCAAAACTGCTGCAGTATATTTGGGCGATCGTAAAAAAAGAAGGATATTCCCTAGGCAATGCGGATTGTACAATCATTGCACAAAGCCCGAAAATGGCACCGTATATCGAGGAAATGCGAGGCAGGATTGCAGAACTTTTAGATGCCTCGATAGACAGGATTAATGTAAAGGCGACCACTACGGAGAAACTTGGATTTACAGGCAGGGGCGAAGGAATCGCGGCACAGGCTGTTGTCTTATTGGTCAAATCAAACTAAATCGTTTTTAGAGTGGATGCCTTTATCCCAATGTATTTAAATGATAATATAAACAATAGAATAGAACGACTGGGAGGTCTATATATATCATGAGCAGCGATATTCGAGTTCGCTATGCACCGAGTCCGACTGGACATTTACATATTGGTAATGCACGGACTGCTTTATTTAATTATTTATACGCACGAAATAAAGGCGGGAAATTCATCATCCGTATTGAAGATACCGACCAAAAGAGAAATATTGAAGGCGGAGAGGAAAGTCAGCTTAAATATTTGAAATGGCTTGGCATGGATTGGGATGAAGGTGTTGATGTAGGCGGTGAATACGGTCCATATCGTCAATCCGAAAGGAACGACCTTTATCAGGAATTGTATCAAGATATTTTGGATAAGGGGTTAGCATATAAATGCTATTGTACGGAAGAAGAGCTGGAAGCAGAGCGTGAAGGGCAGGTCGAACGCAATGAAACGCCAAAATATTCCGGGAAGTGCAAGCATTTAACTGAGGAAGAGCAAGCGGAACTAGTGGCACAAGGAAGAAAACCGAGCATTCGCTTTGCCGTTCCAGCTGGGAAGGTCCTTACTTTCAAAGATATGGTCAAGGATGAGGTTTCATTTGAAACGGATGGCTTTGGTGATTTTGTTATCGTTAAAAAAGATGGCATTCCAACTTATAACTTTGCAGTGGCCGTCGATGATCACTTGATGAAGATTTCCCATGTCCTTCGCGGTGATGATCATATCTCCAATACTCCAAAACAATTGATGATTTATGAAGCTTTCGGCTGGGAACCGCCGGTATTCGGACATATGACGCTGATTGTAAACGAAAGCAGGAAGAAACTGAGTAAACGTGATGAGTCGATCATTCAATTCATTGAGCAATATGAAGAGCTTGGCTATGTACCTGAAGCATTATTCAATTTCATTACATTACTAGGATGGTCTCCGGTCGGGGAGGAAGAGATTTTCACAAAAGAAGAATTCATTAATCTTTTCGATGCTGACCGTCTGTCTAAATCACCTGCACTTTTCGATAAGCAAAAGCTTACATGGATGAATAATCAATATGTGAAGCAATTGGACGTCAATCGTGCAGTGGAATTGTCATTGCCTCACTTAATTAAAGCCGGGAAGGTTTCAGAGACACTGACCGCCGAAGAAGAAGAGTGGGTACATGGGCTTGTTTCACTTTTTCAAGAGCAGATGAGCTATGGAGCGGAAATAGTCGAGCTTTCTGAACTGTTTTTCAAGGATGAGGTCGAGTTCGAGCAAGAAGCTAAGGAAGTGCTGGCTGAAGAACAGGTACCGGAAGTCATGAAAGCTTTCCTTCAGGAGATCGAAGGGCTTGAAGAATTTAATGCGGATGAAATCAAGAAGTCGATTAAAGCCGTACAAAAAAGCACAGGGCATAAAGGGAAAAAATTATTCATGCCGATAAGGGCTGCCGTCACGGGTCAAACACATGGTCCTGACTTGCCTAAGGCAATTTCATTACTGGGCAAAGAAAAAATTAAACAGCGTATTCAGAGTATTTTATATTAACAATTTGTCGAAAATGTAATATAGTATTTAATAATCTTACAAAAGAACGCGTAGATGGGGAGAAGTAAGTAAACGAAGCTTTTTAGAGAGAACCATAACCTGCTGAAAGTGGTTCAGGCCTCTCGTTTTCTGAAATGCACCCTTGAGTCCTTTGCTGAACTAACCTATAGTAGGCACAGGCGGAATGTCCTCCGTTACAGGGATTAAAGTTGGGGATGAAAAAACAGGAAAAAGCTTTACCTGGTTCGTACATTCCAAACAGAGTGGAACCGCGCTTCAAGCGTCTCTGTCTATTTGGACAGAGACGCTTTTTTATATGCTTTAAAAGCTTCAAAAGGGGATGTTGGAAAAGGACGGAACATAGGGGGGAATCATTTTGTTAAAGATGTTTAAAGAAGATATCGAAGTGGTTTTTGATCAAGATCCTGCTGCGCGCAGCTATTTGGAAGTCATATTGACGTACGCGGGTTTACATGCGATTTGGAGTCATAGGATGGCTCACGCACTATTTAAGAGGAAATTCTTTTTCCTGGCGAGAAGCATATCTCAAATCAGCCGGTTTTTTACCGGAATCGAAATTCATCCAGGGGCTACGATTGGCCGTCGTTTCTTCATTGACCATGGAATGGGGATCGTCATTGGCGAAACTTGTGAAATTGGCGACAATGTATCCGTCTTTCAAGGTGTAACCCTTGGGGGGACTGGAAAGGAAAAGGGAAAACGTCATCCTACGATAAAGGATAATGTTTTGATAGCTACAGGAGCAAAAGTGCTGGGTTCCATCACTGTTGGGGAAAACTCGAAAATCGGTGCGGGATCGGTCGTTTTAAAGGAAGTGCCACCTAATTCTACAGTGGTGGGCATTCCAGGTAAAGTGGTCATTCAAGATGGCATCAAAATCAATAAAGACCTAAATCATTGTGATCTTCCTGATCCAATCGCTGATCGCTTTAAGGAATTGGATAGTGAAATCAGGGCCTTAAGGGCGAGGTTGGCCGAACAGAAGCAGGAAGAAAGGAGTCTATAATATGGCGATTAAAATATATAACACAGCAACAAGAAAAAAGGAAACCTTCGTCCCGATTGAAGAGGGAAAGGTGAAGATGTATGTATGCGGACCCACTGTCTATAATTACATTCATATTGGCAATGCCAGACCGGCAATCGTATTCGATACCGTTCGTAGGTATTTGGATTACCGTGGATATGATGTGCAATTCGTTTCGAACTTCACGGATGTGGATGATAAGCTGATTCGTGCGGCAAAAGAATTGGGGGAAGATGTCCCGACCATATCGGAGCGTTTCATCAAGGCGTATTTTGAAGACGTGTCGGCATTGGGCTGCAAAAAAGCGGATGCTCACCCGACCGTAATGGAGAACATGGATGCAATCATTGAATTCATCTCGGCGTTAATCGAGAAAGGATTCGCTTATGAATCGGAAGGGGATGTGTATTACCGCACTCGTAAGTTTGAGGGATATGGCAAGCTTTCACATCAGTCCATCGATGAGCTTCGAGTGGGGGCACGTATTGAAATAGGGGAGAAAAAACAAGATGCCCTTGATTTTGCCCTTTGGAAAGCGGCCAAGGATGATGAAATATCATGGGAGAGCCCATGGGGTAAGGGGCGTCCTGGCTGGCATATCGAATGCTCCGCAATGGTCAAAAAGTATTTGGGGGATACCATCGATATTCATGCAGGAGGTCAAGATCTGGCATTCCCGCATCATGAAAATGAAATTGCACAATCCGAAGCATTGACGGGTAAGACCTTTGCGAATTATTGGATGCATAATGGGTATATAAATATTGAGAATGAAAAAATGTCTAAGTCCTTAGGTAATTTCGTCCTTGTGCATGACATCATTCAGAAGCATGATCCACAAGTGTTACGCTTCTTTATGTTATCAGTACATTACCGTCATCCGATCAATTATAGTGAAGAAGTGCTTGAAAATGTAAAGGCGTCCCTTGAACGCTTAAGGACATCATATCAAAATTTAAAGCATCGCCTTCAAGTAAGTGACGGATTGACTGAGAATAATGATGTTTGGTTGGAGAAGCTGAATGATTTACATGAACAATTCATTAAGGAAATGGACGATGATTTCAACACAGCTAATGCAATATCCATGCTTTTTGAACTTTCCAAACAGGCAAATTATTACTTGATGGAGAAAAACACAGACACGGAAGTGATTAATGCTTTCCTTGATAAATTCAACACCTTATTTTCTGTCCTCGGTTTGTCCCTTGAAGAAGAGGGGCTTCTGGATGAAGAAATTGAAGGGTTGATACAGCAAAGGATTCAAGCGCGGAAAGACCGCAATTTTGGATTATCTGATGAAATTCGCGATCGCTTGAAAAACATGAATATCATATTAGAGGATACCCCTCAAGGTACAAGATGGAAAAGAGGGTAATTAATGCTTCATTACGATAGTAAGGTAGATGCAAAAATGCTGAACAGTCTTGCTTTAGCATATATAGGTGATGCTGTATACGAAACGTATATACGGCATCACCTCATTCAAAAAGGGGCGGTCAAGCCCAATCTACTTCACAAAAAAGCTACATCTTTTGTAGCTGCTAAAGCGCAAAATAAAATCATCCACTTCTTTCTGGAGTCAGATTGGCTATCGGAAGAGGAATCCGCTGTCGTTCGGCGCGGCCGAAATGCGAAATCCGGTACGGTACCGAAGAATACAGATGTGCAAACGTATCGCTACAGTACAGCCTTCGAGGCTCTTATGGGATTTTTGTATTTATCCGGTCGAATAGAAAGAATGGAAGAACTCATCAAAAAATCCATTGAATACATTGAAGAAGAAAAGGGGAGTAACCCATGAGCGAAGAATATATCATTGGCAGAAACCCCGTATTGGAAGCACTTCGCTCCGAACGGGAAGTTAATAAAATTTGGATAGCCGAGGGCTCGCAAAAAGGCTCGATGCAACCACTTATCGGTCTCGCGAAGGAAAAGAAGGTGCTCGTGCAAATCGTACCGAAGAAAAAAATTGACCAAATGGTAGAAGGCATCCATCAAGGCGTTATCGCACAAGTGGCTGCATATGAATATGTGGAGCTGGATGACTTATTCGCAAAAGCGGCTGAACGGGACGAAGCACCTTTTTTCATGATTCTTGATGAGGTTGAAGATCCGCATAATTTAGGTTCGATCATGAGGACGGCCGATGCAGTCGGGGCCCATGGAATCATCATTCCGAAAAGAAGAGCAGTGGGCTTGACGGCAACAGTGGCTAAAGCTTCGACTGGTGCAATCGAATATATTCCTGTAGCTCGCGTTACAAATTTGGCAAGAGCTGTGGAAGAATTGAAAGAGCGAGGGGTATGGATAGTCGGTACCGATGCGAAAGGCAGCGATGATTACCGTAACATGGACGGAAAGATGCCTATCGGACTTGTTATTGGCAGCGAAGGAAAAGGCATGGCCCGGTTAATGAAGGAGAAATGTGATTTTCTCATCCGTCTTCCAATGGCAGGAAAAGTAACTTCGTTAAATGCATCGGTAGCAGCCGGTTTATTGATGTATGAGGTTTATAGAAAAAGAAATCCCCTAGGGCAATGACGAAATGAATATTCTGTTGGTGGACGGTTATAACATTATTGGAGCTTGGCCGGAACTGAGAGAATTAAAAGAACGGGATCTTGCTGCTGCAAGGGATCGATTGATAGAAATGATGGCGGAATATCAAGCATTTACCGGATACCGTGTAATTGTCGTATTTGATGCTCAATATGTTCAGGGAATTGCCCGCAAATTCAAAAATCACAAAGTTGACGTAATTTTTACAAAAGAAAATGAAACTGCGGATGAAAGAATAGAAAAGATGGCCATCGAACTGAATAATGTCAAAACGCAAATTCAAGTGGCAACCTCTGACTTCACGGAACAGTGGGTGATCTTTGGCCAAGGGGCCCTAAGGAAATCCGCTCGTGAACTGCTAATTGAAATGGAAGAAATTCAAGGCGAAATCAAGAAAGATGTAAGAAAAACAACAACGATAAGACCTGTTGCTAAAATTCCTTTAAGTGAAGAAGTGGCAGAAATTTTCGAAAAATGGCGCCGGGGTAAAATTTGAACCATTGACGGGTAAAATTTACCTGCTGTATAATATTTCTATCTGAGTCAGGTCAGGGGGATATAATGTGGGTCTCAAATTCGGAATGAAGCTGAACGAAAAGTATCTTCAGTTTGAGGATGATGAATTGATAGGGTTGGTGCACACTGGAGACAGTGAAGCGCTTGATTATTTGATCCAAAAGTATCGTAATTTTGTAAGAGCGAAGGCAAGGACTTATTTCTTGATTGGTGCCGATAAGGAAGACATCGTGCAAGAAGGTATGATTGGTTTATATAAAGCCGTCCGTGATTTTAAAGGGGATAAGTTATCTTCTTTTAAAGCATTTGCAGAACTATGCATTACGAGGCAGATCATTACAGCTATCAAAACAGCAACACGTCAAAAACATATTCCGCTCAATTCCTATGTTTCCCTGGACAAGCCAATTTATGATGAGGAATCGGACCGAACTCTAATGGATATCATATCGGGTACGAAGGTTTTGGACCCGGAAGAACTGATCATCAACCAAGAAGAGTTTGACGATATCGAATTAAAGATGGCCGAGCTCCTGAGTGATCTTGAGAGAAAAGTGTTAGCTCTTTACCTGGATGGACAAACCTACCAAGAAATTTCGGAAGAGTTGAACCGGCATGTTAAGTCAATCGACAACGCCCTTCAGCGGGTGAAAAGAAAGCTCGAGCGCTATCTGGAAGTAAGGGAAATCAGTTTATAATCCCTCCGCTTTTTCCGCTTAATTTCATCTGTCCCTTCTCCACATGGAAGTTTTTTTATTCACTAAGATTTTTAGATGCAAGCCGATGTTTTGATTTACGTTGTCCATAATGGGTGAAACCCGCTTTGATATTGACAATAAAAAACAGTCGTGATAAGGTTTTATGGATATAGTAGATAGGATAGGTGTATCTAATGCGAAAAAAAATAGTTCTTGCCTGCAACGATTGCGGTTCAAGAAATTATAGTTATGAGAGCAAACAATCGACAAGCGGCGAACGGCTGGAAATCAAGAAATTTTGCAGTACTTGCAACTCACACTCGATTCATAAAGAAACGAAATAACCGTTTTATAAATAGATTGACAGAAGCTTCTAATGCTTGGAGGTACATTCATGAAACGTTTTACCGAATTTTTCAGCGGAGTCGCTCGCGAAATGCAAAAAGTAAGCTGGCCGAAACGCAAGGAGCTTACCAAATATACAATCGTGGTGGTAACGACTGTAGTATTTATGGCTTTATTCTTTACAGTGGTCGATTTGGGTATTTCCGAATTAATTCGCTTAGTTATTGAATAAGAGATTCGAAAATAAGGTATAATAGTGATAGAATAATATGTGTCAGCAGAAAAGCCCGGAAACGGGTTTTTTAATTTGTCTTTTTTAATAAGTGAAGAAGTTCAAAAACGAGTGCTGCTGTAATATGAATCATCACAATATATTCTAGTTAAGTTCGGGATGACGCCTGTATGGTTTTTTGGCTAAAACGTTCAAAGATAAAGATTAATAAAGAAAATGATCGATTGCAGGGAGGGAAGGACGTTAAAGTCCTAACACATGGAAAAGAATTGGTATGTAGTTCACACCTATTCAGGTTATGAGAACAAGGTTAAAGCTAACTTGGAAAAACGTGTTGAAACTATGGGGATGGAAGACAAGATCTTTCGCGTTGTAGTTCCAGAAGAAGAAGAAACAGAAGTGAAAGATGGCAAAAAGAAAGTGACCAAAAAGAAAGTGTTTCCAGGTTATGTGTTGGTTGAGATCATCATGACGGATGATTCATGGTATGTTGTCCGGAATACGCCTGGGGTAACAGGTTTCGTGGGTTCGTCTGGAGCTGGGTCAAAACCGACTGCATTGCTTCCGGAAGAAATTGAAGTCGTTCTTAAACGAATGGGCGTAGATGAAAGCAAAATCGAAGTTGATTTTGAAATCGGTGATACGGTTCAAGTTAAAGAAGGCCCATTTGCAACTTTTGCAGGACCGATTGAAGAACTTGATAAAGACAAAGGGAAAGTAAGGGTCCTAGTCAATATGTTCGGCCGTGATACACCGGTAGAACTTGATTTTAATCAAGTGGAAAAATTATAAACGGAAAAAAACTTGAAATTGCCTTTTGAAAGTGGTAAAATTTCAAAGGTCAGTATGTTTCAATTTTTAGGCCTCAACGATACAAGCATTCTTTATTAATATATAAAGAATTCAAGATGAGTGGGAGGGTATTACCCTATTACCACATCACGGACTTATAAGGAGGTGTGTCTCGTGGCTAAAAAAGTAATTAAAATGGTTAAATTGCAAATTCCTGCTGGTAAAGCGAATCCGGCACCGCCAGTCGGTCCTGCATTAGGTCAAGCTGGTGTAAACATCATGGGATTCTGTAAGGAGTTCAACGCTCGTACAGCAGATCAAGCTGGTCTAATTATTCCTGTTGAAATCACGGTATTTGAAGACCGTTCATTTACATTCATTACAAAAACTCCACCGGCTGCAGTATTGCTTAAGAAAGTAGCTGGTATCGAGTCTGGTTCTGGTGAACCTAACCGTAATAAAGTTGCTACAGTCAAGCGTGATCAAGTGCGCGAGATTGCTGAAACTAAAATGCCTGACCTAAACGCTGCAAGCGTTGAAGCTGCAATGCGTATGGTTGAAGGTACTGCTCGCAGCATGGGTATTGTCATCGAAGACTAATCCATGTAATTGCTATTTGTTTCTACGGGGTTGCGATTGATACTCGCAACCTTTATTCGTGGGAGGTCATTCCGTTAAAACCACAATTTAGGAGGATTTATATCATGGCGAAAAAAGGTAAAAAGTATCTTGAAGCAGCTAAGCTTGTAGAAGTTTCTAAGGCTTATGCTGTAACTGAAGCAATCGAAGTTGCTAAAAAAGCAAACTTCGCAAAATTCGATGCGACTGTTGAAGTTGCTTTCCGTTTAGGCGTAGACCCTAAGAAAGCTGACCAACAAATTCGTGGAGCTGTTGTTCTTCCGAATGGTACTGGTAAAACTCAACGCGTATTAGTATTCGCAAAAGGCGAAAAAGCAAAAGAAGCGGAAGCTGCTGGTGCTGACTACGTTGGCGAATCTGACTACATCAACAAAATCCAACAAGGATGGTTCGAATTCGATGTAATCGTTGCGACTCCAGACATGATGGGTGAAGTTGGTAAACTTGGCCGTGTATTAGGACCTAAAGGATTAATGCCTAACCCTAAAACTGGTACAGTAACATTCGACGTAACAAAAGCTGTTAATGAAATCAAAGCTGGTAAAGTTGAATACCGCGTAGATAAAGCTGGAAACATCCATGCTCCAATCGGTAAAGTATCTTTCGAGGATGCTAAACTAGTGGAAAACTTCACGACTATCTATGATACATTAATGAAAGTTAAACCTGCGGCTGCTAAAGGAACTTACATGAAAAACGTTTCTGTAACAACTACAATGGGCCCTGGCGTGAAAGTTGATCCTTCTACTTTCAATAAATAATTGACATTCCAAAACTATTATTGTTATAATAAGATTTGTTGTGAATAAATGAATATCATTTGTACCGTAGACAGTAGGTGCTCGTTACGAGCTTAATTCCCTGCCGAGGTAATTCGATAATAATAGTCCTTGACTATGACTTTTGAAATTACTGCCTTCATGTCTGCAATAGAGATGAAGGCTTTTTCTTTGAAACGGTATAAATGTTTTCAAGCAAATCTACAGGAGGTGTAAGGATGAACGCAATTATTGAACAAAAGCAAAAAATCGTTGCTGAGATTACTGATAAATTAACTGCAAGCCAATCAACAGTAGTTGTTGACTACCGTGGATTGACTGTTGCTGAATTAACAGAACTTCGTAAGCAACTTCGTGAAGCTGGCGTTGAGTTTAAAGTTTACAAAAACTCTATGACTCGCCGTGCTGCGGAAAGTGCTGAACTTAGCGCTTTGAACGAATCATTAACAGGACCAAACGCAATTGCATTCTCAACTGAAGATGTTATTGCGCCAGCAAAAATCCTTAACGATTTTGCGAAAAAACATGAAGCGTTAGAAATCAAAGCTGGAGTTATCGAAGGAAATGTTGCAACTGCTGAAGAAATTAAAGCTCTTGCAGAACTACCTTCACGCGAAGGCCTACTTTCAATGCTACTCAGCGTGCTTCAAGCACCTATGCGCGGACTTGCTCTTGCTACAAAAGCTGTTGCAGAGCAAAAAGAGGAACAAGGCGCGTAAGCTAACCGCTTATATAGCCTACTGATTCAAAAAAAAACCAACCATTTCGAGGAGGAAATAAAAATGACTAAAGATCAAATCATTGAAGCAGTTAAAAATATGACTGTTTTAGAATTAAACGACCTTGTAAAAGCAATCGAAGAAGAATTTGGCGTAACTGCTGCTGCACCTGTAGCTGTAGCTGCTGCTGGTGGCGCTGCTGCTGAAGAAAAAACTGAGTTTGATGTAATCCTTACATCTGCTGGAGATCAAAAAATCAAAGTTATCAAAGCTGTACGTGAAGTTACAGGTCTTGGACTTAAAGAAGCGAAAGAACTTGTTGACAACACTCCAAAAGCAGTTAAAGAAGCTGCTTCTAAAGAAGAAGCTGAAGAAATCAAAGCTAAACTTGAAGAAGTTGGAGCTGGCGTTGAAGTTAAGTAATCTTGCATAAACAAAAAGCTCGCTATCATTGGCGGGCTTTTTTTCTTCATTTTTAAAGAAATGACGGGAACTGGCCGTTAATGGTTTGGTAACGAGGAAATCGTTACTGGAACATTCCGGCGTGCAAGCATCCATTCTTCAATTCTCTTCTCTCATTAAATCTTCAATATTCCTTTCTGATAGGGGGAGATGACTCTGACAGAGCATTACTACTCACATAAACCGGATGTCGTAAGCAATCCGAAATTTTGGGATTTCACATTAAAGGGACGTACATTTCGCTTCAAAAGTGATAATGGTGTTTTTTCGAAAAAGGAAGTTGATTTCGGATCGCGTCTTTTGGTTGAGAGTTTTAACCTTAATGAAGCTGTGGAAGGAAATATTCTCGATGTTGGTTGCGGGTATGGACCGATCGGAATATCGATTGCGGCAGCTTATCCCGATAGAACGATAGAAATGATTGATATAAATAGCCGGGCAGTTGAATTGTCAAAAGAGAATGCTGCTTCTAATGGGATCGCAAATGTGAATATTTACGAAAGCGATCGTTTTGACAAAGTTGCCTCCAATCAATTCGCAGCGATTCTTACGAACCCTCCCATTCGCGCAGGTAAAAGTGTAGTCCACGAAATTTTAGAAGAAAGCTATCGCAGTTTGGTAGCTGGTGGAGAATTATGGGTTGTCATTCAAAAAAAACAAGGGGCTCCATCCGCAATGGATAAAATGGAGCAATTATTTGGAAATATTGAAGTGCCCGTTAAGAAAAAAGGTTACTATATACTATTATCCAAAAAGGTTTGACTCTAAATTTTCGCTATGTTAGTATTATAAAATGCATATATATAATTCCGTAACTATGCAATTTTTATACCATTGGTGTATAATCAATGGATAATATGGGAAAAATATATAAATAATAGTTCGTTTTATGAGAAATAGTGGTTTTTAAAATAAAAACCATTTTCTTTTTGTCTATGGAAATGATTCCTTTTCCGAGGCAAATGGATCCTTATAACGCTTGATTTAAGGGGTGAATCAGTTGACAGGTCAACTTGTTCAGTATGGACGACACCGCCAACGTAGAAGTTATGCAAGAATCAGTGAGGTTTTGGACCTTCCGAATCTGATTGAAATTCAAACAGCTTCTTATCAATGGTTTCTAGATGTAGGTTTAAAGGAAATGTTCCAGGACATTTCTCCTATTGAGGATTTTACAGGTAATTTATCGTTAGAATTCATCGATTACAGCTTAGCTGAGCCGAAGTATTCTGTGGAAGAAACAAAAGAACGCGATGTTACGTATTCTGCACCACTTCGTGTGAAAGTGCGCCTTGTTAACAAAGAAACAGGGGAAGTAAAAGACCAGGATGTATTTATGGGCGACTTCCCGCTGATGACTGAAACAGGTACATTTGTCATCAATGGTGCTGAACGGGTAATTGTATCCCAATTAGTGCGCTCACCGAGTGTTTACTACAATGGGAAAATGGATAAAAACGGTAAGCTTGGGTTCTCTGCGACCGTTATTCCTAACCGTGGCGCATGGCTCGAATACGAAACAGACGCCAAGGATGTTGTGTATGTTCGAATCGACCGCACCAGGAAATTACCGATCACGGTATTGATGCGTGCCCTTGGATTTGGAACAGATCAAGAAATCATCGATTTGATCGGTGACAACGAATACCTTCGCAACACTCTTGAAAAGGATAACACCGAGAGTGTGGAAAAAGCATTACTAGAAATCTATGAGCGTCTACGCCCAGGTGAACCGCCTACTGTCGAAAACGCGAAAAGTCTTTTAGTATCACGCTTTTTTGATCCGAAACGTTATGATTTAGCTAATGTAGGCCGTTATAAAATAAACAAAAAACTGCATATTAAGAACCGTTTATTCGGACAACGTATTGCAGAGACTTTGATTGATCCTGAAACGGGAGAAATCATTGTTGAAAAAGGTACAATGCTTGATCGTCGGACTCTTGATAGGATTCTGCCTCATATCGAAGGTGGAATAGGATTCAAAACATTCCATCCATCAGGTGGTGTAGTAGAGGAAGAAACTCTTCTTCAACCTATTAAAGTGTTTGCACCAAACGATGCTGAAGGCGAAAAAGTGATCAATATCATCGGTAATGCTTATGTGACCGACCAGGTCAAAAACATTACACCGGCTGATATCATTTCTTCCATCAGTTATTTCTTTAATTTATTGCATGGTGTGGGAATCACGGATGACATTGACCATTTAGGTAACCGTCGTTTGCGTTCCGTTGGTGAATTGCTGCAAAACCAATTCAGAATTGGCTTATCCCGTATGGAGCGTGTTGTCCGTGAAAGAATGTCCATTCAGGATACGAACACAATCACTCCACAGCAACTAATCAACATTCGCCCGGTCATTGCATCCATTAAAGAGTTCTTTGGAAGTTCACAGCTTTCCCAGTTCATGGATCAAACGAACCCGTTGGCTGAGTTGACGCATAAACGTCGTCTATCTGCATTGGGACCTGGTGGTCTGACACGTGAGCGTGCTGGCTTTGAAGTACGTGACGTTCATTATTCCCACTATGGCCGCATGTGTCCGATTGAAACGCCTGAGGGACCGAATATTGGTTTGATTAACTCGTTATCCAGTTTTGCAAAGGTTAACCCATATGGCTTCATTGAAACACCATACCGCCGTGTGGACCCTGAAACAGGTAAAATTACAAGCCAAATCGATTACTTAACAGCTGATGAGGAAGATAACTATGTAGTTGCCCAAGCGAATGTACGACTGTCGGATGACGGCTCATTCCTTGATAACGATGTTGTTGCACGTTTCCGCGGTGAAAATACCGTTGTTCCGCGTGACCGCGTAGATTACATGGATGTATCTCCTAAACAAGTTGTATCTGCCGCGACTGCATGTATTCCTTTCTTGGAAAACGATGACTCCAACCGTGCCCTTATGGGAGCGAACATGCAACGTCAAGCAGTTCCTTTGCTTCAACCGGAAGCCCCTCGGGTAGGAACGGGTATGGAGTATGTTTCAGCGAAGGACTCCGGTGCTGCCGTAATCTGTAAACACCCAGGTATCGTAGAGCACGTTGAATCACGTGAAGTATGGGTACGTAGGGTAAGTGAAGTAGACGGGCAGCAAGTAAAAGGAAATCTTGATAAATATCGTCTATTAAAATTCATTCGTTCCAACCAAGGAACGTGCTATAATCAACGCCCTATCGTAAGTGTTGGCGACAACGTCGTAAAAGGTGAAATTCTTGCTGATGGTCCTTCAATGGAAAAAGGTGAGTTGGCACTTGGACGTAACGTATTGGTAGCCTTCATGACATGGGATGGATATAACTATGAAGATGCCATCATCATGAGTGAACGATTGGTTAAAGATGATGTGTACACTTCCATTCATATTGAAGAATATGAATCTGAATCACGCGATACAAAATTAGGGCCTGAAGAAATCACCCGTGATATCCCTAACGTAGGGGAAGATGCGCTTCGTAATCTTGATGAGCGCGGAATTATCCGTGTGGGTGCTGAAGTGAAAGACGGAGACCTTCTCGTTGGTAAAGTCACGCCTAAAGGTGTAACGGAACTGACTGCTGAGGAACGTCTATTACATGCAATCTTCGGTGAAAAAGCACGTGAAGTAAGGGATACATCACTTCGTGTACCTCACGGCGGCGGAGGAATCGTTCTTGATGTTAAAGTATTTAACAGAGAAGACGGCGATGAACTGCCTCCTGGTGTAAACCAACTCGCACGTGTATATATCGTTCAAAAACGTAAAATCCATGAAGGCGATAAAATGGCCGGACGACATGGTAACAAAGGGGTAATCTCCAGGATTCTTCCTGAAGAAGATATGCCTTATTTACCGGACGGCACTCCAGTCGACATCATGTTAAACCCATTGGGTGTACCTTCACGTATGAACATCGGTCAGGTGTTGGAGCTACACTTAGGTATGGCTGCACGCGCACTTGGCATTCATGTAGCCTCTCCTGTATTCGATGGTGCCACTGAGGAAGACGTTTGGGGTACAATTGAAGAAGCCGGGATGTCCCGTGATGCAAAAACTGTCCTTTATGATGGCCGTTCAGGTGAAGCATTCGATAACCGTGTATCAGTTGGTGTCATGTACATGATCAAACTGGCGCATATGGTCGATGATAAACTTCATGCACGTTCAACTGGACCTTACTCCCTTGTTACGCAGCAGCCACTTGGTGGTAAAGCGCAATTTGGTGGACAGCGTTTCGGTGAGATGGAAGTATGGGCACTTGAAGCTTATGGTGCCGCTTATACATTACAAGAAATCCTAACCGTTAAATCAGATGATGTCGTGGGTCGTGTTAAAACGTACGAAGCGATTGTCAAAGGTGAAAATGTCCCTGAACCAGGTGTTCCTGAGTCATTCAAAGTATTGATTAAGGAGCTTCAAAGTTTAGGATTGGATGTTAAAATCCTCAATGCCGAAGATCGTGAAATCGAAATGCGTGATTTGGAAGATGAAGATGAAGCCAACCAAGCAGACAAATTAAGCCTTGATTCAGAAACCAAAGATATGGTTGCTTCCGAAGTAGGGGCACCTGTCAAAGAATAAAATTAAATATAAACATATCCAGTAATATATTACCTGCTCTGACTGGCAGCAAGATGTTCATTAGAAAATCATGCTGCCTTGTTAGAGCCTTATTGATTCAATCAACCATCATCCGGTGTAAGATTGCCTCATAACGTGACGGCAATCAAGGGTTAAACCTGGAGATTAAAAGGGAGGTAGGCCCCTTGTTAGACGTTAATAATTTTGAGTATATGAAAATTGGTCTTGCTTCACCAGACAAGATTCGTTCTTGGTCCCATGGAGAAGTTAAAAAACCAGAAACAATCAACTATCGTACGTTAAAGCCAGAAAAAGACGGTTTATTCTGTGAGAGAATTTTTGGACCTCAAAAGGACTGGGAATGTCATTGCGGAAAATATAAACGTGTTCGTTATAAAGGCGTAGTCTGTGACCGTTGTGGCGTTGAAGTCACCCGTGCTAAGGTGCGTCGTGAGCGTATGGGTCATATTGAGCTGGCAGCACCAGTTTCACACATATGGTATTTTAAAGGAATTCCTAGCCGTATGGGACTTGTTCTTGATATGTCTCCACGGGCTTTGGAAGAAGTTATTTACTTTGCATCTTACGTAGTAACTGAAACGGGCGATACAACTTTAGAAAAGAAACAGCTTCTTTCTGAAAAGGAATATCGTACATACCGTGAAAAATACGGTAAGAAATTCCAAGCTGCCATGGGTGCGGAAGCTATTAAAAAACTTTTACAAGATATTGATACGGAAAAGGAAGTAGAGTCGTTGAAAGAGGAGCTTAAAACAGCTCAAGGACAACGCAGAACCCGTGCAATCAAACGCTTGGAAGTGCTTGAAGCATTCCGTAACTCCGGAAATGAGCCTTCATGGATGATCCTTGACGTGCTTCCGGTCATTCCACCGGAGCTTCGTCCTATGGTTCAACTTGATGGAGGACGTTTTGCCACATCTGATTTAAATGATTTATATCGCCGTGTTATCAACCGTAATAATCGGTTGAAAAGATTACTGGACCTTGGAGCACCAAGCATTATCGTTCAAAATGAGAAGCGTATGCTGCAAGAAGCTGTCGATGCTCTTATCGATAATGGCCGTCGTGGCCGTCCGGTAACTGGACCAGGTAACCGTCCGTTAAAATCTTTATCTCACATGTTAAAAGGTAAACAAGGCCGTTTCCGTCAAAACCTTCTTGGTAAACGTGTTGATTACTCTGGCCGTTCCGTTATCGTAGTCGGACCAAACTTAAAGATGTACCAATGTGGTCTTCCGAAAGAAATGGCGATTGAATTATTCAAACCATTCGTAATGAAGGAGCTTGTTCAAAGAGGTCTAGCGCATAACATCAAATCCGCTAAGCGCAAAATTGAACGTTTATCTCCTGAAATATGGGATGTCCTAGAAGAAGTTATTAGAGAACACCCAGTACTATTGAACCGTGCACCGACTCTTCATAGACTTGGGATCCAAGCATTTGAACCAACGTTGGTTGAAGGTCGCGCAATTCGTTTGCATCCGCTCGTATGTACAGCTTACAACGCTGACTTTGACGGTGACCAAATGGCGGTCCACGTTCCTCTATCTTCTGAAGCACAAGCCGAAGCACGCATGCTTATGCTTGCAGCACAGAACATTTTGAACCCTAAAGATGGTAAACCTGTCGTTACACCTTCTCAAGATATGGTATTAGGTAACTATTACTTAACATTGGAAAGAGAAGGCGCTATCGGTGAGGGTATGATCTTTAAAGATACAAGTGAAGCATTACTTGCATACCAAAACGGATATGTACACTTACATTCCCGTTGTGCCGTACATGCATCGTCACTAAATAATGAAACATTCACTGAAGAACAAAACGGCCAACTTCTGATTACGACTGTTGGAAAATTGATCTTCAATGAAATTTTACCTAAATCATTCCCGTATATTAACGAACCGACACGTTATAATCTGGAAACCAAAACTCCAGAGAAATATTTTGTGGAAAAGGGCGCTAATATCCCTGAATTGATTAAGTCCCAACCTGCTATCGATCCTTTCAAGAAAAAAATTCTTGGAAATATCATCGCGGAAGTCTTTAAACGCTTTAAAATTACCGAAACATCCAAAATGCTTGACCGGATGAAAGATCTTGGATTTAAATATTCGACAAAAGCTGGTATTACCGTTGGTGTGGCTGATATTGTCGTTTTAAAAGAAAAACAAGAAATCATTACTGAGGCTCAAACCAAAGTGGATAACGTCTTGAAACAATTCAGACGCGGTCTTATTACTGAGGATGAGCGTTATGATCGCGTCATTTCGATTTGGAGTGCTGCCAAGGATACCATTCAGTCCAAACTTATGGACTCCCTGGACCGACGCAACCCGATCTTCATGATGAGTGATTCCGGTGCCCGTGGTAATGCTTCCAACTTTACGCAGCTTGCTGGTATGCGTGGTTTGATGGCCAACCCGGCTGGACGTATCATTGAATTACCGATCAAATCAAGTTTCCGTGAAGGTTTAACCGTGTTGGAGTACTTCATCTCTACACATGGTGCGCGTAAAGGTCTTGCCGATACAGCGCTTAAAACGGCCGATTCCGGTTACCTTACCCGTCGACTTGTTGACGTTGCCCAAGATGTCATCATCCGTGATGACGATTGTGGAACGGACCGCGGCTTGAAAATTTCAGCCTTGAGAGAGGGTACTGAAATAATTGAGCATCTTGAAGAGCGCCTAGTTGGCCGTTATGCAAGAAAAGCGATCAGACATCCAGAAACAAATGAAGTAATCGTGGCTGAAAATGATCTTATTACTGAAGATCTTGCTAACTATATTGAATCACTTGGAATCGAAACAGCATGGATCCGTTCTGCCTTTACATGTAACACCAGCCATGGTGTATGTAAAAAATGTTATGGACGCAACTTGGCTACCGGTCAAGAAGTTGAAGTGGGCGAAGCAGTCGGTATCATTGCCGCTCAATCAATCGGAGAACCTGGTACACAGTTGACGATGCGTACATTCCATACAGGTGGGGTTGCTGGGGACGATATCACTCAAGGTCTTCCTCGTATCCAAGAAATATTTGAAGCAAGAAACCCTAAAGGTCAAGCTGTCATTTCCGAAATTGAAGGAACGATTGTTTCCATCAATGAAATTAGGGATAAACAACAGGAAATCGTTGTTCAAGGTGCTGTTGAATCACGCACATATACTGCGCCGTACACAGCACGTTTAAGAGTAACTGTTGATACACCTGTCCGTCGTGGTGAAGAGTTGACAGAGGGTTCCATCGATCCGAAAGAATTGCTGAAGGTTACAGACGTGCTTACTGTTCAGGAATACCTGCTTCATGAAGTTCAAAAAGTATACCGGATGCAAGGTGTTGAAATCGGTGATAAGCACATCGAGGTAATGGTTAGACAAATGATGCGTAAAGTCCGTGTGCTTGATGCAGGCGAAACTGAAGTGCTTCCAGGAACATTATTGGATGTCAACCAGTTCACTACTGCAAACACTGATGCATTGCTGACCAACAAATTACCGGCTACAGGCCGTCCTGTATTGCTAGGTATCACAAAAGCATCTCTTGAAACGGATTCCTTCTTGTCCGCCGCGTCATTCCAAGAAACAACTAGAGTCTTGACTGATGCAGCAATAAAAGGAAAACGTGATGAATTGCTTGGGCTTAAAGAAAATGTCATCATCGGTAAACTTGTCCCTGCAGGAACAGGAATGCTTAGATACAGAAAAGCAAACCCTGTCGTTGTTGACGAAAGTGCCGATACAGTAACAGTGGATTAATGGAAAAAGGACCAGCTCAATAATTTAAACTGAAAACCACACTCCCGTTTCCTATTGGAGGAGATGAAGGATCAGAATTTATTGAGCTGGTCTCTCTTATTACTCATGGCCGGCTGAAAAGCCTATGAGAATTTGATAATTTCCGTTTGGGCAAATTGAAAATCTTAATAGAATTATGTAAGGAAAACCTTTTGCTTGAATTATTTTTTTGAAAGAAGTTGACAGTATCCGACTTATAATGATACTATAGCAAAGGTGCTCCTATGTTACCCTGTAACTTTGGAGGATATGGACCATGTCTTATGAAAAAGTAATACAGGCAAAGTCAGTGATTATAGGGACGAAGCAAGCAGTTAGAGCTCTTAAAAACAATTTAATTCAAGAAGTTATCATCGCTGATGATGCAGATATATACTTGACTGGGCGTGTCGTTGAGACCGCCAAAGAATTGGATGTTCCTATCACATATGTTGATTCGATGAGAATGCTTGGCAAAGCATGTGGTATTGATGTCGGAGCAGCAACTGTTGCCATTAAAAAGTAAAAATGTTTTTGCAATAATATTTGCAAAGACTTTGTTTTTACCCATTTATGAACCACCTGGATGTGTGGTACTAGAAATGAAAACGTGAAGGGAGGAAAAATGTAATGCCTACTATTAATCAATTAGTGCGTAAAGGACGCGAGTCTAAAGAGGTTAATTCAAAATCTCCAGCACTTAACAAAGGCTACAACAGCTTTAAAAAAGCACAAACTAACGTATCATCTCCGCAAAAACGTGGTGTTTGCACTCGTGTGGGTACTATGACACCGAAAAAACCAAACTCCGCGTTACGTAAATATGCGCGTGTACGTCTAACAAACGGTATCGAGGTAACAGCTTATATCCCAGGTATCGGTCACAACCTACAAGAACACAGCGTGGTTCTTATCCGTGGCGGACGTGTAAAAGATTTACCAGGGGTACGTTACCATATCGTACGTGGTGCTCTTGATACAGCTGGAGTTAACAATCGTATGCAAGGCCGTTCTAAATACGGTACTAAGCGTCCGAAAGCAGCAAAAAAATAAACTTAAACCAAAATTGAACTTTCTTGAAAGGAGGAAATATAATGCCTCGTAAAGGACCTGTAACGAAAAGAGACGTATTACCAGATCCAATATATAATTCAAAACTTGTGACTCGCTTAATCAACAAATTAATGGTTGATGGACAAAGAGGTAAATCACAAAAAATTCTTTACTCTGCATTTGATTTAATCAAAGAACGTACTGGCAATGAGCCGATCGAAGTTTTCGATCAAGCACTTAAAAACATCATGCCTGTACTAGAAGTAAAAGCACGCCGTGTGGGTGGAGCTAACTACCAAGTACCAGTTGAGGTGCGTCCAGACCGTAAATCGACTCTAGGACTTCGTTGGTTAGTAAACTACTCTCGCCTTCGTGGAGAAAAAACGATGGAAGAGCGTTTAGCTTATGAAATCATGGATGCTGCCAACAATACTGGAGCAGCAGTTAAGAAACGTGAAGATACACACAAAATGGCTGAAGCCAACAAAGCTTTCGCACATTATCGCTGGTAAGATTAATCACTATAAAATCCTTATAAAAGGAAGGAGAAAGACAAATGGCAAGAGAGTTCTCCTTAGCAAACACTCGTAATATCGGTATCATGGCTCACATCGATGCTGGTAAAACGACAACAACAGAACGTGTTCTATATTATACTGGTAAAATCCACAAAATCGGTGAAACGCACGAAGGTGCTTCACAAATGGACTGGATGGAACAGGAACAAGAACGCGGAATCACGATCACTTCCGCTGCAACAACTGCGCAGTGGAAAGGTCACCGTGTAAACATCATCGATACACCGGGACACGTAGACTTCACAGTTGAAGTTGAACGTTCTTTGCGCGTACTTGATGGAGCTGTAGCTGTACTTGATGCCCAATCAGGTGTTGAGCCTCAAACTGAAACGGTTTGGCGCCAAGCTACAACTTACGGTGTACCACGTGTCGTATTCGTAAATAAAATGGACAAAATCGGTGCAGACTTCTTGTATTCAGTTGGAACAATCCACGATCGTTTACAAGCTAACGCTCACCCAGTTCAGTTACCAATCGGAGCAGAGGATCAATTCTCTGCAATCATTGACCTTATTGAAATGAAAACTCATTTCTACGGTAATGACCTAGGTACTGATA
Source organism: Peribacillus sp. FSL M8-0224 (assembly GCF_038003055.1). Classification (NCBI taxonomy): domain Bacteria; kingdom Bacillati; phylum Bacillota; class Bacilli; order Caryophanales; family Bacillaceae; genus Peribacillus; species Peribacillus sp. FSL M8-0224. The sequence continues at coordinate 5,432,607 of NZ_JBBOOJ010000001.1, forward strand.
TCACTGTTGGTGAAATTCCTGAAGAACACCGGGAATTAGCTGAAGAATACCGTGAAAAGTTAATTGAAGCAGTAGCAGAAGTTAATGAAGACTTAATGGAAAAATACCTTGGAGGCGAAGAAATCAGCATTGCTGAATTGAAAGCAGCCATCCGTACAGCAACCGTTAATGTTGAATTCTTCCCTGTTATCTGCGGATCGGCTTTCAAAAACAAAGGTGTTCAATTAATGCTTGATAACGTTATCGACTTCCTTCCATCTCCATTGGATGTACCAGCTATCAAAGGTACATTACCGGATTCAGAAGATGAAGTTGAACGTCATTCAGATGATTCTGAACCGTTCTCCGCTTTAGCGTTTAAAGTTATGACTGACCCTTACGTTGGTAAACTTACATTCTTCCGCGTGTACTCAGGTACATTAGAATCAGGATCTTATGTAATCAACTCAACAAAAGGTAAGCGTGAACGTATTGGACGTATCCTTCAAATGCATGCAAACAGCCGTGAAGAAATCTCAACTGTATATGCAGGGGATATCGCTGCTGCTGTTGGTTTGAAAGATACTACAACTGGTGATACTCTATGTGACGACAAGAACCAAGTAATTCTTGAATCCATGGTATTCCCAGAACCAGTTATCTCACTGTCAGTTGAACCGAAATCCAAAGCAGACCAAGACAAAATGGGTCAAGCTTTACAAAAGCTACAAGATGAAGATCCAACATTCCGTGCGCATACTGACCAAGAAACTGGTCAAACGATTATCGCTGGTATGGGTGAACTTCACTTGGACATCCTTGTTGACCGTATGCGTCGCGAATTTAAAGTGGAAGCTAACGTTGGTGCTCCTCAAGTAGCATACCGTGAAACTTTCCGTGGTTCAGCTAAAGTTGAAGGTAAATTCGTTCGCCAATCAGGTGGTCGTGGACAATTCGGACACGTATGGATCGAATTTGGTCCAAACGAAGAAGGTAAAGGATTCGAATTTGAAAATGCTATCGTCGGTGGTGTAGTACCACGCGAATATATCCCTGCTGTACAAGCTGGATTAGTTGATTCACTTGACCGTGGTGTACTTGCTGGTTACCCGCTAGTCGACATCAAAGCAAAATTATTTGACGGATCTTACCATGACGTTGACTCTAACGAAATGGCATTTAAAATTGCTGCATCGATGGCACTTAAAAATGCAGCATCAAAATGTAAGCCTGTAATCCTTGAACCAATCATGAAAGTGGAAGTAGTTATTCCAGAAGATTACCTAGGCGACATCATGGGAGATATCACATCTCGTCGTGGTCGCGTAGAAGGTATGGAAGCTCGCGGTAACACGCAAATGGTTAAAGCGATGGTTCCACTATCTGAAATGTTCGGATATGCTACATCTTTACGTTCTAACACTCAAGGACGCGGAACATTCTCTATGCACTTCGATCATTATGAAGAAGTACCTAAGAGCATTTCTGAAGAAATCATCAAAAAAAATAAAGGTGAATAATTGATTTTCATCTCTTATTAAAGTATAACTATCTTATGTAAGCTGTGATGGAAGAATTAGTCTTCTTTCACAGCCCTATATACTTAATCTTTTATTTATAATTTTAAGGAGGAATTCCTAATGGGAAAAGCTAAATTTGATCGTTCAAAACCGCACGTTAACGTTGGAACAATTGGTCACGTTGACCATGGTAAAACAACTCTAACAGCTGCAATCACAACTGTACTTGCTAAATCTGGTGGCGCAGAAGCTCGCGCTTATGACCAAATCGATGGTGCACCAGAAGAAAGAGAACGTGGTATCACAATCTCTACTGCACACGTTGAGTATGAAACAGCTACTCGTCACTATGCACACGTTGACTGCCCAGGACATGCTGACTATGTTAAAAACATGATCACAGGTGCTGCACAAATGGACGGCGGTATCCTAGTAGTATCTGCTGCTGATGGCCCAATGCCACAAACTCGTGAGCACATCCTTCTTTCTCGTCAAGTAGGTGTACCATTCCTTGTAGTATTCATGAACAAATGCGACATGGTTGATGACGAAGAACTTCTTGAATTAGTAGAAATGGAAATCCGTGATCTTCTATCTGAATACGAATTCCCTGGCGATGACATTCCAGTTATCAAAGGATCTGCACTAAAAGCTCTTCAAGGAGACGAAGCTTGGGAAGAAAAAATTCATGAATTAATGGCAGCTGTTGACGAGTATATCCCAGAACCAACTCGTGACACTGACAAACCATTCATGATGCCAGTTGAGGATGTATTCTCAATCACTGGTCGTGGAACAGTTGCAACTGGCCGTGTTGAGCGTGGACAAGTTAAAGTCGGTGACGTTGTTGACATCATCGGTTTCAACGAAGAGTCTAAACCAACAACAGTAACTGGTGTTGAAATGTTCCGTAAACTTCTTGACTATGCTGAAGCTGGTGACAACATCGGTGCACTACTTCGTGGTGTATCCCGTGAAGATATCCAACGTGGACAAGTACTTGCTAAACCAGGTACAATCACTCCACACACAAAGTTCAAAGCTGAAGTTTATGTTCTTTCTAAAGAAGAAGGTGGACGTCACACTCCATTCTTTACAAACTACCGTCCTCAGTTCTACTTCCGTACAACTGACGTAACTGGTATTTGTAACCTTCCTGAAGGCGTAGAAATGGTTATGCCTGGAGACAACATCGAAATGACTGTAGAACTTATCGCTCCAATCGCTATCGAAGAAGGTACTAAATTCTCTATCCGTGAGGGTGGACGTACTGTAGGCGCTGGCGTAGTTGCTACAATCACAGAGTAATTGATTCATAAAACAATATTGGAAGGGACGCCTTCCGGGAGAAGCAGATGGGACGCCATCTGCTTCTTTTCTATTTGTAAAGAATATTCATTCTTTCTTCTATAATAACTGGAGTTTATTTAATGGGTTTCTTGATAATTTCAAATGAAGAAAATGGATATGAAAGACCACGTAGAATGTACTTGTAAATACTTGTGATAGTATGTATAATAATAAAAGTGTGTTGCACAAGAAAAATCTAAGTTTGACTTGCATTTCACTTGTGTTATATGTATAATAGACAATGTTGGTCTTTGACTGCGATGATATGGAAGGTTGCTGACACACCCGGCCGCTTTGCCATGGCGAGTGTGTGGGAAATTTCCATTGAGAAGGTCTATTTTAAAATAGGCGAAAAGGAGGGAAAATTATGGCAAAACAAAAAATTCGTATCCGTTTAAAAGCATATGATCACAGAATCCTTGATCAATCTGCTGAGAAAATTGTTGAAACTGCAAAACGTTCTGGTGCGGCTGTATCTGGTCCAATTCCATTACCTACGGAAAGATCGGTATATACGATCCTACGTGCGGTTCATAAATACAAAGATTCTCGTGAACAATTCGAAATGCGTACGCATAAACGTCTAATCGACATCGTTAATCCAACTCCACAAACAGTTGATTCATTGATGCGTTTAGATTTACCATCAGGCGTTGACATTGAAATCAAATTATAATTCATATAAATATGAACAATTACTCTAGGAGGTGTGACTTATGACCAAAGGAATCTTAGGAAGAAAAATCGGTATGACTCAAGTTTTTGCTGAAAACGGTGAACTTATTCCGGTAACAGTTATCGAAGCTGCTAATAACGTGGTTCTTCAAAAGAAAACTGTTGAAACTGATGGCTATGAAGCAGTTCAAGTTGGTTTTGAAAACAAACGCGAAAAGCTTTCTAACAAACCTGAAAAGGGCCATGTTGAAAAAGCAAATACTACTCCTAAGCGCTTCATTCGCGAATTCCGCGGAACGGATCTTACTGAATATGAGATCGGTCAAGAAGTCAATGTTAGTATTTTCGCTGAAGGCGATTTAGTAGATGTATCAGGAATTTCAAAAGGTAAAGGTTTCCAAGGCTCTATCAAGCGTCATGGACAATCTCGCGGACCTATGTCTCATGGTTCTCGTTACCACCGTCGCCCAGGTTCAATGGGTCCTGTAGCTCCAAACCGCGTATTCAAAGGTAAACTATTACCAGGACGTATGGGTGGAGAACAAATTACTGTTCAAAACTTAGCTATCGTTAAAGTTGATGTTGAACGCAACCTACTATTGATCAAAGGTAATGTACCTGGTGCTAGAAAAGCATTGATCAAAGTTAAAACTGCTGTTAAAGCAAAGTAATTTCTGAGAAAGGAGGAGCAATAGAATGCCAAAAGTTACATTGTTCAACCAAACAGGTTCACAAGTTGGCGACATCGAACTAAATGAATCCATCTTTGGTATCGAACCTAATAATCATGTATTATTTGAAGCAATCATCATGCAACGAGCTTCCTTACGTCAAGGAACTCATAAAGTTAAAAACCGTTCTGAAGTTGCAGGCGGTGGACGTAAACCTTGGAAACAAAAAGGAACTGGACGTGCGCGTCAAGGTTCTATCCGTTCTCCACAATGGCGTGGCGGTGGCGTTGTTTTTGGACCTACTCCAAGATCTTACGCTTACAAGCTACCTAAAAAGGTGCGTCGTTTAGCTATTAAATCTGCATTGTCTGCAAAGGCATTGGAAGAGAACATTTTGGTACTTGAAAGCTTGTCTTTCGAAGCTCCAAAAACAAAAGAATTTGTAGCAGTACTTAAAAATCTTTCTGTTGATACTAAAACGTTAGTCGTTACTGACGGTTTAGATGAGAAAGTTGCTCTTTCTGCACGTAACATCCCTGGTGTTACTGTAGTTGAAGCTGTTGGTCTTAACGTTCTTGATGTTGTTTCACACAACAAATTGATCTTGACTAAATCAGCTGTCGAAAAAGTAGAGGAGGTGCTTGCATAATGGATGCACGCGATATCATTAAGCGCCCCGTAATCACTGAACGCTCTTCAGACGTAATGGCTGAAAAGAAATATACTTTTGAAGTTGATGTTAAAGCTAATAAAACTCAAGTTAAAGATGCTGTTCAAGAAATTTTCGGCGTTAAAGTTGAGAAAGTAAACATCATGAACTACAAAGGTAAATTCAAACGCATGGGCAAACATGCAGGCTATACTAACAAGCGCCGTAAAGCTATTGTTAAATTAACTGCTGACAGCAAAGAAATCGAGCTATTCGAAGCTTAATTCATTAGAGAAGGAGGGAAATACAAATGGCGATTAAGAAGTATAAACCTACCTCTAACGGTCGACGTAATATGACAACTTCGGATTTTGCTGAGATCACTACAGACAAACCGGAAAAATCATTACTTGCTCCTTTACACAGCAAAGGCGGCCGTAATAACCAAGGTAAGTTAACAGTTCGTCATCAAGGTGGCGGCCACAAGCGTCAATACCGTATCATCGATTTCAAACGGAATAAAGATGGTATACCTGGACGCGTTGCTACTATTGAGTACGATCCAAATCGTTCTGCAAACATTGCATTAATTAATTACGTTGATGGAGAAAAACGTTATATCCTAGCTCCGAAAAACCTAGAAGTAGGTTTGGAAGTTATGTCAGGTCCAGAAGCTGACATTAAAGTGGGTAACGCTCTACCTCTTATTAACATCCCAGTTGGTACAGTAATTCATAACATCGAACTTAAACCAGGAAAAGGTGGACAATTAGTCCGTTCAGCAGGAACATCTGCTCAAGTACTTGGTAAAGAAGGTCGTTATGTACTTGTACGTTTAAACTCAGGTGAGGTTCGTATGATTCTTGCTACTTGCCGTGCTTCAATCGGTCAAGTTGGTAATGAACAACATGAACTTATCAACATTGGTAAAGCTGGCCGTAACCGTTGGTTAGGTAAACGCCCAACAGTTCGTGGATCTGTAATGAACCCGAATGATCACCCACACGGTGGTGGTGAAGGTAAATCTCCAATCGGACGTAAATCACCAATGTCTCCATGGGGTAAACCTACTCTTGGATTCAAAACTCGTAAGAAGAAAAATAAATCCGATAAATTTATCGTACGTCGTCGTAAAAAATAACGGGATTGAGCTACGGTTCATATATAGAACCGTAGAACAGTCACGAAGGGAGGTACTCGCATGGGTCGTAGCTTAAAAAAAGGGCCTTTTGTTGATGATCATTTATTGGTAAAAGTTGAAAAATTAAATGAAGCTGACAAGAAACAGGTAGTAAAAACTTGGTCTCGTCGCTCAACAATCTTCCCGCAATTCATCGGACACACAATCGCCGTTTATGACGGTCGTAAGCACGTGCCGGTTTATGTAACAGAAGATATGGTAGGTCACAAACTAGGCGAATTCGCGCCTACACGCACTTATAAAGGTCACGCAAGTGATGACAAGAAAACAAGACGTTAATGAGAGGAGGGCATCTCATGCAAGCTAAAGCTGTCGCTAAAACAGTTCGTATTGCTCCTCGTAAAGTGCGTTTAGTCGCAGATTTAATTCGAGGAAAACAAGTAGGTGAAGCAGTAGCGATTCTTCGCTTAACACCAAAATCTGCTTCTCCAGTCGTAGAAAAAATTCTGAAATCTGCTATCGCAAATGCAGAACACAACTACGAAATGGATATTAATAACCTAGTCGTTTCAGAGGCATACGTTAACGAAGGACCAACATTAAAACGTTTCCGTCCTCGCGCTCAAGGTCGTGCGAGTGCTATAAACAAACGTACTAGTCATATTACAATCGTTGTATCAGAAAAGAAGGAGGGGTAATCTGTGGGTCAAAAGGTAAATCCAATCGGTATGCGTATCGGGATAATCCGTGACTGGGAATCCAAATGGTACGCTGATAAAGACTACGCAGTTCTTTTGCATGAAGACATCAAAGTTCGTGAATATATCGCGAAACGTCTAAATGATGCTTCAGTTTCAAAGGTTGAAATCGAACGTGCAGCTAACCGTATCAATGTATCTGTCCACACTGCTAAACCAGGAATGGTTATCGGTAAAGGCGGTACTGAAGTCGAAGCACTTCGTAAAGCTTTGAACCAGCTGACTGGCAAAAGAGTTCATATCAATATCATCGAAATTAAAAGAGCAGATCTTGACGCAAAATTGGTTGCTGAAAACATCGCTCGTCAGCTAGAAAACCGTGTTTCATTCCGTCGCGCTCAAAAGCAAGCTATCCAACGTACTATGCGTTCTGGAGCAAAAGGAATCAAAACTCAAGTTTCTGGTCGTCTTGGCGGTGCTGATATTGCTCGTGCTGAACATTACAGCGAAGGAACAGTTCCACTTCACACACTTCGTGCAGACATAGATTATGCTCATGCTGAAGCAGATACTACTTACGGTAAGCTAGGCGTGAAAGTTTGGATCTACCGTGGAGAAGTTCTTCCTACTAAGAAGAAATCTGAGGAAGGAGGAAAATAATATGTTATTGCCAAAACGCGTAAAATACCGTCGTGAACACCGCGGTAAGATGAGAGGGATGGCTAAAGGCGGCACTGAAGTTCATTTCGGAGAATTTGGACTTCAAGCTCAAGAAGCTTCCTGGATCACGAACCGTCAAATCGAAGCAGCTCGTATTGCGATGACTCGTTATATGAAACGTGGAGGGAAAGTTTGGATCAAAATCTTCCCAAGCAAACCTTACACAGCTAAGCCGCTTGAAGTACGGATGGGTTCCGGTAAAGGTGCTCCTGAAGGTTGGGTAGCAGTAGTTAAACCGGGCAAAGTTATGTTTGAAATCTCTGGTGTATCTGAAGAGGTGGCAAGAGAAGCATTGCGCCTTGCAGCACACAAACTTCCAATCAAATGCAAGTTTGTAAAAAGAGAGGAAATTGGTGGTGAAACAAATGAAAGCTAATGAAATCAAAGATCTAACCACTGCTGAAATTGAACAAAAACTAAAATCTCTTAAAGAAGAACTATTTAATCTTCGTTTCCAGTTAGCTACTGGACAACTTGAAAATACAGCTCGCATCCGTGAAGTTCGCAAATCGATTGCTCGTATGAAAACAGTTGTTCGTCAAAGAGAGATCGGTGTCACTAATCGATAATGAATGGAGGTTTGCAGAATGAGCGAACGCAACCAACGCAAAATCTACACTGGACGCGTAGTATCCGACAAAATGGATAAAACAGTTACAGTAGTTGTAGAAACCTATAAAAAGCATTCTTTATACGGTAAACGCGTGAAATACTCTAAAAAGTTAAAAGCTCATGACGAGCTAAACGAAGCTAAAGCAGGCGACGTAGTACGTATCATGGAAACTCGTCCACTTTCAGCTACAAAACGCTTCCGTCTTGTAGAAGTAGTAGAAAAAGCAGTAATCATTTAATATAGTTCGGATTAAGCTAATTCCGAAGGGAGGTACCGTACATGATTCAACAAGAATCTCGTTTAAAAGTCGCTGACAATTCAGGTGCTCGTGAAGTGCTAACAATTAAAGTCCTAGGTGGTTCTGGCCGTAAAACTGCAAACATCGGTGATATCATCGTTTGTACAGTTAAACAGGCAACACCAGGAGGCGTTGTTAAAAAAGGTGAAGTCGTTAAGGCTGTTGTTGTCCGTACAAAACGTGGTATGCGTCGTCCTGACGGTTCTTACATTCGTTTTGATGAAAACGCATGTGTAATTATCCGTGACGATAAGAGCCCACGTGGAACACGTATCTTTGGACCTGTTGCTCGTGAATTACGTGACAATAGTTTCATGAAGATCGTTTCTCTTGCTCCAGAAGTTCTATAATATGTAAAATTTGTATAAAGCCTTTCAAGGAGGTGCCAAGCTAATGCATGTTAAAAAAGGTGACAAAGTCGTAGTCATCTCTGGTAAGGACAAAGGCAAACAAGGAACAATTCTTTCTGCATATCCGAAACAAAATCGTGTGCTTGTTGAAGGAATTAACATCGTGAAAAAGCATTCCAAGCCATCTCAACTTAATCCACAAGGTGGAATTATCAGCAGAGAAGCTGCTATTCACGTATCCAATGTAATGCCACTTGATCCTAAATCAGGTAAACCGACTCGTGTTGGATATAAGATTGAAAATGGTAAAAAAGTACGCGTAGCTAAAATATCAGGTGAAACTTTAGATAAATAAGTCATAAATGAAGGGAGGTACACTAAGCAATGAGCCGCCTTAAAGAAAAATTAAAAAGTGAAATTACACCATCATTGATGGGCAAATTCAACTATCAATCAGTAATGCAAGTACCAAACATTGAGAAAATCGTTATTAACATGGGTGTGGGTGACGCAGTATCTAACTCGAAAGCTTTAGATACAGCTGTTGAAGAACTTACATTGATCACTGGTCAAAAACCTGTTATAACAAAAGCAAAAAAATCAATCGCAGGCTTCCGTTTGCGTGAAGGTATGCCTATTGGAGCGAAAGTTACATTACGTGGAGAACGTATGTATCAATTCCTTGATAAGCTAGTATCTGTATCTTTACCGCGTGTACGTGATTTCCGTGGCGTTTCAAAGAAATCTTTTGACGGACGTGGAAACTATACATTAGGCGTTAAAGAACAACTTATCTTCCCTGAGATTGATTACGATAAAGTGAGCAAAGTTCGTGGTATGGACATCGTTATCGTAACGACTGCCAACACTGACGAAGAAGCTCGTGAACTACTTACTCAAGTTGGAATGCCGTTCCAAAAGTAATCTCTAAATAAAGGGAGGCGAAATCGTGGCTAAAAAGTCTATGATCGTAAAGCAAAAACGCGAACAAAAGTTTAAAGTACAAGAATATACACGTTGCGAACGTTGCGGACGTCCACATTCTGTATTACGTAAATTTAAACTTTGTCGTATTTGTTTCCGCGAACTTGCATATAAAGGACAAATTCCTGGCGTTAAAAAAGCTAGCTGGTAAAACCCGAGTTTGGGAAGGAGGTAAAATATAATGGTCATGACAGATCCTATTGCAGATATGCTTACTCGCATCCGTAATGCGAATATGGTTCGTCACGAAAAACTGGAAGTTCCTGCTTCAAAGATCAAAAAGGAAATTGCTGAGATCTTAAAAAGTGAAGGCTTCGTACGTGACTTTGAATTAATCGAAGACAACAAACAAGGTATCATCCGTATCTTCTTAAAATACGGTGCAAACAACGAACGTGTTATCACTGGTCTAAAACGTATCAGCAAACCTGGTTTGCGTGTATATGCAAAAACTGGAGAGGTACCACGCGTTCTTAACGGTTTAGGTATCGCAATTGTTTCTACTTCTCACGGAGTTTTAACAGACAAAGAAGCTCGCTCTAAACAAGTTGGCGGAGAAGTTTTAGCATACGTTTGGTAATACATTTTCACAAGAATGGAGGTGCACATTATGTCTCGTATAGGTAAAAAACCTATTGAAATCCCTGCAGGCGTTACAGTTACTGTTACTGGAAGTGAAGTAACTGTTAAAGGACCTAAAGGTGAATTATCTAGATCATTCAGTCCTGACCTTTCAATCGTTGTTGAAGAGAACGTGTTAACTGTAACACGCCCGTCTGACGAGAAGACTCACCGTTCTTTACACGGTACTACTCGCGCGCTTATCTCTAACATGATTGAAGGTGTATCAACAGGTTTCGTAAAATCACTTGAACTTATTGGGGTTGGGTACCGTGCACAAAAGCAAGGTAACAAGCTTATCCTTAACGTAGGATATTCCCACCCTGTAGAAATAGAGCCAGAAGCTGGCGTTGAAGTCGAAGTTCCTTCTAATACAAAAGTAATCGTAAAAGGTGCAAGCAAAGAACGTGTAGGAGCTCTAGCAGCTAATATCCGTGATGTTCGCCCGCCTGAACCGTATAAAGGTAAAGGTATCCGTTACGAAGGCGAATTCGTTCGTCGTAAAGAAGGTAAAACAGGTAAGTAATGCCGCATAAGTAAACGAAAGGAGTGACGTAAATGATTACGAAGCTTGATAAAAATGCTACTCGTCAGAAAAGACATGCGCGTGTACGTGCTAAGCTTTCTGGAACAGAAGCTCGTCCTCGTTTAAATGTGTTTCGTTCAAACAAACACATTTACGCACAATTAATTGACGATGCAAAAGGCGTAACATTGGCAAGTGCTTCAACTCTTGATAAAGAGATCGGTATCGAAGCAGGTAGCAATGCTGAAGCAGCTCAAAAAGTTGGCGAACTTATTGCGAAACGTGCTGTTGAAAAAGGTTTCAAAGCTGTGGTTTTTGACCGCGGTGGTTACCTCTTCCATGGTCGTGTTAAAGCATTGGCTGACGCTGCTCGTGAAAACGGCTTAGAATTTTAATGGATAAGGAGGGACATAACAGATGCGTAGCATTGATCCTAATAAATTAGAACTTGAAGAACGCGTAGTTACAGTAAATCGTGTAGCTAAAGTTGTTAAAGGCGGACGTCGTTTCCGTTTCACTGCACTAGTTGTTGTTGGTGATAAAAATGGTCATGTTGGATTTGGTACTGGTAAAGCTCAAGAAGTTCCGGATGCTATCCGTAAAGCTATTGAGGATGCTAAGAAAAATCTAATTACTGTACCGATGGTTGGTACTACTATTCCTCACCTTGTGAACGGTCGCTATGGCGCAGGTCACATTCTATTGAAACCAGCTTCTGAAGGTACAGGAGTAATTGCTGGTGGTCCTGTTCGTGCGGTACTTGAATTAGGCGGAGTTAGCGATATCTTGTCTAAATCACTAGGTACTAATACACCTATTAATATGGTTCGCGCAACAATTGAAGGATTGAAGCAATTGAAACGTGCTGAAGACGTAGCTAAGTTACGTGGAAAATCAGTACAAGAACTGTTAGGATAAGGAGGGAAATCGAATTATGGCTAATAAATTAGAAATCACCCTCACTCGCAGCTTGATTGGTCGTCCTGAAGATCAACGTGTTACAGTTAACACTTTGGGTTTACGCAAAATGCATCAAACGGTTGTTCAAGAAGATAACCCTGCGATTCGCGGTATGATTACCAAAGTTGCTCATCTTGTTACTGTAAAAGAACAATAAAATAATTTTTAACTTAACAAGGAGGTGCCAACATGAAACTTCATGAGTTAAAAGCTGCAGAAGGTTCTCGTAAAGAACGTAAACGTAAAGGTCGCGGTATTGGATCTGGTAACGGTAAAACAGCAGGTAAAGGACACAAAGGACAAAACGCTCGCTCCGGCGGCGGTGTGCGTCTTGGATTTGAAGGGGGTCAAACTCCTCTATTCAGACGTTTACCTAAACGTGGATTTACCAACATCAACCGTAAAGACTATGCTATCGTGAACCTTGATACGTTAAATCTTTTCGAAGACGGTACTGAAGTAACACCAGCTCTTCTACTTGAGACTGGCGTTGTAAGTAAAGAAAAAGCAGGAATCAAGATTCTTGCCAAAGGAAGCATTGAGAAAAAGCTTACTGTTAAAGCTCACAAATTCTCGTCTACTGCTAAAGAAGCTATCGAAGCTGCTGGCGGTAATACAGAGGTGATCTAATGTTTCGCACGATCTCCAATTTTATGCGCGTGGGTGAAATAAGGAATAAGATTATTTTTACCCTTCTAATGTTAATCGTCTATCGCATCGGTACATTTATACCTGTACCGCATGTGAATGCCGATTTTCTCGCTGAACAGGACCAGCTGAGCGTCATCGGGCTTTTAAATACCTTTGGCGGCGGGGCACTGCAAAACTTTTCCATTTTAGCGATGGGTATCATGCCGTACATCACGGCATCCATCATCGTTCAGCTGCTACAGATGGATGTTGTTCCTAAGTTCACTGAATGGTCTAAACAAGGGGAAGCAGGGCGCCGTAAATTAGCGCAATTCACTCGTTACTTCACTATTATCCTAGGGTTTATCCAAGCAGTTGGAATGTCCTATGGGTTCAATAATATGTCAGGTGGACAGTTGATTGAAAATCCTGGAATTGCAACATACTTGCTTATTGCGACTGTCTTAACGGCAGGAACAGCTTTTCTTTTGTGGTTAGGGGAGCTGATCACTGCTAAGGGTGTGGGTAATGGGATTTCCATCATTATCTTTGCTGGTATCGTAGCTAGTTTGCCTACTACGGCAAATCAGATTTACGCACAGCAATTTGAGAATGCCGGTGATCAATTATTCTTACGAATCATAACGATTATCCTCATAGTTTTAGCAGTATTAGCAATCGTGGTTGCTGTTATCTTCATTCAGCAGGCATTACGTAAAATTCCTATTCAGTATGCGAAACGTGCTGCGGTAGGTCGTACGCAAATGGGTGGCCAGTCTACTCATTTACCATTGAAAGTAAATGCTGCGGGGGTTATTCCGGTAATCTTTGCAATGGCATTTATTATTACTCCCACTACAATCGCTTCTTTCTTTGGAAAGAACAGCGTGACTAGCTGGATATCAACAAATCTTGATTACACCAAACCAATTGGTATGATCATATATGTTGCTCTTATCATTGCTTTTGCGTATTTTTATGCTTTCATTCAGGTTAATCCTGAACAAATGGCTGAGAATTTGAAAAAGCAAGGTGGCTATGTGCCGGGGATTCGTCCAGGTAAGAGTACACAAGAATATTTAACACGTGTTTTATACCGTTTGACGTTTGTAGGCTCGATATTCTTGGCCATCATTGCCGTTTTACCGGTATTTTTCATTAAGCTTGCTGATCTACCTCAATCTGCACAGATTGGTGGTACCAGTTTGCTGATCGTAGTCGGGGTTGCCCTTGATACGATGAAGCAGCTGGAATCACAACTTGTGAAGAGACACTATAAAGGCTTTATAAAGTAATGAGTTTTGGGAACGGCTTGTTCCCTTTACCCATTATAGAGTTTGAGGGGGAAGAAAATTGAATCTAGTGTTAATGGGTCTGCCGGGTGCTGGTAAAGGCACTCAAGCTGAACAAATCGTAGAAAAATATAATATCCCTCATATCTCTACTGGAGATATGTTCCGAACAGCTATCAAAGATGGAACAGACTTAGGTCTAAAGGCGAAATCATTCATGGACAAAGGCGAATTGGTACCTGATGAAGTTACCATTGGCATCGTACGTGAGCGTTTAAGCAAGGAAGACTGCCTAAGAGGATTTTTGCTTGATGGATTTCCACGTACTGTGGCACAGGCAGAGGCACTTGAAAGCATTCTAACTGATTTAGATCGCAATATGAATTTTGTCATTAATATCGATGTTGATAAAAGCATCTTAATGGAAAGATTGACAGGGCGTCGTATTTGCAAATCATGTGGTGCGACATACCATCTTGTATTCAATCCTCCTGCTAAAGATGATGTATGCGACCGCTGCGGCGGAGAATTATATCAACGTGCCGACGATAATGCTGAAACGGTTCAAAATCGCTTAGATGTGAATTTGAAACAAACAAAGCCACTTCTTGATTTCTACGGAGACAAAGGTTACTTGGTCAACATTAACGGACAGCAAGATATTAATAAGGTATTTGAAGATATCGATGTGTTGCTTGGTGCTTTACAAAATTAATCATATGTATTGATTTATGAAATTCATACCATTTTTATAACTTACTAGTTAAACTTGGTGCATTCCTATAATACAAAGGGTATAATGGATTTCGCGAGAGCATTCGCACATTTATTAATCAGGTTCTTGTACTTGGTATTCCCTGAATTGGGCGATTACTTTTTAAGTGATCTTCATGGACATATCCGGTCGGCAAAATTGATGAAGAAATGCAGTGACTCTATTGGGATTCCTAAAGAGTCGTGATATAGAGGGTTGAAAGAAGCTATGTCAGGCGTGCGCCTTTCAAACATCTCCCATGCTATTCAAACCTATGTCGAGACTAATTGCTTCTCTATTTCGAGAGTATGTCGGTCACGGAATCGGTCAAGACTTACATGAGGACCCATAAAATCCTCATTTCGGTCCAACTGATAAAGGTCCTCAGTTAAAGCCTGGTTCTACAAAATGGTGAATACTTGATGCAGAATTGTAAGACTTATGAGGATAATTGGACTGTAGTAATGTTGACGGAAAGATGTGCACCTTTAATAGGTTCACGCATAGAGAAGGGAGAATCACTTTAATGGCGAAAGATGATGTAATTGAAGTAGAAGGCACAGTACAAGAGACTTTGCCAAATGCAATGTTTAAGGTAGAATTAGAAAATGGTCATACTGTTTTAGCTCATGTATCCGGTAAAATTCGTATGCACTTTATTCGCATTTTGCCTGGAGATAAAGTTACGGTTGAGCTTTCCCCGTATGATCTAACTCGCGGCAGAATCACATACCGGTTCAAATAATCCGGTTACGCTCCGATCTGTATAAGGAGGTTAGATAGCAATGAAAGTCAGACCATCAGTCAAACCAATCTGCGAAAAGTGTAAAGTTATCCGCAGAAAAGGTAAAGTAATGGTTATTTGCGAAAACCCTAAACATAAACAAAAACAAGGCTAAATAGAAGGAGGTGCACTCAAGCATGGCACGTATTGCTGGAGTAGATATTCCCCGTGACAAACGTATTGTTATCTCATTAACATATATATATGGTATTGGAAAACAAACAGCGATCAAGATTCTTGCAGAAGCAGGCGTTTCTGAAGAAACTCGCGTTCGTGACTTAACGGAAGACGAATTGAACAAAATTCGTGATATCATTGACAAGCTTAAAGTAGAAGGCGACCTTCGTCGTGAAATCTCCCTAAACATCAAACGTTTAATGGAAATCGGTTCTTACCGTGGTTTACGTCACCGTCGTGGTCTTCCTGTTCGCGGTCAAAATACAAAAAACAATGCTCGTACGCGTAAAGGACCTCGTCGTACTGTAGCTAACAAGAAAAAATAATTAGTAAAGGAGGTTACTTTTCATGGCACGTAAAACTAATACACGTAAACGTCGTGTGAAAAAGAATATAGAAACTGGTATTGCACATATTCGTTCAACATTCAATAACACTATCGTTACGATCACTGACTCTCATGGTAATGCTATTTCTTGGTCAAGTGCTGGAGCTCTAGGATTCCGTGGATCTCGTAAATCCACTCCATTTGCTGCACAAATGGCTGCTGAAACAGCTGCTAAAACATCAATTGAACATGGTATGAAAACTCTTGAAGTTACAGTTAAAGGACCTGGTGCTGGACGTGAGGCTGCCATTCGTGCACTTCAAGCTGCTGGCCTAGAAGTAACTGCAATTAAAGATGTAACTCCAGTTCCACATAACGGATGCCGTCCACCAAAACGTCGCCGTGTTTAATTTTTCTGTATAGATTTTGTATTCCTGTCAATAATGGGATATAATACTGAGTTTGCGTTCTTACAGAGGATTAATTTTCAGTTGTTGCGCACAGCGGGAACGTATACATGGGGAATTTCGGTTTAAGTGACTTCGTTTACTTGCCGGGGTTTTGACGTTTTGAAGGAGGGTTTATTGATGATCGAAATAGAAAAACCAAAAATCGAAACGGTTGAAATCAACGACGATACCAAGTACGGTAAATTCGTCGTAGAGCCACTAGAGCGTGGGTATGGTACTACATTGGGTAACTCCTTACGTCGTATTCTTTTATCCTCACTCCCAGGTGCTGCTGTCACAGCTATACAAATTGATGGAGTGCTACATGAGTTCTCAACAATTGAAGGCGTCGTGGAAGATGTAACATCTATCATTCTTAATGTGAAAAAACTAGCTCTTAAGATTTACTCTGATGAAGAGAAGACGCTGGAAATTGACGTTCAGGGTGACGGAGTCATCACGGCTGCTGATATCACTCATGATAGTGATGTAGAAATTCTTAATCCGGATTTATATATTGCTACAATTGGTAAAAACGGTCATATGCGTATGCGTTTATCTGCACGTCGCGGCCGCGGCTACACTCCTGCTGTTCAAAACAAGAGAGAAGACCAGCCAATTGGTGTAATTCCAATCGATGCTCTTTACACTCCGGTTTCACGCGTATCTTTCCAAGTTGAAAATACACGTGTTGGACAGTTGTCTAACTTTGACAAGTTAACGTTTGATGTTTGGACTGATGGCAGTACTGGTCCGCAAGAAGCGGTAGCACTTGGAGCTAAGATTTTAACAGAGCATTTAAATATCTTTGTTGGTTTAACCGATGAAGCTCAAAATGCTGAAATCATGGTTGAAAAAGAAGAAGATCAAAAAGAAAAAGTTCTTGAGATGACGATCGAAGAATTAGACCTTTCTGTTCGTTCTTACAACTGCTTGAAACGTGCTGGAATCAATACCGTTCAAGAGCTAGCTCATAAAACGGAAGAAGATATGATGAAAGTACGTAATCTAGGTCGTAAATCACTTGAAGAAGTGAAAGCGAAACTAGAAGAATTAGGCTTAGGTCTTCGTAAAGACGACTGATAACATGGCGGAATCAATCCATTATGTTGTGAGCCTTGTTATTGACACACAATATAGAACTTCAACAAAGGAGGGAATCTCTAATGGGTTACAGAAAGTTAGGACGCACTAGCGCACAACGTAAAGCATTACTTCGTGATTTAGCTACGGATCTTATTATCCATGAGCGCATTGAAACTACTGAAGCACGTGCAAAAGAATTACGTTCTGTAGTAGATAAAATGATCACTCTTGGTAAACGTGGTGACTTGCATGCACGCCGTCAAGCTGCATCTTTCATCCGTAACGAAATCGCTGACGCTGAGAATGGCACAGATGCCCTTCAAAAACTATTCAGTGACGTGGCTCCACGTTATGAAGAACGTCAAGGTGGATACACTCGTATCATGAAAGTTGGTCCACGCCGCGGTGACGGTGCACCAGTCGTGGTTATTGAATTAGTTTAATAACAACGATGAAAAAGGGCGGGACAAATGAATATACTCACTTGTTCTATGCCCTTTTTCTTTTTTTAAATAGAAATTCTGTACTTTAGAAATTCGCATTGAGTGTTACGATGGCTGGCGGAACCTGTATCATGCAGGGAGCCTTCACGTCTAGCTCAAGCATCCCTTCCCGCTTTTGATAAGCGATTATAAGATAACCTGTTTTTCGTAACAGGCCCGCTGTTAGCTGCTCTTAATTTACCGAAAATTCTTTCGGTGGAAGGGGTGCAGCGTTTTTTTATATTTTCAGAAGGAAAAACTACTATATTTATATTGAGTGAGCAGAGCTTAGTTTAGGCGAGTGCAGTCGAGGATGAGGAGGGCCACATGGTGAAGAAGCTGGTTTCTTTAAATAATATTGTTTTTAAATATGAGGGTCAGTCTCGAAACGCCTTGGATGATGTTTCTTTTGATATTCATCAAGGGGAGTGGCTAGCGATTGTCGGACATAATGGTTCTGGCAAGTCGACATTAGCGAAGTTATTGAATGGCCTTCAGTTCGCTAACTCAGGTACCATTACGATTAATGATCAACTTTTGACAGAAGAATCCGTTTGGAATGTACGCCAGAAAATTGGCATGGTTTTTCAAAACCCAGATAATCAATTTGTAGGCACTACAGTTCAGGATGATGTGGCTTTTGGTTTAGAAAACGCCGGTGTTTCTCAGCAGGTTATGGTGGAGCGTGTTCATGGTGCGTTAAATAAGGTTAAGATGAATGCCTTTCTTAATCAAGAGCCGCACCATCTATCCGGCGGTCAAAAGCAAAGAGTGGCCATTGCAGGTGTAATAGCCTTGCAGCCAGACATAATCATCTTAGATGAAGCAACCTCCATGCTTGACCCAAGAGGCCGTGAAGAAGTGCTTGAAACAGTTAGGGAATTAAAACAGGAAAACGAGATCACTGTCATATCAATCACCCATGATCTTGAGGAAGCTGCGAAAGCCGATCGGATGATAGTCATGAACCAAGGTCGGTTATATCGTGAAGGATCGCCTCAGGATATTTTTGAGTTAGAGGAAGAATTGATTGCTCTTGGACTGGATATTCCCTTTTCAGTGAAACTAACCAAGGAGTTACAAAAAAATGGTGTTCGTGTAGTTGATGGGCATTTGACAGAGGAAGAGTTGGTGAAGGATTTATGCGAATTACACTCGATGATGTAGAATACCGCTATCAGGTGAATACTCCTTTTGAACATCTAGCCCTTCATGATGTCAATATTTCTATGGAGCCGGGAACCTATACCGCAATCATCGGGCATACAGGGTCCGGGAAATCCACGCTACTGCAGCATTTGAATGCTCTTTTAAAACCGACGAAGGGTCGGGTTTTCATTGGGGATCGGACGATTGAAGCCGGAAGAAAAGAAAAGGCTTTGCGGCCAATAAGACAAAAGGTCGGAATTGTTTTTCAGTTTCCGGAACATCAGTTATTTGATGAAACGGTTGAAAAGGATATATGTTTCGGTCCTATGAATTTTGGCGTTTCTGAAATCGATGCAAAGAAACTCGCCAGGAAAGCCATCGCGCAAGTCGGATTGAATGAGGAAGTTCTTGAAAAGTCTCCATTCGACTTATCCGGCGGACAAATGCGACGGGTGGCCATCGCTGGGGTACTTGCCATGGAACCGGAAGTATTGGTCCTTGATGAGCCTACAGCGGGACTGGATCCGCGAGGACGCAAAGAAATCATGGATATGTTTTATGATCTGCATAAAGCAAGGGGCATTTCAACGATTCTGGTGACCCATAGCATGGAGGATGCAGCCAAGTACGCGGATGACATCATTATCATGCATAAGGGTACGGTGTTCAAAAAAGGAACCCCCCAGGAAATTTTCTCAGAGCCGGAACAATTAATGGAGCTAGGCCTGGATGTTCCTGATACGGTCCGCTTTCAGCTAAAGCTCCAGAAGGAACTTGGTGTTCGATTTGATCATCCATGTCTTAATATCGGTGATTTAGCGATAGAAATAGATAAAGCCATGAAACGGGGGAACCGCTGATGCTGGATAAAATGATTATCGGGCGTTATGTCCCTGCAAATTCATTGATGCACAAGATGGACCCAAGGGCTAAACTGCTCCTCGTGTTCCTGTTTGTTTGTGTCGTCTTTTTGGCGAATAATGTCGTTTCTTACGGTTTGCTTGCTGTATTCACCATCCTTTTGATCAGTCTTTCCAAAATACCGCTTCGCTATCTTTATAATGGGTTGAAGCCAATCTTTTTCTTGATCGTATTTACATTCCTTCTCCATATATTGTTTACGAAGGAAGGGGAATTGCTTTTTGAATACGGTTGGTTTGAAATCTATGAAGGCGGTTTGATTCAAGGTTTTTTCATATCCATTAGATTTACTTTACTAATCCTTGTTACGTCACTTTTAACTTTGACGACATCCCCGATATCCATTACAGATGGGATGGAAGAGCTGTTGGGACCTTTGAAAAAGTGGAAGATGCCTGTACATGAACTGGCATTGATGATGTCCATTGCCCTTCGATTCATCCCGACGCTAATGGAGGAAACGGAAAAAATCATGAAGGCCCAAACTGCAAGGGGCGTTGACTTTTCATCTGGCCCGATAAAGGACAGGGTTAAATCGATTGTACCTCTGCTGGTTCCTTTATTTGTTAGTTCGTTCAAACGGGCGGAGGAATTGGCAACTGCCATGGAATCAAGAGGATACCGTGGCGGGGAAGGCCGGACGAAATATCGCCAATTGAACTGGAAGACGAGTGATAGTCTTTTGATGGTCTCAATAGGTGTTCTAACGGTCATGTTATTTTTATTACGTTCATAATAAGGAAGAGAACTATGCCAAAATATAAATGTGTGATCGCTTATGACGGCACGGATTTTGCTGGCTATCAGGTGCAGCCTGAGAAACGCACCATACAAAGTGAATTCGAGGCAGTCTTGGCCCAAATGCATAAAGGCACAATTATAAAAGTGACTGCTTCAGGCAGGACAGACTCAGGGGTCCATGCAAAGGGGCAGGTACTTCACTTTGAGTCCCCCCTTACATTCCCTACGGAAAATTGGATAAAGGCGTTCAGCGCGCTTCTTCCGACCGATATCATCGTTCTGGAAGTCGATATCGTGCCTGACGATTTTCATGCGAGGTTCCATACTACTGGGAAAGAGTACCGTTATATCGTTGCCCGTTCGAAACTGCGGGATCCGTTTAAGCGGAATTACGCCTATCATTATCCATACCCGTTAAATGTGGAGGCGATGAGGGAAGCAATCTCCTATTTGATAGGGACACATGACTTTACAAGTTTTTGTTCGGCAAAAACGGAAGTGGTCGATAAAGTTCGAACCATAAAAGAAATGGATTTTGAAGAGAGCGATGATTTCATGGTTTTCCGCTTCGTTGGCGAAGGCTTTTTATATAATATGGTGCGTATCTTGGTTGGGACGCTCCTGGATGTCGGCAGCGGCAAGATGTCACCCCATGATATAAGCGGAATTTTGGACAAGAAGGACCGCAGCTTTGCAGGGAAAACAGCACCAGCCCAAGGCTTGTATTTATGGAAAGTATTTTACAAATAAAAATATTTTCAAAGTGATACCAGTTTTTTTACAAATGGGTAATGGGCTGAAATCAGTAATGGAGCGGCTTGATGCTATACTGAGCTATTCATGGAGTTGCAGAGAGTGTTTTATAGACAACTTATCCTAGTGTAACATTCCCTTGACAATGAATCTGGGAGAAGTTAATATAATATGGTATGTATTTTAATCCCACGATAAGCCCCGGAAGTTTATTGTGATTGAAAATAAATATAAAAAATTAAAAAGTTTTTTAGGAGGTTAACCATGCGTACGACATTTATGGCGAAAGCTAATGAAGTAGAACGTAAATGGTATGTGATTGACGCTGAAGGCAAAACTTTGGGTCGCCTTTCTACTGAAGTAGCATCCATCTTACGTGGTAAACATAAACCAACTTTTACACCGAACATTGACACTGGTGATCATGTAATTCTTATCAATGTTGAAAAAATCCATTTGACTGGTAAAAAATTGACTGACAAAATTTATTACCGTCATACTATGCATCCAGGCGGTCTTAAAACTAGAACTGCTCTTGAAATGCGTACAAACTACCCTGAGAGAATGCTTGAACTTGCTATCAAAGGTATGCTTCCAAAGAATTCTCTTGGTCGTCAAATCTACAAAAAATTACACGTATACGCTGGAGCTGAGCACCCACACGCTGCTCAACAACCAGAAGTATACGAATTACGCGGATAATTACTAAGGAGGTTACTATCTTGGCACAAGTTCAATATTATGGTACTGGTCGCCGTAAGAGCTCAGTAGCTCGTGTACGTTTAGTACCAGGCGAAGGTCGCATCGTTATTAACGGTCGTGACATCAATGAATATATTCCTTTTGCAGCATTACGTGAAGTTGTTAACCAACCACTAGTTGCAACAGAAACTACTGGAAATTACGACGTTCTAGTAAACGTTAGCGGTGGTGGATATACTGGTCAAGCTGGAGCAATCCGTCACGGTATCGCTCGTGCATTGCTACAAGTTGATCCAGAATACCGTCCATCTCTTAAAACTGCTGGTTTACTAACTCGTGACCCACGTATGAAAGAACGTAAAAAATACGGTCTTAAAGGCGCACGTCGTGCACCTCAGTTCTCAAAACGTTAATTCTATTACCGTTTCGAAAGGCTCTCAACCATATTGGTTGGGGGTCTTTTTTTTGACCGGAAATATTAAAAAAGCATATCCGTGATCTCCCGGATATGCTTTATTTTAAATATTTCAGTTAACAATCTTAGTTTTGAGATTCACCTTCACTTTTTTTGATTGCGGCTTTTTTCGGCATAAAGCATGCAATTATTAATGCCACAAAAGATAAGGCTAGCATGAAAACATAGGCATCACTTGAGCCAAGGATGGAAGCTAATGCCTCTGGTTCTATAGCTGTAATGTTTTCATTTTCCATTGATAGCTCAGAGGCATGTGAAGTTGCCTGCATTGTATATACTGTGATGACAACTGCTGTTCCGATGGCACCTGACAATTGGCGAATGGTATTATTTACAGCTGAACCATGGGAACCCAATTCTCTTGGTAAAGCATTCAACCCTGCTGTATTTAATGGCATGGTAATGAAGCTCAAACCAATTCGTAATATTATGGTACGAACCATGATATAGATATACGTCGTTGATTCGCTTATATCTATGACTCCCCACATCGAAACAATGATGAATACCAAACCTGTAATAAAGAGTGGTTTAGCACCATATTTATCAAACATTTTACCTGTGACAGGGGATAAGAAGGCATTAATCACAGCTCCGGGTAATAGCAGTAAACCTGCTTCAAATGCTGTAAAACCTCGTCCATTCTGCAAGTAGATTGGCAAAAGTATTAAATCCGCATACATGATCATCGTAATTAGTACATTGATGAAGGATGTAAGCGTGAAAACTTTATACTTGAATACAGTTAAATTTAATAATGGGTCGCTCGATTTCATTTGACGTAAACAGAATAGAGTCGACACGATCATTCCGACGATTATTGCAGTGATGACAACGGGATCTTCCCGTCCCTTGCTTCCTGCGCTACTAAACCCAAATAATATACAGCCGAAACCAATCGTTGATAAAATGACACTTGTGATATCCAATTTTGCTTTTGTTGTCTCTGCAACATTCATTAAATATTTGAACGCTAGAACGATGACGATTAGTAAGAATGGGATTAACCCAATGAATAGCCATCTCCATGAAACATATTCCA
Organism: Peribacillus sp. FSL M8-0224; assembly: GCF_038003055.1. NCBI lineage: Bacteria > Bacillati > Bacillota > Bacilli > Caryophanales > Bacillaceae > Peribacillus > Peribacillus sp. FSL M8-0224. The sequence continues at coordinate 5,456,127 of NZ_JBBOOJ010000001.1, forward strand.
TGATAAAACCAGATAAGGTCGGGGCTATGGCCGGGGCAAAAATTATCGCAAAGCCGATTGTCCCCATGATGCTTCCGCGCTTTTCGCTAGGATATAAATATAAAATAACCGTCATCATTAGAGGTATAATAATCCCGGCACCGATTGCTTGTATCATTCTGCCCGTTAACAGCACGCCAAAATTCCCCGCACATGCGCAAAGTACAGAGCCGATGAGCAAAAAGAACATCGAGCTAATAAAAAGCTGCCTTGTTGTAAACCGTTGCATTAAAAAGGCAGTGATTGGCACTAAAACACCGTTCACTAGCATAAACCCTGTAGATAACCATTGTACAGTTGCAGCCGTTACATCAAATACTTCCATTAAACCACTCAATGCAACATTTAATAAAGTCTGATTTAATGTTGATAAAAAACAACCGGCAATCAGTACAATTAATAAAACTTTTTTATTTCTTTCAGTAATGTCCATTCGTAAACTCCTTCATTTTTGACTTGCTTTATCAACACCGTGTCGATAAAATCGATGGTAACAAAAATATATGTTCCTTACCATGAACAGTTTTCTTGAAAATGTTCACTAATCGACATAGAAATATATGCTGTTGAGAAAGTTAAAGAAAATCTATAAAGGAGATTAAAATGTCTATACCTAAAAAAGAAGATCCTCGTACAATTCGCTCAAGGGAAATGTTTAAAGACGCTGTCATTGCTCTCTTATGCGAGGACCCCATTATTTCGAATTTAACGGTCCGGGAAATCGCAGCCAAAGCAGGGCTGAATCGGACAACATTTTACCTGCATTATCAGGATATTCAAGATTTATTAACGAAAATCACCGATGAGATTCTAAATGAGCTATCTGAGAAAATTTTTGCTTTAATACATGCAAAAGACTTATCGGAAAAACAACAGCTAACAAAATTGCTTGATTATTTATATATCCATCGGAATTATTTACTTATTTTATTTAAAACGAATCAGTTTGAGGACCAGTTGTTTTCATTGTTAAAGCAATTGGTAGAAATTAGAAGGAAGAATACTGAAAAGGATCTACCTGCTGAATATGTTGACATCGACATTAAAACGGCCTCATTGGTAGGCATTATAATATGGTGGTTAAGAAAGGGGCTTCATTTTAGTTCGGATTATATTGCCAATCAAATTTATTTAATGTACATAGTGCAATGATTCTTAATCCGTTAGAATGAATTTGAATTTCATTAAGTCCTTTTAATGACCGGATATAATATGACCCCCAACATGCTCCATGAACCCTTCTGCGTCATGATATAAATCCTTCCCAGTCCCCAGCCACAATGCGATTTAACGCCGTAGGGAGGGTGCTTCGGATGTTGGGGATGATAGGTCCCATTTGTTTACACATGAGTTTATTTGTGGAATACAGAATTATTTGTAAAATCGATATTTATTAAGTTTCTATTTAGGAGTATGATAATACTTAAAAAAAGAAAGAGGACTTCATATGAATTCAACATACTCACCGATTGAAACAACTAAAACAAAAGCCTTGGTCATCAATGCACTATTCATTGCGTTAACCCTTGTAGCGACCATGTTCATCAACATCAAGCTCCCAATAATGGGTAACGGCGGCCTGGTCCATTTGGGCAACGTTCCCCTTTTTATAGCAGCCTTGGTATATGGGAAAAAAACAGGGGCGATAGCAGGCGCCTTCGGTATGGCCTTCTTCGATCTATTCTCTGGTTGGGCAGCATGGGCACCGTTTACATTCGTCATCGTCGGAGCAATGGGCTTTCTAGCCGGCCTTATATCCGAAAAGGTACCGGGCAAAAGAGAACTTGTATACACTTTGGCCGTTGCCGTTGCATTGATCATAAAAATCGTGGGCTATTATTTTACTGAAGTTATCCTTTACGGTAACTGGATCCAGCCATTCGGCTCCATCCCCGGAAACGTAATGCAGGTCGTAATAGCCGGAATAATCGTCGTGCCTCTAGCTGGCCGATTAAAGAAAAGGGCTGGACAGATTTAAAGTGAAACGAATATAGGAAGCCATTCCAACTTTGTGTAGTACCGGCGACTGGATATTGTACTGTGCCTCTGGCAGTTCATCCTGCAAGTAGGTATGTATTTAAATAAATTTGCTATTATAAAATGTAATATTATGTTAGAAAAGGACATCCGTTTACCACGGATGTCCTTTTTATCAATAGATCACAAAGCTTGCTTGAATTTAAGTAAGAACACGACATGAATAATCAGGTGTGATCAATGTAAGGCATGCGCAGTGAGCTACCCAAGTCGCAAGGCCTGCCTCAGGTAGCATCCTAAAGTGACGGGTTACGGGTGATAGTACCAATTTTTTCTGCGAGTAAACATCATCCGAAATGTTTGGGCTGTCCTTTTAAGCTTCTTATGGAAGATAGCCTAGGATAGGCATTTCAATTACCTGCCGAACCTATCCTCATTAATTTTTGCCAATGGAATAAATGAATGGTTCAAAATAGAACGCTAAAACTAAATTATGTCTTGGGAAATAATTTTGGGAAATGGGGAATTGCCCCGGAGGTGAATTATGGCTGTGATATTAGGTTTACAGGAGATGCAAAGGGAAAGGCAATTGAAGTTCGAACGCAGGTTGCTCAGGGAACTTTCTATCGAGGATATGAAGGGGAGGATTCAGCGTTATTTCGGACAGGATTTGATGGATGTTTTGGAGGAAGGCTACTTCGATGTTGCCATCGAGGCTTATTTATTAGGAGCGAACTATAGTAAGTTTGGCTATTATGGGGAGTCGGAAGATGATGTAAGGTCCAGGTGCTGGAAGGAAGAGAAGTTTTTGGTCGATACTCTTTTTAACTTTATTTTGTATTGGCGGGAAGTTACAGCGAATAACGCTTTCGATGAAGGATTGTTTTATTGTTGTGAAGGATTTGTAGGCGATTGGTGGCTGGACGGTTTTAAGACTGGAGAAAAACGATATAAAATGAAACTGCATTAAGAAGGCAAAATCCCATTCCTTGTTCTAATTCCATGGTTTGTCCCATACTTTTTAGTAGAGAGATCATGGAAGGGGAACGGTCATGCGCAGAAAGCTGAAATATACAGGAATCGCTATGGGATTGTTTGTCCTTTTTTTAATTGTGACTTTTAAATTCGTTGAAGATGATTCTTGGGACTCCTGGAACCTTCCGTTGGCAGGGAAGGTCATCATTCTGGATGCAGGTCACGGAGGAATGGACGGCGGGGCAAATGTACAAGAGATAATGGAAAAGGAAATTGCCCTTTCCGTTTCATTAAAGGTCAGGGACTATTTGCAGGAACAAGGTGCACTTGTCATCATGACCCGTGAGAAGGATGAGGATCTGGCACAGGGTAATACAAAGGGGATCCGCCAGCGAAAACAGGAGGACTTACGGAATCGGGTTAAAATGATCAATGATTCGGAAGCGGACTTATTCTTAAGCATTCATTTGAACTCTTTTCCATCGGCGTCATCGAAAGGTGCCCAAACCTTTTATACAAGCAGGTTTGAGGAAAATGAACAGGTGGCTAAATTCATTCAGACTGAAATCATCAGAAACCTGGAAAATACAAAGCGTGATTCAAGAACGATCAATCATGTGTATTTGATGAATTATGCTAAGAAACCAGGAGCGCTTGTGGAAATTGGCTTTCTTTCCAATTCTGAGGAAAGGGAACGCCTTATCAGCGATAAATACCAGGAAAAGATTGCCAGTTCGATTTATATGGGGATTTTACGGTACTTCACAGAAGAAAAACTATCGGATGACGAGTGATGTCGGGGTCTTGTAAGGTACAAGGCCTTTTTATCATGGGGAAATAATCTGGTCTCGCATGCAAGGCAGATAATAAGTTTTCTTTCGGTAATATGTTATACTGAAAAATGGGAAAATAAAATTCAAAGGGGTGCTCGACTTGTTAACAGAAGAGAAAGTACTGAATTTATTAAAGGATCTTAAAGACCCTTTTCTACATAAAAACCTTGAAGAGACAAATGGAATTATAGAAATCAAAATAAAACCTGAAAAGAATCATGTAAGCGTTAAACTTGCGATTGCGAAAACGGGGACTGCCGAGCAAATGCAAATGCAATCCGAAGTTGTGGACTTGCTGAAAACGAACGGAGCGGAATCGGTAGGCATCCGTTTCACGGAACTTTCAGAAGAGGAATTAGCCAAGCATCGTGAGAGCATTCCCCAGGGTGAGGCGGACCAAGGTTTGCTTGGACCTAACAGCAAGACACAATTCATCGCGATCGCCAGTGGTAAAGGCGGAGTGGGAAAATCTACGATCTCAGTGAATTTCGCCACTTCACTTGCTCGTTTAGGCAAAAAGGTCGGACTGGTTGATGCCGATATTTACGGATTCAGCGTACCTGATATGATGGGGATAACAAAACGACCGGTTGTTCGCGGGGAAAAAATCATTCCTGTAGAACGGTTTGGCGTCCAAGTTATCTCAATGGGCTTTTTTGTAGAGGATAACGCGCCGATCATCTGGAGAGGGCCGATGCTGGGTAAAATGCTTAACAGTTTCTTTAATGAAGTGGAATGGGGAGATTTGGACTATTTGGTCCTTGACTTACCGCCGGGTACAGGAGATGTTGCATTGGACGTGCATACGATGCTCCCTTCATGTAAAGAAATCATTGTTACGACACCGCATCCGACTGCAGCCTTCGTTGCTGCAAGAGCTGGTGCCATGGCCATCAAGACAGAACACGAAGTCATTGGTGTCATAGAGAATATGTCATTTTTCGAAAGTAAAACGACCGGTGAAAAGGAATATGTATTCGGAAAAGGCGGCGGAGAGAAGCTTGCAGAAGAGCTTCGTACAGAAGTTTTAGGTCAACTTCCCCTGCAACAGCCAGATTGGAACGAAGAGGACTTTGCTCCATCCATTTACGCAGCGGACCATAGGCTTGGCAGGATTTACGAAGATATTGCTAAAAAGGTCATTGAAAAACTGCAATAAAAAGAAGGCTGATTCCGAGTGGGAATCAGCCTTTTTTCATTCTTTTTACTTTTTCTCCTTCTCGGCCGCCTTTGTGGCTGCTTTATCCAATTTCTCTTGCATTTTCGCTTGGACGAGAGGACTTTCCATGGTCTCGATGATCAGCTCTTTATAGACCGATCGCATTTCCTTGGTTTTTAATAATTTATTCATTTCTTTTTCCATATCCGGTTCTTTCATTATTTCCATGAGCATTCCACGATACTGAGGATCAGCAGTTAAGTCCTTCAATACCTTTTTATGTTCGTCTTCTAATGCTTTAGCATAAGCGGAAGCAAATTCAGGATCATTGAATGTCTTTTTCCAAAATTCCTTCCCTTTATCTGAAGTGACCATATCTTCAATGGATTTCTTAATGGCATCCGAATCCATAATGAGTTCAGCTTTCGTTTTATCATCAGTAATGATATCCTGGATGGCCTTTTTTCCATCATCTGTCTTCAAGATATCGACGACCATTTTCTTTGTCTCTTCGTACTCCATTTTTTCTCCGCCTGCCCCATTTTGAGCACAACCGGAACAAACGAGTAAGAATGACGTGAAAAGCAAAGCAACTCCCACTCTCATACGCAGGGCCCCTTTCATCCTTCTTACTGTTAATATGGTTCCAATCGGCGATATTATTCCTTGGTGGAATAAGTGGATTTTTCCAAATTTGGTTGGTACAATTAAGGAAATGAATAGAAATGTATGGAGGAAAACAATGAACAGCCGTAATTTAGTTAAATTGTTTTTAACAACATTGCTTATAGGTGGCGTAACTGGCGGAGTTGTAGGGTTCTTGGCTCGATGGAGTGAGTTTAAGCCTTATTTTTCTTCTTTTGAAGTCAGTGCCATCCTATCAACTTTTATTTGGTTATTCGGTGTTGGATTAATTTTCAGTGTCATAAGCCAAGCCGGCTTTTTTGCCTATTTAACAATACATCGTTTTGGTCTGGGGATATTTAAAAGCGCTTCCTTATGGAATGCCGTTCAACTTGTACTCATTCTTTTTGTTGTATTCGATCTTGTTTACCTGCGATATCTTAGCTTTGGTTCAGGCGAGGGAATCAGTTCGTATATCGTGTTAGCTTTGGTTGTATTGGCCGCAGGGCTTATTACAGCTTATTTCAAAATGAAACAAACGAATAAACAGTCTTTCATACCGGCCTTGTTTTTCATGGTCGTGGTCACGGTATTGGAGTGGGTACCTGTCCTGAAAACCAATGATGAAGGCTGGCTTTACTTCATGCTGTTTCCATTGCTAGTCTGCAATGCTTATCAATTATTGGTCCTTGGCAAATTGATTGAAATTTCACAAAAGGAATTGGCCGATAGAAGAGAGCGTAAGCAAACTCCAGCAAAGGGAAAGATGAAAGCCGGTCAATTAGGTAAAGGCAGCTAACCTATATGTAGGCCGGACCTTACATAAAGAAATGAAAACAGAAAAACTGCGTACTAAAGGTTCAAGGAGACCATTAGTACGCAGTTTTTTCAGTTAGCGGACTTCCTCACTGCTTGCCGAGGAATTGGAAATCATCTCTGAAACGTTAACGAAGTTTAAATTTTTTGATCGAAGTTCACTTAATAACTCCGGTAATGCTTTATTCGTTTGTTTTGCTGAGTCTGAAGCATGTAATAAAATGATATCACCTTTTTGGGCCTTGGTGATGTTCTGTATGATCCGATCCACACCTGGATTGGTCCAATCCTTCGAATCGATGCTCCAATGGACAACGGTATATCCGAATTTCTCACTGATCTTCAAGAGTCGTTTATCAAAGTGGCCGGTGGGAGCGCGTAAAAGTTCTATATTCTTTACATTAAGTTTTTTAAATGCTTCCTGGGCTTTAGAAATATCCCGGATGATTTCTTGATCTTCCATTTCGGTATAATCCTTATAATCGTAACCAAGCATGCCGATTTCATATCCTTCTTTCACAATTTCAGCTACTATGTCAGGGTGGCGTTCTGCCCAAGATCCCGAAAGGAAAAAAGTGGCCGATTTAATCTTTTCTCTTTTTAATGTCTCTATTATCGGAGCGGCTTTCTCATCACCCCAGCCAATATTGAACGTGATCGCAACATTCTTTTCCCCTTTATAAACCGCTTTCGGCCCATCTTCCGTTGAAAAAACGGGGGCATGAAGAATGTTTTGTACAAAAAGAAACCAAGCGGTAAAAAGTGCGGTAAGCAAAATTAACGAATAATACTTGATGTTCTTGGCTTGAAGCACCATGAAAAATTTCATTAATCCATCCCCTTGTCCAAAGTACTCTTGTCTTCAAATTTATGCGCGAGGATTATTGTTATGCAAAAAAACGGGTTGAAAATTCATAAAATTGATGGGAATGGGGAAAGATGTCTGATGGAGGTGTGAACCATGCTCGGTTTATTGATCAATGACAAAGAAAAAATGGAATTGGAGTACCTTTTAAAAAGAGAGATGGATGAAATACTATTCGATTTGCAGGATGACAGAATCGATCACATAGTCAAAAGGGCAATAAACGAGAAATATAACATCCTTTTCAGGCTGTTTAAAAGGGTGAGCACCGAGGAGGAAATCCTAATGTATATGAAGGGGAAATCGAATTTATCCAAGTGGAATCAGTCATGAAATTTAAAAGTGAATTAAATTCAAAAAACCTATTGACTATTGATTTATACGCTGGTATATTATAAAAGTTGCTGCAACGTCAAAGCATTTGAAAAAGAATGATAAAAACTTTTTTAAAAAAAGTTATTGACGAAGTGGTAATAAGATGTTAAGATATTAAAGTCGCTAAGAGAGATGGCGAACAAATTGCTCTTTGAAAACTGAACAAAACAAAGCGCCAACGTTAAATTTTAAGTGAGCACACACTATCAAAAAAGCAAATGAGCAAGTCAAACATTTCTTCGGAGAGTTTGATCCTGGCTCAGGACGAACGCTGGCGGCGTGCCTAATACATGCAAGTCGAGCGAATCGACGGGAGCTTGCTCCCTGAGATTAGCGGCGGACGGGTGAGTAACACGTGGGCAACCTGCCTATAAGACTGGGATAACTTCGGGAAACCGGAGCTAATACCGGATACGTTCTTCTCTCGCATGAGAGAAGATGGAAAGACGGTTTACGCTGTCACTTATAGATGGGCCCGCGGCGCATTAGCTAGTTGGTGAGGTAATGGCTCACCAAGGCGACGATGCGTAGCCGACCTGAGAGGGTGATCGGCCACACTGGGACTGAGACACGGCCCAGACTCCTACGGGAGGCAGCAGTAGGGAATCTTCCGCAATGGACGAAAGTCTGACGGAGCAACGCCGCGTGAACGAAGAAGGCCTTCGGGTCGTAAAGTTCTGTTGTTAGGGAAGAACAAGTACCAGAGTAACTGCTGGTACCTTGACGGTACCTAACCAGAAAGCCACGGCTAACTACGTGCCAGCAGCCGCGGTAATACGTAGGTGGCAAGCGTTGTCCGGAATTATTGGGCGTAAAGCGCGCGCAGGTGGTTCCTTAAGTCTGATGTGAAAGCCCACGGCTCAACCGTGGAGGGTCATTGGAAACTGGGGAACTTGAGTGCAGAAGAGGAAAGTGGAATTCCAAGTGTAGCGGTGAAATGCGTAGAGATTTGGAGGAACACCAGTGGCGAAGGCGACTTTCTGGTCTGTAACTGACACTGAGGCGCGAAAGCGTGGGGAGCAAACAGGATTAGATACCCTGGTAGTCCACGCCGTAAACGATGAGTGCTAAGTGTTAGAGGGTTTCCGCCCTTTAGTGCTGCAGCTAACGCATTAAGCACTCCGCCTGGGGAGTACGGCCGCAAGGCTGAAACTCAAAGGAATTGACGGGGGCCCGCACAAGCGGTGGAGCATGTGGTTTAATTCGAAGCAACGCGAAGAACCTTACCAGGTCTTGACATCCTCTGACAACCCTAGAGATAGGGCTTTCCCCTTCGGGGGACAGAGTGACAGGTGGTGCATGGTTGTCGTCAGCTCGTGTCGTGAGATGTTGGGTTAAGTCCCGCAACGAGCGCAACCCTTGATCTTAGTTGCCAGCATTCAGTTGGGCACTCTAAGGTGACTGCCGGTGACAAACCGGAGGAAGGTGGGGATGACGTCAAATCATCATGCCCCTTATGACCTGGGCTACACACGTGCTACAATGGATGGTACAAAGGGCTGCAAACCTGCGAAGGTAAGCGAATCCCATAAAGCCATTCTCAGTTCGGATTGCAGGCTGCAACTCGCCTGCATGAAGCCGGAATCGCTAGTAATCGCGGATCAGCATGCCGCGGTGAATACGTTCCCGGGCCTTGTACACACCGCCCGTCACACCACGAGAGTTTGTAACACCCGAAGTCGGTGAGGTAACCTTCATGGAGCCAGCCGCCTAAGGTGGGACAGATGATTGGGGTGAAGTCGTAACAAGGTAGCCGTATCGGAAGGTGCGGCTGGATCACCTCCTTTCTAAGGATAATTACGAGAGCGCTTTTGTTTTGTTCAGTTTTGAATGAGTAATTCATTCAAATAGGAAAGACAGTCATCACGATGTGATGGATACTTTCTGCTTTGTTCCTTGAAAACTAGATAATAGATAGAAGGCAATTAATTTTTTTCAAAGCATCTGTAAGATCTTTTTTAACGGTTAAGTTAGAAAGGGCGCACGGTGGATGCCTTGGCACTAGGAGCCGATGAAGGACGGGACTAACACCGATATGCTTCGGGGAGCTGTAAGTAAGCTTTGATCCGGAGATTTCCGAATGGGGAAACCCACTGTTCGTAATGGAACAGTATCTTTACCTGAATACATAGGGTACTGAAGGCAGACCCGGGGAACTGAAACATCTAAGTACCCGGAGGAAGAGAAAGCAAACGCGATTTCCTGAGTAGCGGCGAGCGAAACGGAATTAGCCCAAACCAAGAGGCTTGCCTCTTGGGGTTGTAGGACACTCAACATGGAGTTACAAAGGAACGGGGTAAATGAAGCGACCTGGAAAGGTCCGTCGAAGAAGGTAAAAACCCTGTAGTTGAAACTTCGTTCCCTCCTGAGTGGATCCTGAGTACGGCGGGACACGAGAAATCCCGTCGGAAGCAGGGAGGACCATCTCCCAAGGCTAAATACTCCCTAGTGACCGATAGTGAACCAGTACCGTGAGGGAAAGGTGAAAAGCACCCCGGAAGGGGAGTGAAATAGATCCTGAAACCGTGTGCCTACAAGTAGTCAAAGCCCGTTAATGGGTAATGGCGTGCCTTTTGTAGAATGAACCGGCGAGTTACGATTTCATGCGAGGTTAAGTTGATGAGACGGAGCCGCAGCGAAAGCGAGTCTGAATAGGGCGAATGAGTATGAGGTCGTAGACCCGAAACCAGGTGATCTACCCATGTCCAGGGTGAAGTTCAGGTAACACTGAATGGAGGCCCGAACCCACGCACGTTGAAAAGTGCGGGGATGAGGTGTGGGTAGCGGAGAAATTCCAATCGAACCTGGAGATAGCTGGTTCTCTCCGAAATAGCTTTAGGGCTAGCCTCAAGATGAGAGTATTGGAGGTAGAGCACTGATTGGACTAGGGGCCCCCAACGGGTTACCGAATTCAGTCAAACTCCGAATGCCAAATACTTATTCTTGGGAGTCAGACTGCGAGTGATAAGATCCGTAGTCGAAAGGGAAACAGCCCAGACCACCAGCTAAGGTCCCAAAGTATACGTTAAGTGGAAAAGGATGTGGAGTTGCTTAGACAACCAGGATGTTGGCTTAGAAGCAGCCACCATTTAAAGAGTGCGTAATAGCTCACTGGTCGAGTGACTCCGCGCCGAAAATGTACCGGGGCTAAACGTATCACCGAAGCTGTGGATTGACACCGTATGGTGTCGATGGTAGGAGAGCGTTCTAAGGGCGTTGAAGTCAGACCGGAAGGACTGGTGGAGCGCTTAGAAGTGAGAATGCCGGTATGAGTAGCGAAAGAAGGGTGAGAATCCCTTCCACCGAATGCCTAAGGTTTCCTGAGGAAGGCTCGTCCGCTCAGGGTTAGTCGGGACCTAAGCCGAGGCCGAAAGGCGTAGGCGATGGACAACAGGTTGATATTCCTGTACCACCTATACATCGTTTGAACGATGGGGGGACGCAGAAGGATAGGGTAAGCGCGCTGTTGGATATGCGCGTCCAAGCAGTTAGGCCGGAAACGAGGCAAATCCCGTTTCCATTAAGGCGGAGCTGTGATGGCGAGGGAAATATAGTACCGAAGTTCCTGATTCCACGCTGCCAAGAAAAGCCTCTAGTGAGATGTAAGGTGCCCGTACCGCAAACCGACACAGGTAGGCGAGGAGAGAATCCTAAGGTGTGCGAGAGAACTCTCGTTAAGGAACTCGGCAAAATGACCCCGTAACTTCGGGAGAAGGGGTGCTTTTTAGGGTGAATAGCCCAGAAAAGCCGCAGTGAATAGGCCCAGGCGACTGTTTAGCAAAAACACAGGTCTCTGCGAAGCCGCAAGGCGAAGTATAGGGGCTGACACCTGCCCGGTGCTGGAAGGTTAAGGGGAGAGGTTAGCGCAAGCGAAGCTTTGAACCGAAGCCCCAGTAAACGGCGGCCGTAACTATAACGGTCCTAAGGTAGCGAAATTCCTTGTCGGGTAAGTTCCGACCCGCACGAAAGGTGTAACGATCTGGGCACTGTCTCAACGAGAGACTCGGTGAAATTATAGTACCTGTGAAGATGCAGGTTACCCGCGACAGGACGGAAAGACCCCGTGGAGCTTTACTGCAGCCTGATATTGAATTTTGGTACAGCTTGTACAGGATAGGTAGGAGCCTGAGAAGCCGGAGCGCCAGCTTCGGTGGAGGCGTTGGTGGGATACTACCCTGGCTGTATTGAAATTCTAACCCGCGCCCCTTATCGGGGTGGGAGACAGTGTCAGGTGGGCAGTTTGACTGGGGCGGTCGCCTCCTAAAGAGTAACGGAGGCGCCCAAAGGTTCCCTCAGAATGGTTGGAAATCATTCGTAGAGTGTAAAGGCACAAGGGAGCTTGACTGCGAGACCTACAAGTCGAGCAGGGACGAAAGTCGGGCTTAGTGATCCGGTGGTTCCGCATGGAAGGGCCATCGCTCAACGGATAAAAGCTACCCCGGGGATAACAGGCTTATCTCCCCCAAGAGTCCACATCGACGGGGAGGTTTGGCACCTCGATGTCGGCTCATCGCATCCTGGGGCTGTAGTCGGTCCCAAGGGTTGGGCTGTTCGCCCATTAAAGCGGTACGCGAGCTGGGTTCAGAACGTCGTGAGACAGTTCGGTCCCTATCCGTCGCGGGCGCAGGAAATTTGAGAGGAGCTGTCCTTAGTACGAGAGGACCGGGATGGACGCACCGCTGGTGTACCAGTTGTCTTGCCAAAGGCATAGCTGGGTAGCTACGTGCGGACGGGATAAGTGCTGAAAGCATCTAAGCATGAAGCCCCCCTCAAGATGAGATTTCCCATGGCGCAAGCTAGTAAGATCCCTGAAAGATGATCAGGTTGATAGGTCAGAGGTGGAAGCATGGTGACATGTGGAGCTGACTGATACTAATAGATCGAGGACTTAACCAACGCTTTTAAAAAAATGAAATACCTTCTTATTATCTAGTTTTGAAGGAATGAATTCTTCAAAAATGAATATAGTCTGGCAATGATGGCGAAGAGGTCACACCCGTTCCCATTCCGAACACGGAAGTTAAGTTCTTCAGCGCCGATGGTAGTTGGGGGTTTCCCCCTGTGAGAGTAGGACGTTGCCAGGCTGTTCATTTAAATCTTTAATGGGTTTTAGGAAACATTATATTATTCCGCAGTAGCTCAGTGGTAGAGCATTCGGCTGTTAACCGAACGGTCGTAGGTTCGAGTCCTACCTGCGGAGCCATATGCTTCCATAGCTCAGTAGGTAGAGCACTTCCATGGTAAGGAAGAGGTCAGCGGTTCGAATCCGCTTGGGAGCTTCCCGATCTATCTATGAACAAAAAAACAGTTCGGCCCGTTGGTCAAGCGGTTAAGACACCGCCCTTTCACGGCGGTAACACGGGTTCGAATCCCGTACGGGTCACCATTTTAAATCATTAATCCGGAGGATTAGCTCAGCTGGGAGAGCATCTGCCTTACAAGCAGAGGGTCGGCGGTTCGATCCCGTCATCCTCCACCATTTTATTCTTTACTTGCCGGTGTAGCTCAACTGGTAGAGCAACTGACTTGTAATCAGTAGGTTGGGGGTTCAAGTCCTCTTGCCGGCACCATTTACAACCATATATTGCGGAGGGGTAGCGAAGTGGCTAAACGCGGCGGACTGTAAATCCGCTCCTTCGGGTTCGGCAGTTCGAATCTGCCCCCCTCCACCATTTTAATAAAATCCTGTGGATCAGTTATATATTCTCTGTATTGGGGAAATATATGATTACCACCTTTTTATTTTGTTGTACATTAATTATTGCATATCATATATTGGGCTATAGCCAAGCGGTAAGGCAACGGATTTTGATTCCGTCATGCGAAGGTTCGATCCCTTCTAGCCCAGCCATTTGCGGAAGTAGTTCAGTGGTAGAATACAACCTTGCCAAGGTTGGGGTCGCGGGTTCGAATCCCGTCTTCCGCTTAATATATTTTAAATTCCTTAGGGGCCTTAGCTCAGCTGGGAGAGCGCCTGCCTTGCACGCAGGAGGTCAGCGGTTCGATCCCGCTAGGCTCCACCATCAACTACATACACCAAAACTTACGTCTTAAGCCAAAAATGGTTTAAGACTTTTTTTTGTTTAAGGCATAGTTGGGTAAACTAATCCCCAGAAAGATATTTTTTCACAAAAAACATATGTTATCGGAAAACGTGCATCATTATACATGGAAATGTCGAGTTGAACCAATTGGCATATACGATATAAAATGGTGGAAAGGGGGAATTGTATGTCTATTCAGAAAATTTCCGTCATCGGATTGCCTATGGACCTTGGTCAAGCAAGGCGAGGGGTGGATATGGGACCTAGTGCCATCCGCTGCGCAGAGATTGTCGAGCGTCTTGAAAAGTTGAATATAGAAGTAGAGGATTTAGGGGATATAATTGTAGGGCGTCCTGAAAATGCAGATGAGCCCGGGACAAATTTAAAAAACTTACAGCTTGTAGCAAAAGGTAACACCCAGTTAGCTACAAGAGTTGATGAAATAATAGAAGAAGGTTCCTTTCCGCTTGTATTGGGAGGAGACCATTCAATAGCGATAGGCACACTGGCAGGAGTCGCAAAGCACTATGAGAATCTAGGTGTGATTTGGTACGATGCACATGGCGATTTAAATACGGAAGATACTTCACCATCAGGAAATATACACGGGATGCCCTTGGCTGTCAGTATTGGGATTGGACATCCGGACCTGATCAATATCCATGGTTTTGCTCCAAAAGTGAAACCGGAAAACATCGTAATCATCGGAGCGAGGTCATTGGATGAAGGGGAAAAGGAACTTATCCGTGAGAAAGGGATTAAAGTATTCACGATGCATGAGATCGACCGGTTGGGAATGACACGGGTCATGGAAGAATGCATTGATTATTTAAGGGAAAGAACGGATGGCGTCCACCTTTCACTGGATTTGGATGGAGTGGACCCAGCAGATGCACCCGGAGTCGGGACACCTGTGATTGGTGGTATAAGTTATCGGGAAAGTCATTTGGCCATGGAAATGCTTGCGGAATCCAACTTGATTACATCCGCTGAATTCGTTGAAGTGAATCCCATTTTAGATGAGCGAAATAAAACGGCAATCGTTGCCGTGGCCTTAATGGGTTCGCTATTTGGAGAAAAATTATTATAACTAATAATTAAAAGAAACAGTAACCGGCTTGTAATGGGTTACTGTTTTTTATATGCTAGAAGACGTAGGTTTATTTACCAGGGTGTATGTAACAGAAACATATCTATAGATAAATGGTTGCAATTTTCTATCCATATTCACTTAAGAGCACGTCTGTCCATGAGATCTTCATTTTTAGTTAAATGGATGTATTGAATGATTAAAGAATCCAGTTTGCTGCTAACTTCAATAACTTCATTATCCACCATCGAAGAACGGGAAGCCAAAAACATCATTTTCTGTCTGCATTGTTCAATATGGTCTAAAATTTGTTCAGTACTCATATAGAGAATCACTCCTTTGGATTTTACAATTTCTTACTATATAGCCCTGTTTTTTTTTTCTTAAACATAAAATGTAAAACTTTGTTAAAATTAATGTATTAAATTTTTGAAACCTTTCAGCTTACGATTCGTAGTAATCGTATAGCCGCATGAGCGGGGGTAATACCGGAAAATGGATGCACTCATTAAAGAGAGAATTAATCAAGTATTAAAAGGAGACCATAATGCTTTTGGGGAAATTGTCGAAATTTACAAGGACAAAGTTTTCCAAATATGTTTCAGGATGCTCGGAAACAGGCAAGAAGCAGAAGATTTGGCACAAGAGGCCTTTGTAAGGGCCTACGTGAACATTCGAAGTTTCAATATAACAATGAAATTTTCTACATGGTTATATCGGATTGCGACCAATCTTTGTATTGACCGGCTTCGCAAGAAAAAACCGGACTACTATCTGGATGCAGAGGTGGCAGGAACAGAGGGATTGAATATGTATTCCCAAATTGCATCGGATATGGCGAAACCCGAGGAAGAGGTTGAATCATTAGAACTGCAGGAAACCATTCAAGTGGAAATAATGAAATTGCCCGAGAAATACCGATCGGTAATCGTATTGAAGTATATTGAAGAGTTATCTCTAAAGGAAATCAGTGAGATACTCGATTTGCCGGTCGGTACGGTTAAGACGAGGATACATCGCGGTCGCGAAGCCTTGCGTAAACAACTACGCCATTTATAAAAAGAAGGTGAGAAAAATGAACTGCCATGAGGAAATCATTGAATATATGCATGATTATTTAGATGAGGACATCAAACCGGAGCATAAAGAAGTTTTACGGGAGCACTTGCATGACTGTGCTGAATGCCGGGATTACTTTCATGAAATGAAAAAGGCGGTCGCTCTTGTACAAAGCACTTCCCATATAAAGGCCCCGGATGATTTTACAGCGAAGGTTATGGCTCAATTGCCAAAGGAAACGAAAACAACAGGTGCCAAACGTTGGTTCAAAAGCCATCCTTTCATGACAGCGGCAGCGATGTTCATCATATTGATGACAGGATCTGTTTTTTCCACTTATAATCAGGACGAACATTTTTCAGTTTCAAAGCAGCCTAACTTAGTGGTCGAAGGTGAAACGGTTATTGTGCCTGAGGGTGAGACAATCAAGGGAAATGTGGTAGTTCAAAATGGTAATATTCAAATAGATGGTGAAGTAGAGGGAGATGTGACAGTCATAAATGGGCATAAGTATATGTCTAAAGCAGGTAATGTGACCGGAAGCATCCATGTTATTGACCAAGCT
Source organism: Peribacillus sp. FSL M8-0224 (assembly GCF_038003055.1). NCBI lineage: Bacteria > Bacillati > Bacillota > Bacilli > Caryophanales > Bacillaceae > Peribacillus > Peribacillus sp. FSL M8-0224. Next base: position 5,472,548 of record NZ_JBBOOJ010000001.1, read on the forward strand.
TTTGAGTGGATGTGGTATAAAGTGAAGGACACTGCAACCTCGTTGGTTCCTGCCAAAGAGGAGAAAAAGGAATAAGGAATAGAAGCTGGGCAGGGGCATCGTTTTTGATTTACGATGACTTCGCCCAGCTTTATTTTTTTAAGGAAGGGGAACCATTTTTAATGGTTCTTTTTTCCTGTGTAAATTTCTCACACTAGTTTTTAGATGAATCATTTAAAAAATGGTATACTATTAAGGTTATTGTAAATAAAGATTGTAATTGGTATTTGGAGTAATACTGACTGGAGGAAACAACATGTCTTTAACCAATTTGACTGTTTGGGACTATGTAGTAAATTTCATTGATATTCTCCTTGTATGGTTTGTGATATATAAATTGTTAACTATTATTCGAGGCACGAAGGCTATTCAGCTGCTAAAAGGAATTTTTGTAATTGTCATTGTAAAAAGCTTAAGCAACCTGTTTGGTTTCAATACACTCGGATGGTTAATGGCACAAGTCATGAATTGGGGAGTATTGGCAATTCTCGTCATTTTTCAACCTGAACTGAGAAGGGCACTTGAACAATTAGGACGCGGGAAGCTCTTTGCAAGGGGCACCGTTCCAGAAGAGAATCAGCAAGAGCGTTTAGTCGAGGAAATCCTAAAGGCGTCCACCTATATGGCAAAAAGGCGGATTGGTGCCTTGATTACGATAGAAAAAGGTACGGAGCTGGGGGATTATGTTGAAACGGGGATACCTCTGAAATCCTATATTTCTTCAGAACTGCTCATTAATATCTTCATCCCTAATACGCCGCTCCATGATGGCGCAGTTATTTTACAAAATAACCAGGTGGCAGCTGCAGCTTGCTATTTGCCATTATCAGAGAGTCCATTCATATCAAAGGAACTTGGCACACGGCATAGGGCAGCCATAGGCATGAGTGAAGTTACGGATAGTCTGACGATCGTCGTATCAGAAGAAACGGGAGGAATATCCGTCACTAAAAACGGGGAACTTTACCGGGATTTGAATCAAGAATCATTTAGGGCCATGCTTACAAGTGAACTGGTAGTGGAAAATATCAAATCAACTTCCTCAAGCATCTTTAACTGGAGGGGGAAAAAGAATGGATAAATTCACCAATAGCGCTTGGTTTATGAGAATCGTAGCTTTTGCCTTGGCAGCACTTTTGTTCATTTCCATTAACTTTGAGATGGAGTCGGATAAAAAATCCCTTGGTTTATCGACTGCCCCTGAAATCAGTACGGAGACCATTGAAAATGTACCGGTTGAAGTGTACTATGACCGCGAGAATCTAGTGGTGAGCGGGGTGCCTGAGACAGTTGATGTTACTCTAAAGGGAGCAAAAAGCCTATTGATTAATGCGAAAAACCAAAGGGATTTTAAAGTGTATGTAGACCTTTCTGATCCTGCAATCTCAATGGGGGATAGAACTGTCACATTTAAAATAAGTGAGTTGAATGAAAAGTTAGTGGCGACGATCGATCCGGAATATGCGGAAGTCAACGTTCAGGAACGGGTGACGAAGGAATTCTCCGTTGAAGCCGAGTATAACAGCTCTTTACTTGAAGAGGGGTATACAGCTGGTCAGCCAACAGTCAGCCCGAAAACTGTTAAAATAACGGGTGCTAAAGATGCAATTGAACAAATCTCCTATGTAAAGGCAAATCTTGAAATAAGTAAGGGACTTAACGAAACGGTGAACAGTAAGGCAACCGTTAAAGCCTTGGACAGGGATTTGAATAAGCTGGATGTGACGATCGAGCCATCTTCTGTTGCCGTTTCCTTAAAAGTGAGCATTCCTTCCAAGACGGTGTCGATAGCACCGAAGCAAATCGGCAAGGCAAAGGATGGCATCAGGATCACGAGTATAAGCGTCGATCCAAAAGAGGTCACCTTATTTGGTTCGGAAACGAGCCTGGAGAAAATAGATGAAATAAATCTTCCTGTAAATATCTCGAAAATTGATGGTGATACAGAACTGGAACTCGATCTTAATAAACCGGATAGTGTACAAAAAATGTCCTTGGGTAAGGCGCAGGTCAAGATTCGTACAGAAAAAGTTGATGTAGATGAAGAGAATGCAGAGCCAGTCGTGGAAGAGGAAGAACCAGAAACCGAACAAAAACAAGAAGAACAAATAGTCGAAGAAAAACCAGAACCAGAAGAAGAAGATGAAGCGGCTGCCATTGAGTCCAAAACTTTCAACGATATACAAATAGTTCCTGTGGGCATACGGGATGACCAAGATGCCGAATTGGAATCCGATGTAACCAGCATCACTTTGCTTGGTGAGGCGGATGATTTGAAGAAAATAACTAAAGACGACATTAATCTTACAGTAGATGTGAGTAATTTAGATGAAGGTACGCATGATGTGGATCTGGCGGTAAAAGTGCCTGAGGGAGTGGAATGGGAACTGGATTCTAAAACGGTTTCGGTCACCATCACACAAAAAGACGAAGAGACATGACCTTCCTTTAACATCATCATTAAATTCAGTAACGATTCGAAGAAGGAGCGATAAAGATGGGTAAATATTTTGGAACAGACGGAGTAAGGGGTATAGCGAATAGCGAGTTAACACCGGAGTTGGCATTTAAACTAGGCCGTTTTGGTGGCTACGTCCTTACTAGAAATACAGAAAAACCCAAAGTGCTTATAGGGCGCGATACTCGTATTTCAGGTGAAATGCTGGAAGGTGCGCTTGTTGCAGGTCTTTTATCCATTGGGGCTGAAGTGATGCGCCTGGGTGTCATTTCGACACCGGGAGTAGCCTATTTAACAAAGGCCTTAAGTGCTGAAGCAGGTGTCATGATTTCCGCTTCGCATAATCCGGTAGCGGATAATGGCATTAAATTCTTTGGACCGGATGGGTTTAAGTTATCCGATGATCAAGAAGCGGAAATTGAAGCACTATTAGATAAGGAAAAGGATGAGCTTCCACGCCCGGTTGGCGGAGATTTAGGCCATTTGAACGATTATTTCGAAGGAGGGCAAAAGTATCTCCAGTATTTGAAACAATCAGTGGATGAAGATTTTACAGGCATTCATGTTGCTCTTGATTGTGCACATGGGGCTACATCTGCCTTGGCCATGCATTTGTTTGCAGATCTTGATGCAGACATCTCTACAATGGGGGCATCGCCCAATGGCTTGAACATTAATGATAAGGTAGGTTCCACCCACCCTGAGGCACTTGCTGAATTCTTAAAAGAAAAAGGTGCGGATGTTGGGCTTGCATTTGATGGCGACGGAGACCGTGTCATTGCAATAGATGAAAAAGGTAATATAGTGGACGGCGACCAAATCATGTATATCTGTGCGAAATACTTGAAAGATAATAACCGTTTGAAACAGGGAACAGTGGTTTCTACGATCATGAGTAACCTTGGTTTTTATAAAGGTCTTGAAGAGCATGGTATACAAAGCGCCCAAACGGCAGTGGGGGATCGCTATGTGGTCGAGGAGATGCGTAAAGGCGGCTATAACCTTGGCGGAGAGCAATCCGGACATATCATCTTCCTGGACTATAACACGACAGGAGATGGCTTATTGACGGGCTTGCAGCTTGTGAACATCATGAGCGACACCCAAAAAACCTTATCCGAGCTCGCTGGAGAGATGAAGAAATATCCACAAACGCTGATCAATGTCAGAGTTACCGATAAACACGCTGTAACAGATAATGAAAAGGTACAGGAAGTCATCAAGGCAGTCGAAGGGGAAATGAACGGAAACGGTCGCATTTTGGTGAGACCATCCGGTACTGAACCTCTAGTCCGTGTTATGGCTGAAGCACCGACAGCTGAGGAATGCACTAATTATGTAGATCGCATCGTCGCAGTTGTAAGAGCGGAAATGGGAATGAACGAATAACTAATCCTATGCATAAAAGGAACGAAATTTCCTTTTATGCATATTTTATTTTTATAAAGAAGTCTTTTTTGTTGGTAAAGGTAATAAAGAATTGACCTATGTCCCTTGTTTAAGGTATGATTATCCTGATTTACAACTCATTTTCTAAAAATGGTTGTTCTAAAAAGGAGGGTAGGCAAGGAGAGAATGGATTCACAAAAGCGCCTGAACTAAGTCTGGACGAGAAATGACTTAGTTGACGAGGAGGAGGTTTATCGAATGATCGGCGGATACCTCCCGGCTGAAGTGCACAGCCGCAGTAATTCCAATCTTAAAACAGTAGGGCAACTTACTGCACAAAGGGTCGGAAATGCACAATGGGAAAAAGTGCTTTAGGGCATTTCCTTTATAAAAATATATATCAGAGATGAGGGGGCAGGGATGCCCCCGTGCATTCCTGTTCCCTCGAATCGGTTGGAGGAACAGAAATTATGTGTGGAATTGTTGGATATATTGGACTTAACGATGCAAAGGAAATTTTATTAAAAGGTCTTGAAAAACTTGAATACCGCGGTTATGACTCTTCAGGGATTGCTGTGAGAAATGAAGCAGGAGTGACAATCTTTAAGGAAAAGGGAAGAATCGCGGACTTACGAGCAGCCGTGGATGAAAATACTATGGCGCATACCGGAATAGGACATACGCGCTGGGCTACACATGGTGTGCCAAGCCGTGAAAATGCCCATCCTCACCAAAGTAATTCAGGTCGATTGACTTTAGTTCATAATGGGGTCATTGAAAACTATGCGATTCTAAAACGTGAATATTTGAAGGATGTTGCCTTTAAAAGTGAAACGGATACGGAAGTCATCGTTCAACTCATAGAGAAGTTTGTGAACGAGGGCATGGAAGTGGAAGAGGCGTTCCGTCAAACACTCACTCTATTAGAGGGTTCATATGCCATTGCCCTATTGGATGCTGAAAATGATGAAACCATCTTAGTCGCCAAAAATAAAAGCCCGCTGCTGATCGGTGTCGGAAAAGACTTTAACGTTGTCGCTTCGGATGCAATGGCGATGCTGCAAGTCACAGATCAATTCCTTGAACTGATGGATAAGGAAATGGTTATCGTGACAAATGAAGAGGTAACGATCAAGAACCTTTCCAACGAAGAAGTCATGCGTGCTCCTTACACGGCTGAACTGGATGCAAGTGATATTGAAAAAGGTACGTATCCTCACTATATGCTCAAGGAAGTCGACGAGCAGCCAGCCGTAATACGTAAAATCATTCAAGCATACCAAAATGAAGAAGGTAAACTTGCAATCGACTATAACATTACTGAAGCCGTAAGTGAGGCTGACCGTATTTATATCATCGCTTGCGGAACCAGCTATCATGCAGGGTTGATTGGTAAGCAATTCATCGAAAAAATGACTGAAATTCCGGTTGAGGTCCATGTGGCATCTGAATTCACTTACAATATGCCGTTATTATCGAAAAAACCGCTATTCATCTTCATTTCACAAAGTGGTGAAACTGCAGATAGCCGTGCCGTGTTAGTGTCCATCAAAGCGCTTGGTCATAAAGCCCTGACCATCACGAACGTACCTGGCTCTACATTGTCACGTGAGGCGGATTATACGCTCTTGCTGCATGCTGGTCCTGAAATTGCCGTAGCCTCCACAAAGGCCTACACAGCCCAAGTGGCAGTCTTATCCATCTTGGCGAATGTAACTGGCCAATTCCGTAACATGGAGTACGGTTTCGACCTTGTAAAAGAGCTTGGAATCGTTGCGACGGCTATGGAAGCCCTATGTGATTCGAAAGAAGAGATGGAAGACATCGCCCGTGAATATTTGTCCGTTACGAGAAACTGCTTCTTCATCGGCCGTTCCCTTGACTACTATGTTGTACTTGAAGGGGCACTTAAGCTGAAGGAGATTTCTTACATCCAGGCTGAAGGCTTTGCTGGCGGAGAGCTTAAACATGGAACGATTGCCTTGATTGAAGAAGGTACACCTGTCATAGCCCTGGCTACTCAAGCAGGCGTCAACCTAAGCATCCGTGGTAATGTGAAGGAAGTGGTTGCCCGTGGCGCCAACCCTTGCATCATTTCCATGAAGGGTCTGGAAGAAGAGGATGACCGTTTCGTCATCCCGGAAGTGAATGAACTATTAACACCCCTTATCTCTGTTATCCCGCTGCAGCTCATTGCCTACTACGCAGCCTTGCACCGCGAATGTGACGTGGATAAACCGCGTAATCTCGCGAAAAGTGTAACGGTTGAGTAAGTTGGAATGAATGCAATGTAGATTATAAAAAGTTGCGAAGCTTTACCCCTTTGGCTATGATTAGCCAAAGGGGTATTTTATATGTTTAAAACAACGAGAACCTCTCAAGTTGACAAGTGGATTATAAGAACGAGGTAATAAGAATCGGTGGCAGTGTAATGCAATCTATCAAATTCATCATTTGGTAGTCATGGCATCCATTAGAGGAATGTTAATGATCTTCCTATGGTGCATTGTTGAAAGAAACCCATATTGGCATTAAATTTAGGTGATGTTGAAAATGAAGTCTTCATAAAATTTTTTTAATTTAGGAGAGAATAGCATGGAAGTCTTTGCAGAGTTTTTAACGAATATTGATAACCCGCAACATAGGGAACGAACGGAAGAAGTCCTGGCTTGGGTAACTAAGAAATTTCCACATCTAATGCCGAAGATTGCGTGGAATCAGCCTATGTTTACCAATCATGACACATATATTATTGGCTTTAGCGTAGCCAAACATCATTTGGCTGTTGCCCCTGAAAAGGCAGGGATCGATCATTTCTCTGATGAAATCGTGCAGGCTGGCTATGATCACACCAAGCAGTTGGTACGTATCAAGTGGGACAGTCCGGTTGATTACCCATTACTTGAGAAAATGATAGAGTATAATATTTTTGATAAAGCAGACTGTTCAACTTTTTGGCGGAAATAAATAAAAATCGGAGAGCTGAATCTCTATTAAAGTGGCCATTATTCGGGGTTCTGTCAATATTAGAAGTGAAACGATGTGGTCCTGAAGTTATAAGCTCTCCATATATGCCGCCTGATCTAGCTCCATAGGCAAAAAGGCAGATTCTCCATCCTTAATGACCTTACCTTTACGGTTGCGACTCCATAAATAGTTTAAGTTCAACAAAAGCACAAGGAGTTCCAAATTTGGAACTCCTTGTGCTTTTGTTTTTTGATAAAATCGAGATAACAAATATTACAACCAAACTACTTAAGATATTAAATCAAAAATTCATAACGGGTATCTAAGGAAAAAATATTAGGTGGGGTGAAGAAATGAAGAAGTTACTATACCTTTTTATATTAATAATTCCTGTATTTTGGTTTGGATTTAATCCCATATCAACCTTTGCAAGTTCTCCAACTGAATTAAAAGAGGAAAGCCAATCAGTTGAGTTTCTGACAGAGTATACAACTCAATCAGACTCTTATGTACCTTTAGGCCAAGAAATACCTATACTTGTAGATGAAAAAACAGGAGAGATGACGAATAATAGAATTGGTATATCTCCAGTGTGTGCTACTTGTAATCAGTATACTTGGAAAACAGCCACAGATAAACGACAATCAAGTGTCTTTCACAAAAAAGTGACTGATACTACAAACTGGAGTCTTAACCTTACCTTCAAGGTGGAGATAGCTGGTAAATTAGTTATTTCTGGTGGGGGAGAAAAGGTATATTCGGCAACGAAAAAATGGAACCAATACAAAGAAACATGGAAATTGACTGGAACTCCAAAAACATATAGTCCAACTGGTAATTTGATAAAAACAGAGCAAAGAAATGCAACTTACATTAAGTATAAAAAAGTGGCAATAAAATAAGTTGAAAAAAGTGCAAATACAAACCCTTATTCTAAAAAATGGCTTCTTTGAAATTATTGTATAACAAAGGGGTAAGAATGGATACTGATATTAAGCAAACACATCGCTTTATATTATATATAACAATACTAATTATGATTATTTTTCCTTTTGCCCAACTTACATTGCAAGAACTTTTTTTGCAAATAAACAAACAATTATTTTTCTTTATAAGTAAACTGGTTATTATCTATGTTCTTTTTCTTTTCTTAAAAAAGAAAAAAATAACCTTATCGAGCATTAGGCTTAATAAGGTACATATTAAATATATTCTTCTTGGTATTTTAATGGGGAGTATAGCTCACATGCTAACTGTGTTTTTTGGTAGGACCCAACATTATCTACTAACGGACGAATGGCTTACTGCTGAAAAAATTGTTGGTACACTTATGGAGAGTAGTAAAAACATAAGTTTTTACAGCATTATGATGATTGGCTTTTCAGTGGCGATTAGTGAAGAAGTTCTTTTTAGGGGTATATTATTAAAACAATATCAGAGAATGAACATAAAATCGGCCATAATTTTAAGTGCTTTTATTTTTAGCATTTATCATATGACGGTAGGGAATTTTGTTTTTGCATTTGTAATGGGTATTTCTCTTGCACTATTAACTATCTATACCGGGAGTATCGTTCCGGCTATCTTTTTTCACTTTTTGGTGAATGAAATAATGAGGATCATCATGCATTTCCCAGAAAAGGTTACTGAAACTTATTTTCAGGTAATGGTGTCGCCAATTACTACCATAACAGGTTTAATATTTTTTCTATCTATATTAACTTTTCTATTTATAAAGGTAAGAAAAAATAATCAATTTCAAAGTGAAAAAGTTAAATTCTTTGATGGATATATTATTTTGTTGTTTTTGATGTATGTTCTTTTCCTAACAATAAAATAAAGTTTAATCAAAGATAATACAGGTATTATAACGATTTAATTTAAGAGGAATGTCCATATTTATTGCCACCAACAATTTTTCCGGCTTGTTAATCGTTGGGTATCAAATTCGTTTTTTGTACCCAACGTTTATAATATAAGTAATACTAGCATCATTAAATTATCCAATTCCTATTTCAATCTTTGAGGAAGTTTCCGCAAAATATCACTCAATCGCCTGCTTTTAGTAGAAGTGTTGATATTACAATATAATCATCAACGAACGGGCAGTGTTTTAAAAAAAAGCAGCAGCATGAATGATTTATAAAAGGTTTTTAACAATCACAAAACCCTTTACGAAATAGGAAGCAGAATGGTGAAGGTCGTTCCCTTTTCGAGTTCGCTTTTCACGGATATGGTCCCTTCATGCATCTCTATAATCTTTTTCACGATGGATAGTCCTAAACCGCTGCCGCTTTTTGAGCGTTCCCTTGCCAGGTCGGCTTTATAGAATCGCTCGAATATATGGAACTGGTCGGTTTCGGAAATGCCGATTCCATTGTCGGATATCGTTATGGATGCCAGGTCATCAATCTGTTGTAATCGAATCGTGATCTTTCCGCGATGGCGGGTGAATTTGATGCTATTGTGTATTAAATTTGTCCATACTTGGCTCATCAAATCCTGGTCTGCCACTATTGGAATCTTTTCCAAGGTTATATCCAATTCGAGTTCTTTGTCCGACCAAGCGGGTTCACAAGCCAAAATAATGGTCCGTATTTGCTGATCCAGCCGGAAATCTGTCCTTTCAAAAGGATGATGCTCGGATTCAAGGGATGTAAGCTTTAGAAGGTTATCACTTAATTTGGATAGTCTCCTGCTCTCTGTCTCTATTATATGAAGATAATGATTTCGTTCTTCGATTGTCAGCTTATTAAATTGAAGTGCTTGGGCAAATCCTACAATGGAGGTAAGGGGCGACTGTATTTCATGTGAGACGTTAGAGATGAACTCCTGCCGCATTTCTTCCATTTGCTTCAATTGTTTGGCCATGTGATTGAAGTGGTTAATGATATCGGTCATTTCGTTTCTCTTGTCCATATTAAAATCCAGTTGTACATTATAATCGCCATTTGCTATTTTCCTTAAGGCATCTATGATCTCGAGGTAAATATTTACCCGTTTATTATGATGGATAGCATGGATAAGGTGACCAATTAATATCATGATTGCGATGCTTGTCACGATTGTAGCCAGATACCGAACATAATTGGTTAACCTTAAGGGCAAAAGCTCAATGATATAGTACCCGGCGGAAAAGGAAATTGAAATAAACGTTACAAAAAACAGCATGCCAAGCATTTGTTTGAAAAATCGATTGCCTCTCATCTCGTTATCTCCAAACGGTAGCCCAATCCCCAAATCGTTTTAATCCGGAAGGGGAATTCCGATTCAGAAAACCGTTCCCTCACTCTTTTTATATGAACATCGACAGTTCGTTCATCACCTTCATAATCATAGCCCCAAATGTCTTCGATAAGATCTTCCCTGGAAAAAGTTTTTCCAGGATAGCTTGCTAATTTAAACAGCAATTCGAATTCTTTTAATGGAATCGTATATTCCTGTTCTTTGAATGACATTTCATGCGTGTTACGATTCATCTTTAATTCGCCGATATTTAATGTTTGTGAAATAGTGATTTTATACCGTTTTAATAATGCCTTTATTCTAAGAACCAATTCGATCGGTTCAAATGGCTTTACAAGATAATCATCTGCCCCAAGCCCGAATCCTTTTACTTTTTGTGTTGTTTCCCCTTTTGCAGTCAGCATTAAAATGGGGATATCACTAAATTCCCGTAACTCTTTGCATAATTGCCATCCATCCATGTTAGGCATCATAATATCGATGACTGCCAAATCGATTTTCACTTTTTCCATTACTTTCAATGCTTGCATTCCATCTGACGCTTCATATAGATCAAAGCCTTCTTTTCTTAACAACAGGTTTATAAGTTCGCGAATATGTGCATCATCATCGACTATCAATATTTTTGTCATCCTTCTTCTTTCCCTTCGGCGAATTAGGCCAGTTCAAGCTTGTGCAACTGCTGTTCAGCAAATTCGCGATATAATGAGTGCGTATTATATAGCTCTTTATGTGTTCCGCTGCCTGTTATTTTCCCTTTTTCAAGGAAGATGATTTGATCCGAACTGATAACGGTCGATAGGCGGTGGGCGATGACTATTGTTGTTCTTCCTTTCATTAAATGATTTAATGCCTGTTGAACCACTTTTTCTGATTTGCTGTCCAGGCTGGAGGTAGCTTCATCCAGCATTAATATTTTCGGGTTTCTTAAAAATGCACGGGCGATTGCAATTCTTTGTCTTTGACCGCCTGATAATTTCATGCCCCTTTCACCGACCTCTGTATCATATCCGTTCGGAAGCTCAGAAATGAATTGATCTGCATACGCCATTTTAGCCACTTGATTTAATTCTTCATCTGTTATATCCCGATCGATGCCATAACAAATATTATCTCGAATTGTACCGGATACAATCGGGCTTTCTTGTGAAACATATCCAATCTGGCTTCTCCATGAAAGCAGTGTGAAATCATTTATGGATGTCCCGCCTATGGATATGGATCCTTCCTGTGGTTTGTAGAAACGCTCGAATAATGAAAAAAGGGTCGTTTTTCCGCTGCCGCTTGGGCCGACTATTGCAGTGACCTTACCGGCCTCAACGTTAAAGCTTATATCTTTAAGTACCTGTTCTCCATTATTGTAACTATAGTTCAGGTGATCCACGCTGATAGATTGACTCATATTTTGAACGGGCTGCTTCGCATCTTCTTCCTCCACAGAATCCAGAATGGAAATGATGCGCTCTGTTGCACCTGTTGCTTTTTGGAATTGGGTAAAGAAACTGGCCAATTGAGCCATTGGCATGATTATTTGGAAAAGATACATGATGAATGCAACTAGAGCTCCAGCAGTCAGTGCTCCTGAAGAAACACGCATTCCCCCATAACCTAAAATCAGGACGAGTAATGCCATCATGACAAAACTCATTAGCGGCGCAATCAACGCTTGGATTTTTGCCTCTTTTAATCCGAATTGAAATAATTTCTGGATTCCTTTTTGGCCATTTTGATATTCCAAAGCTTCTGCATTTGATGCTTTAACAAGACGTATTTCCGTTAGAACCTGCTGAAGGACTGCGGTGAAGCTTGCTGTCTCGTCCTGCATCCCTTTTGATATTTTGTGCATTTTTTTCCCTAGCGGCATTAATATCAAAACAGAGAGTGGAATTGCAGTGAACATCAATAATGTCATTTTCCAATCCAGTACGAATAACACGATCATGGAACCTACGATGGAAATGATTCCTGTAACGAAATTAGAGAGATGTTCAGAGATTAATCCCTTCACTACAGTTGTATCATTTGTCATTCGGCTGACTGTTTCCCCCGATGGATGATCATCAAAATAACTCACGGGTAATACGAGTAATTTTTTCCATAGTTGATCGCGGATACCTGCCACTACGGATTGACCGATCCGATTTAATAAATAGATGGAAAATCCACTGGCCAATGCTTGAACAATGATGGCAAAAACGAGAAGTGTGATCCTTTCAGCGTTTAGTGAACTGACTGAAAAATCATTGATTAGATTTTTTGTGAATAATGGGACTAATAAAGCTACACCTGTTGTGCCTAGGCTTAATGCTAATGCTATCCCTATCATTAGTTTGGAAGGCTTCGTTTGTTGAACCAATCGAATGAACTGGCGCCATCCTTTTTGTTTTTTTGCTTCTGACATATGTAAATACATCCTTTCTCGATTTTCATTACAGAGAAGTATATAAAGAAGTTATGAATTGAATATGAACGAGTATTAGTTATTCCACGAAAATTTTGGTGAACCTTTTCTGAATGATAAATTTGAAAAAATATGGCAGACACTTAAAATAGTGTCGGCTTTTTTTTCATGAAGATACAAGGAAATTAAATATTCGATGGTTAACAGTAAGGAATATGTGTAAGGATCTCAAGTCTATGACTGATAGGTAAAAAGATATAGTTATATCTTGATTTTTAATTCGTTTTTAATAATAAATACCTATATAAGCTAAAAACTTACCGGTTTTAACCGATTAAATATGGAGATACAAAAAACAGTATAAGTTAGGTGGAAAAAATGATTATTTTGAATGAGTCGATTGTGTCGCCAATTCTTCTAAAGGTGTTAGAGGAACAGCAAATTCCAGTATTGGAACAAGGTCAATGGGGAGACACATTTACATCAGAAAAGCTAAACATTCAAAAGGATACAGAATTTTTCAAGTCCATGGAAAAGGACAAAAGAATTCTTACAAACTCTGAAAATGGCATAACACTATTAGGGCATTTTCAACCGAATAGCAATGAATACATTTGGTCAAAGTTATTGAAGGATAAGAGTCAGGTGCGAAATTTGACGAAATCTTTATATCCTGATTTCTATTTCCAAGATATCGATTTATCCATGATAAGTGAGCTGGATAAAAATCAAATACCGTTTCCGGTAGTTATCAAACCCAATATTGGCTATTCCAGTGTAGGTGTGCACAAAGTCAAGAATGAACAGGATTGGGATATAGCCGTGAACCAGCTTAAAGCGGATTTACTTCATTCGGATGGATTATATGATTCAGAAGTGGTCGGTTCCCAGACCGTTTTAATAGAAGAGTGGATTCAGGGTGAAGAGTATGCCATTGATGGTTATTACAATCAAGATGGTGAACCGGTCATTTTGAATGTCTTCAAACGATTATTCAAGGATGATTACGATACTTCCGATCGAATTTATTATACTTCGAAGTTGGCCATTGATGAAATCTATCATGATGCATTGAAGTTCATGAAGAATATCCAAACGGTCCTTCCGCTAAGGAATTATCCTGTACACTTTGAAATCCGCAAAAAGGGAAACCGGGTGATACCCATCGAAATCAATCCCCTGCGTTTTGCTGGGGCGGGTACAACGGATCTAGGTTACCATGCCTATGGAATGAATATGTATGAACACTATTTTTCAGGAACGAAACCCGATTGGAATCGGATATTGGAAGAGATGGACGATCGAATATATAGCTTTTTCTTTGCAGAGGTTCCACTTGAAATAAATCCGGAAGATGTTGCACGTATTGATCATGATGGACTTCGTCATGAATTCGAACATGTTTTGGAATATAGGCAGCTTCCTTTTCAAAATGACCGGAGCATGGCCATCATCTTTTATAGAAGTGAGGATTTGAATGAAAATCTCCAATTGCTTCATTTGGATTTAATACCATATTTGACTATAAAACACCTGGTTTTCAACTAAGGGGGGGCATGGAAATGAGATTTTCAAAGCTGAATCCTAAAAAATCTCTATTGGCAAAACTATTCTTGTTTTATATTATTCCTTTCGTGATTTTCGCAGGGGCCATGGGCCTTTGCTTTTCCTATATTACTAATAAAATGATCAATGAGAATGTCCTTCCGCAATTCGATGATCGCCTTTCTGAAAATGCCCACAGTTTAGCAGCGAGCCTCAATCCCACTTTGATAAACAAGGCTTCCGAACGGGGCGAAGAGATTAAGCGGAAACTGGATGCCTTTGTTGAAGATAAAAAGGGAATTGAATATGTTTATGTTTTGAAGCGGGAGAATGATGCCGACATGATTGTAGCCTTGAGCGGCAGCGATGACTATATGGTGGAATCCCCCTTCACACCGGAACAGGCAAAATCGATAAATGGAAGCGAAGACGTCTTGAGTGAAATATATAAAGATAAGTGGGGAACACACAAGTCGTACTTTACGCCAATCGAAGGAACGGACGCGATTGTCGGAATCGATATGGATGCAAGCTTCATTGATGAATTGAAAAGCACAATGATATTCTATAATATCTTATTTCTTGCAAGTGCCGTTATATTGGGTGTGCTATGCGCCGTTGTCATCGGGAAAAAGATCTCGGGACCCGTCAATGAACTTGTTGGTTACACGAATGAAATGGCAAAAGGGGACTTAAGTAAATCGATTCCCGTTGGCAGAGAGGATGAGATTGGCGATCTGTCAAATGGATTCGAAGATATGAGATTAAGTTTGTCCCATATTATCCAGAATGTCCGTGAACACGCCCAAACGATGAATCAAACGACAGTTTCCATTCAGCAATCCTTTGAAGAGATGGTGGAATCCTATGGCCAGATAGTGACGGGGACAACGGAAGAAGCAAAGGCTTCGGAAGAACGTGCCCATCATATTGACCGGATTTCCAATATGATCAGTGACTTAACGGATACGATCCGTTTAATGAACGAGCAAACGAATGAAATGAATGAATTTACGATGCATGCAAATACACTTGCTGAACAAGGGAGTAAACAAGTGCAAGATGTAACGAGCCAGATGGATAAAATCATGGAAAACGGCCAAGCGAATAAAGCCAATTTGGTGAGCCTGGAAGAGGATGTAGTGAAGATAAATGAAGTGATTGGCTTAATAAGGGTGATTGCTTCCCAAACGAACCTGCTGTCCCTGAATGCGTCCATAGAAGCGGCACGGGCGGGTAATGCTGGCAGAGGTTTTGCCGTAGTCGCTCAAGAGGTGCAGAAATTGGCTGTGCAAACCGATGAATCCATCGATATCATTTCAGAATCGATTATGCGGATTAATAAACAAACAGCCAAAGTCATCCAAAATAATGATGAGAGTTTTCAGGATATACTAAATGGTGTTTCCTTAGTGGAAAACAATGGCGAGATTTTCAATAAGATATTCGAATCCGTAGAGAAATTGCTGAAAGGCACAGAACAATTGGCCGCCCATTCGAAAAAAATCAATGAGTCTTCGGATGAAAGCCTGGCATCCATACAGGAAATTGCAGCGATTTCCGAAGAAGGAGTCGCAACAACGGAGCAAATCTCGGCAGCTGCCATTCAACAAAGTACCATAATGGCTGGATTGAAGGAACAAAATGAAGATTTAGCAAAAGAATCGGCGATTTTAGAAGAAATGGTAGAAAAGTTCATTATGGAAAAATAAATATTTGATGTAAACATCTACAAAAACCTTTCGTTATGACGAGAGGTTTTTGTTTGGAGTAATGCATGTAAGAGTTCATGTGTAATAGATAGAGTCACTTTCGTTGCTGCTTATTTTTTAATCGAATTGAGAGAGTATTAAAAATTGCTGAAAAAAAGTTTCCCCAAACTATTTGCAATCGCTACCATTTAATGTTATGCTTAGTCTTAATTATTTTTGTTCGGTACTAAGGATACTAAAAGTACTACTTTTCGTTTTCGATGATGACTTAGAGCAAGGATAGTAATACATTGTGCTTAGATGCACTAGGAGGCAACAACAATGGAACAAGGTAAAGTAAAATGGTTTAACGCAGAAAAAGGTTTTGGATTCATCGAACGCGAAAACGGAGACGACGTATTCGTACATTTCTCAGCTATCCAAAGCGAAGGTTTCAAATCTTTAGACGAAGGCCAAGAAGTTACTTTTGAAGTAGAACAAGGTCAACGCGGACCTCAAGCTTCTAACGTTCAAAAAGCATAATTTCAATAACAAAAAAGACGGATCCTTTTTAAAGGGTCCGTCTTTTTTGTTTTGTGAAAATACATAACAAAAAACCCTGCTAAACGATAAGCAGGGTAAATGGTACAAGTAAAGTAAAACGCTTAAAAAGGTTTGACTAAGTATATCATAGTTTTTCTAAAAAATACTAAATTAAATATATTATACGTATCAAGGTAACGATAGGTAATTACTGAAATCATTGATTGAAGGGGCGTAAAGGAATTTATGTCCCTTCTTTTTTTCGCCTGAAGATCAGGGAAGAGGGCAGCATGACCTTTTTGTTAGCAAAAAGGGAAACAAAAAAACGATGGCCCACATATAAAAACATATGGGCACTTTCATTAATTTCTTTGGGAAGTGGAAAAGATTCTTATACATTCAAATATGGATTTGAATATTCAGGGAATTATGTTATATTATAATCAAACGAAGATTTGAATGAGAGGTGTGAGAAGATGACGGAACTGAAAGATATATGTGATGTTCACCTGCATGATGAAGTGAAGGTCAATCGCATTCAAGAGGAAATGGGCCAGGTGGATATATCCAGCATGTCGAAGCTGTTCAAGGTTATAGGCGATGAAAATAGGGCGAAGATAGCTTATGCGCTCTGTACGGACGAGGAATTGTGTGTGTGCGATCTGGCCAATATCATTGGTGCTTCGATGGCGACGACGTCACATCATCTTCGTACCCTTTATAAACATGCAATCGTAAAATATCGAAAAGAAGGTAAGTTGGCTTTTTATTCTTTGGATGATCACCATATTAAGCAATTGATTCTCATTGCATTAGAACATCAGCAGGAGGTAAGGGCCGATGGCTGAGTCCCCAATGAAAACATATCGTATCCAGGGTCTATCCTGCACGAATTGTGCGGCTAAATTCGAGAGCAATGTCCGTGAACTAGAGGGTGTGAAGGATGCCAAAATCAACTTTGGCGCCTCGAAGATATCGGTACAGGGCAGCGCGACCATTGAACAGATTGAAAAGGCGGGAGCTTTCGATAACCTGAAGATCCGCGGTGAACAGGAACAGCCAACTCAAAAGGAACCATTTTGGAAGCAAAAAGAAAATATTAAAGTGGTGTTTTCGGTTATCTTATTGCTGATCAGCTGGATATTGGATAATCGATATGCTGATGGAAGCATCATGCCGGTAATGGGTTATGCGGCTGCAATCATAGTTGGAGGATATTCATTATTTGTCAATGGTTTGAAAAACCTTGTAAGACTTCGCTTTGATATGCACACCCTTATGACGGTTGCCATTTTCGGGGCGGCCGTGCTTGGTGAATGGGGCGAGGGCGCGACCGTCGTCATTCTATTTGCGATAAGTGAAGCATTGGAAAAATATTCGATGGATAAGGCACGTAATTCCATCGAATCATTAATGAACATCGCACCTAAAGAAGCTTTGATCCGCAGAGGGCATCATGAAATGATGGTTGCTGTTGATGAGATTGAAGTGGGCGACATCATGATCGTTAAACCTGGTCAAAAGCTTGCAATGGATGGCCGGATCATGAAGGGCGCCTCGACACTTAATCAAGCAGCCATTACTGGTGAATCCGAGCCGGTTTTTAAAACGGTTGAGGGTGAAGTATTTGCCGGAACCCTAAATGGTGAAGGGCTGCTCGAAGTGGAGGTCACGAAGCGGGTCGAGGATACGACGATTGCAAAAATCATCCACCTTGTTGAAGAAGCACAGGCCGAAAAGGCTCCTTCCCAAGCCTTCGTGGATAAATTCGCAAAATTTTATACGCCGGCCATCATGCTCATTGCCCTGGCCATTGCGGTATTACCCCCGATCGTGATGAACGGGGATTGGAGTGAATGGATTTATCGGGGATTGGCTGTACTGGTTGTCGGCTGTCCTTGTGCTTTGGTCATTTCTACGCCCATCGCCATCGTGACAGCAATCGGAAATGCTGCGAAACATGGTGTGCTGATTAAAGGCGGGGTCCATTTGGAGGAAGCGGGAGCCTTAAAGGCAATCGCGTTTGATAAAACGGGTACTTTAACAAAGGGCGTACCTGAGGTGACCGATTTCAAAATGTTATCTGATGTGTTGAATGAACAGGACGTGCTGGCTATCGCCGCTGCTTTAGAAAGCAGATCACAGCATCCCCTTGCTACGGCCATTCTTCAAAAGGCGGAAACCTCCGATGTGGACTATCATTCTTTATTGGTGGAGGATTTTACTGCGATCACGGGTAAAGGGATAAAGGGGAAAATCAATCAAGAAATCTATTACATTGGTAAACCCCACCTTTTTGTGGAAGAGGCAGGTTTCGTTTTCTCTGATGATGTGCTTAAATTAATCAGTGGCTATCAAAATACAGGGAAAACGGTGATGGTGCTTGGCGATCAAGTGAAGCTCCTGGCACTCATCGCGGTGTCTGATGAAATAAGGGAAAGCAGTAAGGAAGCCATTCGGAAACTGCATGCTTTGGGCATTGAAAAAACGATCATGCTGACTGGCGATAATATCGGAACGGCAAAAGCGATTGGAGCGGCAGCTGGCGTTCATGAGATTGAGGCGGAGCTATTGCCGCAGGATAAATTGACCATCATCAAACGATGGAAACAAAAATACGATCGAGTGGCCATGGTAGGCGATGGTGTCAATGATGCTCCGGCCTTGGCAGCTTCCACGGTAGGAATCGCAATGGGAGGGGCGGGCACGGATACAGCACTTGAAACAGCCGATATTGCCTTAATGGGTGATGACTTATCGAAGCTGCCTTATACAATCCGCTTAAGCCGCAAAACATTAAAAATCATTAAGCAGAACATCACGTTTTCATTGGTGATTAAAGTCCTGGCCTTATTATTGATAGCGCCGGGCTGGTTAACACTTTGGATGGCGATTTTTGCCGACATGGGTGCGACGCTATTAGTTACATTGAACAGTCTTAGGTTATTGAGAATAAAAGAATAGAATAATATGGGCTCCCTGGTGCATCTTAAGGTGCACCAGGGAGCTTTTATTTTGAGCTTTCCAATTGTTTCATGTGAAACTTTGAAAAAAATAGTCGGTCGTCATATTTTTTATTGAAAGTAAAAGGAAGTCCAATAAAAACGCTTTGCTAAGGGCAGCAACCGTTATGCAAGCGATGCCTGGTATGCAATGTGGCTCGCTTTTAGGCAGCATGACAGTTTGTTTAAGTATAATATAGGGAGTAAGGTATGTACGGAAGGGATTTGAAATGATGGAATTACAGCAGAGGGCAATCTTGGTTGGAGTCAATCTCAACGGTTCAAAGGATTTTGAGTATTCGATGGAGGAATTGGCCAATTTAACGGAAGCATGTGAGGTAGAGGTTGCAGGGACCATCACACAAAATTTGCATCGGGTGAACTCATCACATTTTATCGGTACCGGGAAGATCGAGGAAGTGAAAAATCTCGTTGAGCATAAAGAAGCTAATGTCGTCATTTTTAATGACCAGCTCTCCCCTTCGCAACTTCGTAATCTGGAGAGGGACATGGATTGCAAGGTGATTGACCGGACAATCTTGATTCTGGATATTTTTGCGCATCGGGCGAAAACGAAGGAAGCACAGCTTCAGGTAGAAGTGGCAAAGCTGCAGTATATGCTCCCGCGTCTCGTTGGTTTAAGGGAGTCACTAGGGCGTCAGAGCGGCGGGGTTGGTACAAACAAAGGAGCAGGTGAAAAGCAGTTAGAGCTTGACCGCAGGAGGATCGAGGAAAATATAAGTGTTTTGAATAAAGAACTGGAAGACCTTGTTGCACACAGGCAAACGCAGAGGAAACAGCGGAAAAAGAATGCCATCCCTGTCGTATCCTTAGTCGGTTATACCAATGCAGGTAAATCTTCGATCATGAATGCACTGATTGAGATGTTCCATCCAACTGCAGAGAAGCAGGTGTTGGAGAAGGATATGCTGTTCGCTACGCTTGAGACGTCCGTCCGAAACATTCCGCTGCCGGATAAAAAGGAATTCTTATTGACGGATACGGTGGGATTTGTGTCTAAATTGCCGCATCATCTAGTGAAGGCATTCCGATCCACATTGGAAGAAGTGGTAGAAGCGGATCTGTTGATCCATGTTGTCGATTTTTCCAATCCTAATCATGAGCAGCAAATAGAGATAACGGAAAAGACTTTAAACGATATAGGCATTAAAGGGATTCCGACGATCTTTGCGTATAATAAATCGGACCTTACCGATTTGGTTATCCCTCAGGTGAATCGTGGCTCTGTATATATGTCAGCAAAAAACAAAGTTGGCATCGAGGAATTGATAAATCAAATTCGCAAGCGTATTTTTGTCGACTATACTCACTGTGAAATGCTGATTCCATTTGATCAAGGGCAGCTGGTTTCTTATTTCAATGAAAATGGCCACATAACGGAAACTGAATATGAGGCACTCGGATATCGAATAAAGCTTGAGTGCAAGAAAACCGATTATGAGAAATATAAACGATACGTTATACATCCGGAATGAGCCTGCCTGTTGATAAATTGTTAATGGGTTGTTGATAAGTGGAAAAGTCGATTCGTTAATGTGGATAACTTTTGGTGAAGTGCCTCTGTTCTGCAAAAACAAAGAGAATAACGCCATATAATATGTGAATAAGTTGTGGATAAAAGTGAAAAGACCCAGGAAACCAAGAATTTTCGTTTCTGGGCTTTTTTTTATGTGGACAAAGTGTTGATAAGCAGGTAATCGGAACAAATCAGCCAAAAATATCAGTAAGTATGATGAAAAGTAAGTTTGGATGTAGAAAAATGACGAGGTTTATCACTTATTGTTAGGAAATATAACATGAATATTACATATTGCAAATTTAGTGCCTGGAAATACTTTACACTTTGTATAATGTAACTTGCTTTTCAACATTATAGAATAAAGAATACTCAATTCTCTGATTTATCAGCAGGATTTGAGTTTTTAAGATTAGTAGGGGGGGCTTTTTGTGTTTGAAGGAAACAGGGACCGGGGCGTGGCCAGTGAGAGAATGAGAGAGAAAATAATAAACAAAATGAGAGGTTTTTGGCTGGGAAATCGCCATGACTTGTTAGGTGATTAAATTGATGGAAACCATGTTGGCAATGCTTTCAATCGTTTAAATATGAGGACAGTAGAGAGAATGCACGCAATTCCTCCCTTTTTATTTTTCAAAAATAAATGTTTGGAAGGAGAAATAGTGGATGAGTATGACGAGCCCGTTAAAAGGTGGTCTAGAGATTAACTTTCAGGAAGCGGAGAGGGGATTATCCCCAAGGGAAGCTTTGGAAGAATCAAATCGATGTTTATACTGCTATGATGCCCCATGTATCCAAGCCTGTCCGACAGGAATAGATATTCCCGGTTTTATCAAGAAGATAGCATCAGGTAATTTTAAAGGATCGGCCAAGACAATCATGACGGCAAATCCTGTCGGTGCCAGCTGTGCGCGGGTATGTCCGACTGAAGAGTTATGTGAGGGGGCATGTGTCCTGAACCATTCTACAAAGCCGATCATGATCGGCAATCTCCAGCGTTATTCCACAGATTGGGCCATCCAAAATAAACAAGCCCTATTCAAGGCCGGGAAGAAGAATGGCAAAAAAGTTGCCATTGTAGGAAGCGGTCCGGCGGGTTTGTCTGCAGCAAGGGAGCTAGCCTTGCTTGGCTACAGTGTAACCATTTTCGAAGCTGAAAAGAATCCAGGCGGATTAAATACTTACGGAATTGTATCGTTCCGTTTACCTCAGAGCATTTCTTATTGGGAAGTCGAACAAGTAAAGAGTTTGGATGTTGATATTAAAACGAATACACGGGTCGGGGTGGATGTTTCCGCAAATCAGCTGACTGCCGACCATGATGCGGTCATTTTAGCGATAGGCATGTCCGATGTTCCTAAGCTTGGGATTGAAGGGGAGGATTTAGCTGAAGTTTATGATGCAATCGATTTCGTAAAGGCAACGAAAACAGGGACAATCACTGATAAATTCATTGGGAAGAAGATGGCGGTGATTGGGGCTGGAAACACGGCGATCGATGCCGCGACCTGTTCTATTCGCCTGGGCGCCGAACAGGTGAGCATTATTTATCGTCGTACCCAAAAGGAAATGACTGCCTATGATTTTGAATATGAGTTTGCCAAACAAGAAGGTGTCGGTTTTCACTGGCTGACTGCCCCCTCCAGGATCCTATCGGATGAAAGCGGTCAGGTAACGGGTATCGAGTGCGTAAAAATGGTGCTTAGCGAGGCAGGTGAAGATGGCCGGCGCCGTCCAGTCCAAATTACCGGATCAGAGTTCGTCATTCCGGTCGATGGCGTCATTCGTGCCATAGGCCAATCAAGGTATGTAGGATTGATTGAACAGTTCGGCATCCAACATGATGATGGCGTCGTAACATTGGAGGGTGATTCCTACAGGACATCGAATGAAAAGATATTTGCGTGCGGTGACGTGATCTTCGGAAAAGGCCAAGGTGAGGCAATGGTTGTTTCAGCTGCCCAACAAGGGAAAAAGACAGCCTATGAAATTGACTCGATTTTGATGGGCGAAGCGGTGGATATTGCTTAAATAACTATGAAAAATAGGAGGCTTATCATGGCTGATTTATCAATTGATCTTGCAGGTATTAAATCTCCCAATCCTTTTTGGCTTGCTTCAGCACCACCTACTAATTCGGGTTATCAAGTTCAGCGTGCATTTGAAGCTGGCTGGGGAGGAGCTGTTTGGAAGACATTGGGTGACCCCATCCTGAATGTCTCATCACGTTTTGCAGCGGTCAGTTTTAATGGACAAAGAGTTGCCGGGTTCAACAATATAGAATTGATAACGGACCGTCCGCTGGAAGTGAATCTGAAGGAAATATATGAAACGAAGAAGAGGTTCCCTGATCATGCAATCATTGCATCGGTGATGGTGGAGCCACAACAGGAAAAGTGGCATAAGATCATCAAGCGCATAGAAGATGTAGGGGTCGATGGTTACGAGTTGAACTTTGGCTGCCCGCACGGTATGGCAGAGCGTGGGATGGGAGCTGCTTCGGGACAGGTTCCAGAACTGGTTGAAAAGCAAACATACTGGGCGAAGGAAGCTGCATCCAAACCAGTCATCGTCAAGCTTACACCCAATATAACCGACATTACGGTTACGGCCGAAGCGGCGGTGCGCGGCGGTGCGGATGCAATAAGCATGATCAATACGATCAACAGCTTGGCAGGAGTGGATATCCATTCATGGAATACGATTCCCCATGTAGGCGGCAAGGGTGCTCACGGAGGGTATTGCGGTCCCGCTGTGAAGCCGATTGCTTTGAATATGGTGGCAGAGTGTGCAAGGAATAAAATGATCAATGTTCCCATTTCGGGAATTGGCGGCATTTCAAATTGGCAGGATACGGTGGAATTTTTGCTGATGGGTTCGACTGGAGTGCAAATTTGCACGGCTGCCATGCATCACGGTTTTAGAATAGTTGAAGACTTGATCGATGGACTGTCCAATTATCTTGATGAAAAAGGGATATCCTCCGTGATGGATATTGTCGGTAAGTCCGTACCGCGCTATTCCGACTGGGGGAACTTAGATCTTAATTATAAGGTCGTTGCGCGCATTAATAATGATGTGTGCATTAACTGCAATAAATGCCATATAGCGTGTGAAGATACATCTCATCAATGTATAGATATGTTAAAGGACACGTCAGGCAGCTCATTCTTGAGAGTGCGCGAAGAGGATTGCGTAGGCTGTAATCTTTGCTCGATCGTCTGTCCGGCAGATGGGGCGATCGATATGATCGAACTGACAAATGAATTACCGCCAATGACGTGGAATGAACGCCAATCGTTCCTTGGGGGCATAAGCAGTGAAAGTGTTGATTTCGTAAAATGATGGAGGGGTCGAATATGAAGAAAATCATTAAAAATGGAACGATTGCAACGGCTGCAGATACGTATCAAGCGGATATATTGATTGAAAATGAGAAGATTGCAATGATTGGCAAGGACCTGTCGGCTGAGGGGGCTGAAATCATTGATGCAAAAGGCGCTTATATTTTTCCGGGGGGCATTGATCCGCATACCCATCTCGATATGCCGTTTGGCGGGACAACGACAAAGGATGATTATGAAACAGGTACAATCGCTGCTGCATATGGCGGCACGACAACGATCATCGATTTTTGCCTGACCGAAAAAGGGGTGCCTTTAAAGAAAGCAATTGAAACATGGCATGAAAAGGCCAATGAAAAAGCGGCCATAGATTATGGTTTTCATTTAATGATCAGTGAGATTAATGATGAAGTGTTGGCTGAGTTGCCAAGTATCATCGATAATGAAGGGATTTCGTCCTTTAAAGTGTTCATGGCTTACAAGAATGTTTTTCAAGCGGATGATGCCACGCTATACCGCACTTTGTTGCATGCAAAGGAACTTGGCGCACTTGTCATGGTTCATGCTGAGAATGGTGATGTCATCGATTATCTTACAAAGCAGGCGCTTGCCGAAGGGAACACCGATCCAATTTACCATGCATTAACAAGGCCTCCGGAGCTTGAAGGGGAAGCAACTGGACGTGCAGCTAAACTGACGGAAATGGCAAATGGCCAGCTCTATGTCGTTCATGTCACCTGTGAAGATGCGGTTGAAAAGATCACTGAGGCAAGGAATAAAGGGGTGGATATTTGGGGTGAGACTTGTCCGCAATATTTGGTTCTTGACCAGTCTTATCTTGAAAAGCCCCATTTTGAAGGATCTAAGTATGTATGGTCCCCGCCGTTAAGGGAGAAGAAAAACCAGGAAGTGCTATGGAATGCTTTGAAAATGGGGCAGCTGCAAACGATTGGCTCCGATCAATGCTCTTTTGATTTTAAGGGACAGAAGGAACTTGGACGTGAAGATTTCACGAAAATACCGAACGGCGGCCCAACGATCGAGGACCGCATGAGTATCCTCTTTTCTGAAGGGGTCATGAAAGAGCGCATTACCTTGAATCAATTCGTCGACATGACCTCTACGCGTGCTGCCAAACTATTTGGGTTATTCCCTAAGAAAGGGACGATTGCCGTAGGATCGGATGCTGATATTGTCATTTTTGACCCGAAAGTTGAAAGAGCCATTTCTGCAGATACTCATCACATGGCGGTGGATTATAATGCGTTTGAGGGTATGGAAATTACGGGTGAGCCGGTTTCCGTTTTATCGAGAGGTCAATTCGTCATTAAAGACAAACAATTTGTAGGCGAAGCTGGAAAAGGACAATTCTTGAAACGGGCAAAATATAATTCGGCGCTGAAGCCGGATACCGGGAAAAAGCTTACAGTCTAACTTCGGTAAGGAATCTTGCAAATTAAATTAGGGGGATTTTTATGAGTGAGAAAAAAGATTATTTAAAGTCTCCCGATTTGCTGCCTATACCTCATAGTGAGAAAAACATAAGTGCAGCCGGATTTGGTTTCATTTGGGTGGGCATGGCTGTAGTATTGGCTGCCTTCGCGATCGGTGGGAACGGTGTTCAAAGTTTATCCTTAGGCTGGGTCGTTCTTGCAACGGTCATTGCCTGTGTGGTTCTCGGCTTTTTGATGACAATGACAGGGGATATTGGTATTGAACATGGAATATCATTTCCAGTCTATATGAGGGCGCCGTTCGGTACGATTGGCACCCACATCCCTTCGGTTGTACGCGGTTTTGTAGCGTCATGCTGGTTCGGCCTCAATACTTACTTTGGAGCCACTGCAATGAACGCTATCTTTACAACTCTTTTTGACTTTGATAATTGGTTTATCTGCTTCCTCATTTTTGCCGTTTTACAATTAGTCAACACGGCAATGGGAATAAAGTCGATTGAACGATTCGCCGACTTGGCGGCGCCCGTCATCATTCTAATTTCTGGATGGATGTATTTCACCCTATCCGATCAGGCTGTGGCCCAAGGAAGGGAGGTATGGTCCTGGATTGAAAGTCCGGTCACTGGCGGGGCCGCCGCAACGGCTTTCATGGTCGTCATTATGGCAAATATGGGATTTTGGGGCACATTGACTGCAGATATGCCGACGCTTTCCCGCTATATAAAGGCACCAAAAAATGAAAAAAATTGGTTCAAGCGCAATAAGGGGCAAATAATTGGGAATATTATCACCTATCCCATCACCCAGACGTTCATGGTGATTATCGGAGCGGTTTCTTATATGGCTGTTTCCAATTATGACCCTGTAGTTGCCATACAGGGATCAGCAAATGGAATTGCTCTCGGCGTCCTTTTGATCATGATCGTATTTGCTCAATGGTCGACGAATACTACGGCCAATGTCATTCCCGCAGCTACCATTTTCTCCAATGTCATGGGTCCTAAAATGCCATTTTGGGCGGGAGTCGTTGTAGCGGGGGTTATTGGGATAGTAGTTCAGCCATGGAGCCTGTTCGGCATCATCATAGAAGTTTTATTAATAATAGGTGGGATCCTGGCATCGATTGTCGGCATCCTGGTAGCGGATTACTATTTCCTTCGTAAACGGAGAGTGAATGTAGAAGAACTCTATGAAAGTGAAGGCCAGTATAAGTACTTGAATGGAGTGAATTGGGCAGGAATCATTTCTTGGGTGATTGGAGGAATCGGTGCCACGATTTTTTCAAATTATTCGTTTATTATCGGTTTTCTTCTCGGCGGTGCTAGTTATTTTATATTAGCTAAGTATTGGTGGTTCAAGCGATATGAACAAGCTGAAATCATCGATCCGAGCGATGAGAAATATTTAGGCATTTCAGTTGGAAGGGATTGGATAATTGGGGAAGGTCCAGAACTTGAGGAAGAGTTGGTTTTTACGGCTTCGACCGGCAAGGAGAACGTTTGAAAAAGGGGGAATGGAAATGTCCGAATATCAAGAGTATCGCTTAGAAAGGGAACAAATCGATTTTTTGCTTGAAAGAGGATATCGAATCACCCGAGTTTCCGAAAGTTTAAGTGGAGCCTTTCTCGATTTTGAACTGATTGAAGGAACGAAGCAGGAATGGAAGCAATTGAACATCAAAACCCCGGAAGGAAGGAAATACTTCTCTACATTGCTTTTCAAAAAAAAATTGAATTGAAATAGTTGCGGACCGGGCCTATTCCTCACGAATGGGTCCTTTTTGTTCGAGTTTTTTGTAGAATTTTGACGTTAGATTTTCTGACAAGTGTCTGGAGATTTAAGGGTTGTCCGTTTATAATAGATTTTAAAGCAGTTTTATAAAAGGATGTGGCTGGATGAATACATCGATTACAATCGAGGAAATTCTAACACGCAAGCATTTTAATCTGACGGATATAATTGCAGGCAGCAGTGGGATAAAGCGTCAAGTGAAGTGGGTCCACTGCATGGAAGTCACCCAAATCAGCCATTTGTTAAATGGAAACGAACTGATACTGACTACCGGTTTAGGGTGGAAAGACTGCGATGACACATTTCTATCCTGCTTAAGACAATTAATAGAATGCGATGCAGCTGGACTCTGTATAGAGATTGGCGCCAACACCATGGCAGTGCCGCAATGTGCCATCGATCTCGCTAATGAACGGCAATTCCCTATCATCCTATTTCATGAAGAAGTCCCTTTCGTGGAAATCACGCAGGATATACATTCCCTTATCATCAATAAACAATATCAGATGATCTCCAACTTAGAAAACTACTCACAGCAGTTAAATAAAAATCTCCTCGAAATTGACCATTATGAACCAATTCTAAAATTTCTCCACAGCTATTTAAATGTACAGGTTATTCTTATCTTTAATGAAAATGATATAGCCAGCATTCCAAAAATAAAGAAAAAAACAACCTATCAAATGGTAGCGGACATATATGAAGAGAAGCGGAAATTGGATAAAACCGTTCTTGGACAGCCGATTCAAGTGCTTGGTGAAAATTATGCTGAACTGCTCATTTGCAGCAACGGCAGGGAGTTGACTGATTTTGATTCATTGATCTTGGATCGAACGGCTACCGCATTGGCACAGCATCTATTAAGGGAGTTATATATAGAAGAAAAGAAAATGTCGGAAGAAAGTATATGGCTTACAAATTGGATCGAAGGTGAATATAGTGACGAAGCAATCCGGGAAAGGCTTTCCTATATTGATCCGAAAATGCAGTTGGATGGCGGAATTGTTTGCATTTGCAAACAACACCCAAAGTATAATAAAAATTCTGCAAAATTAGATGGAACCTATTTTAAGATAATGTTTAGAACTGTTTTTGAACAGTACGGCTTTCAGATATTTTCCATGGAAATACATCAGCATCTTGTTTTTATTTTAGGTGATAACCGTTCATCCGAAGATTGGAAATCAAGGGTTACAAGCGCGGTGGATCGAATCATGAAAATGGATGTAAGCGGGCGTAATCGTATGGGGCTGCTTTCCATTGGTTTTGGTAAGCATGTTCAAAGGTTAAGTGAGATTTATAAAAGTTATGAAACGGCCCGTGAGACGTTGCTGCTTCAGGATACATTACCAGAGGATAACAGGAGCTTCTTTTATCAGGACTTACATATGCATCGCATGATTTCACTCATAAATAAACATGGCAATCTGGAGGAAACGGTATATGAATATTTAGGTCCTGTCATTGAATACGACAAGCAAAACAATGGAGAGCTAATGCCTACCCTGAAGACATACCTTGCCTGTAACGGTTCTAAACAGGAGACATCAAAACAATTATTCATTGTCCGGCAAACGTTATATCATAGGCTTGAAAAATTGGAGAAACTGCTAGGTTCTGATTTTATGCGTTCCGATAAGCGTCTGGGCCTTGAATTCATGATTTTTGCATTGGACTTCTTACAATACAGCAGCAGGAAGATCAGCGGGAAGTATGTAGATAAATATATTGGGAGATGAAAAGATAGTAAGACTGAAGGGTGTCCAGGGGACATCCTTTTTTTGTATTCAAGGAAAGGGAGGCAGATAACAAGGTTAATGCTGACATCAAAATGGCCTATATAGCTCCTTGATGTCAGCATCTTTTATTAATATTCATCTTTTTTGGAAAGGCAGCGGTCACATTCCAAGAGGTAGGATTCAGCTTGTTCAATGATATGGGTCCCGCATTCCGTACATTGTTTAGGCGGCAGTGTCCTGAAGAATTCCAATGGGTTTTTGGTTTGCATGATGATTCCTCCTTATGATTTGGTTTAATCAGTCTTCGTGTTTGGAAAGGCAGCGGTCACATTCCAGGAGATAGGATTCAGCTTGTTCAATGATATGGGTCCCGCATTCCGTACATTGTTTAGGCGGCAGTGTCCTGAAGAATTCCAGTGGATTTTTGGTTTGCATGATGATTCCTCCTTATGATTTGGTTTTAATCAGTCTTCGCGTTTGGAAAGGCAGTGGTCACATTCCATCAAGTAAGATTCAGCTTGTTCAGTGATATGGGTTCCGCACTCCGTACATTGTTTAGGTGGCAGTGTCCTGAAGAATTCCAGTGGATTTATAGTTTGCATGATGGTTCCTCCTTTTTGATTTTGGTTTAATCAGTCTTCGCGTCTGGAAAGGCAGCGGTCACATTCCATTAAGTAGGATTCAGCATGCTCGATAATATGGTCACCGCACTCAGGGCAATGTTTAGCAGGGATATTGTTAAAAAACTCAATGGATTTTTTCATTTGCATGATGATTTCCTCCTTTTAATGTTAGATATATTTTCCGGTCGCTTTATTCTTCACGTTTGGAAAGGCAGCGATCGCATTCCATCAGATAGGAATTTGAATGGTCCACCTGTGTTTCACCACATTCCGGGCAATGTTTAAATGAATCGATTATGAGTAAATCTGATTGATTTGCTTGCATGTCTCGCTCCCCCCCTCTTTATAGTACAGTTTTTGCTGTTTGCTTGTTGTTATAATACAGTATATACCCGAATCTGAAAAATGTATAGGTATTTTACAGAAAATTTGAAATTTTTTTCACCCATAGTGTGAAAACCCTATTGGAAAGGGATTTATCATCTGTATATTTTTTTATTTTTCTCCACGGCAAGTAGGAAATGAAAGAAATAATGCTTTTTATAAAACGAAAAAACAATCAGGGACTGAAACGGACAAACAATTTTCAATGTGTTGAGTGGGGCATTAATATAACAGATGGGAAACAGGAAGTTGAGTGATTATTGAATGCCTGTTTCACAGTCGATGTAACATAAAAGAGCTTGTTCTAAAGTGTCAGCCAAATCCAAACGGCAGCGATTATATGTAAGTTCCTGTCAGTATGGTTTTAATACTTCAGTAAAGAGGTAACTTGCTAGTAGAAGTACAATAATGGGAGGTAGCATATGTCGAAAGCGATGATTATCGTCAATCCATCTTCAGGCAAGGAAAAGGCAGGGAAGATTTTGCCGAAAGCGGAAAAGGCACTAGGGCAACTTTTTGATGAGGTATGCGTTCGTAAAACGGAAGGAGAGGGGGATGCGACGGGTTTTGCAAAGGAGGCCTGTGCAGATAGATTCGATGCTGTCATTTCCATGGGTGGTGATGGAACGGTGAACGAGATAGTGAATGGCTTGGGCGAACAGCAGCATCGGCCTATCTTCGGGATCATTCCACTAGGAACCATCAATGATTTCGCCAGGTCTTTGGGAATACCACTGAATCCCAATGCAGCCATCGAGATATTGAAGGATATGCATATTAAGGAATCGGACATAGGGAAGATCAATGACCGTTACTTCATGAATGTGTTGGCGGTAGGGGCAATCGCGGAGGCCACCTATAATGTTACCGTTGAACAAAAAACCCGTCTTGGGTCTTTTGCCTATTTCATTGAAGGAGCAAAAGCGATCATTAAAAAGACTCCGTTTCCTTTAACGGTTGAACATGATCACGGGAAGTGGATGGGGGAGGCTCATTTACTAATTGCAACCATGACTAACTCTGTCGGCGGTTTTGAACAACTTGCACCAGAGGCGGAAGTGAATGATGGAAAGCTGCACACATTCATCATTAAGGATTTATCTCTTCCTCTCATCGTCAAGATCATTCCCAGTTTGATCAGGGGGGAGATCATGGGGAATGACGAAGTTGAATATATTAAAACATCCAAGCTCCATTTAACCACGTCAGAGGAACTTGCAGTCAATATCGATGGCGATGAAGGCATTCTTCTACCTTGCCAGGCAACTGTACTGCATAAACATCTTCGTCTATTCGTCCCGGGAACTAAATGAGTCGTTTAGTTCCCATTTCTTTCAACATGTGGGGAAAGCTGATCATGGTTTAGCCAATCAGCTTTTATCTTTGCGGGTGTTCATCGTACACAACGTAAGCTCCTTCGCTTTTGATAAAAGGTATCATTATTCAGAGGGATTCCAGGTTAGAATAGTTAATGCATGATTGACTGGGTATAAATATGTTACGCTTATAGTTATGATTATAGATGAGAGAGGAAGTTAGATGTTTGTATGGAGTTTTTTCTTGTTATATTAGCGCTTCTTATATTGATTGGAGTGTCTAATGTAATTAACCATTTTATACCCTTTATACCTGTACCATTAATACAAATAGCACTCGGTGTCATATTGGCACTTTTACCCCTGGGTATGCATGTTGAGATGGAGACGGAATTATTTTTGCTATTATTCATCGCACCCCTATTGTTCAATGATGGCAAAAATGTACCCCGAACAGCACTGTGGAAGTTGAGAGCACCCATTCTGATGCTTGCACTGGGCCTCGTATTCATAACGGTTTGGGCAGGCGGATATTTAATTAATTGGATGATCCCTTCGATCCCATTGCCGGCAGCGTTCGCTTTGGCGGCCATTTTGTCACCTACGGATGTAGTGGCAGTAAGCGCTTTGGCGAGTCGGGTCAAATTGCCGAAGAGCATCATGCACCTTCTCGAAGGCGAAGGGCTGATGAATGATGCCTCAGGTTTAGTTGCCTTTAAGTTTGCCGTTGCAGCTACAGTCACAGGTGTTTTCTCCTTAGTCGACGCAACCTTCAGTTTCATATGGATTGCAATTGGTGGGTTTGTAGGTGGAGCGGTACTAGCTTTCATCATTATCAGGCTTCGCGTATTCCTTCGCCGTTTAGGGATGGAAGATGTCACGATGCATATGCTTATCCAAATCCTGACTCCTTTTATTATTTTCCTCGCTGTGGAACATTTCCACCTTTCTGGGATTTTGGCAGTCGTGGCTGGGGGAATTGTCCATGCCATTGAACGAGATCGGGAAATTTCACCAACAGTGGAACTTCAAGTCGTTTCAAAGAGTACCTGGTCCGTCATTTTATATGTATTGAATGGTCTTGTATTCGTTTTGCTTGGCTTGCAAATCCCAAGCGTTGCGAAAACGATCTTTCAAGATCCAGCCTTTAATAATGGACAAGTGATCCTTTATATCGTGATCATTACACTTTTCCTTTTCGCTTTACGATTCATTTGGCTTACGGCTGCCTGGTCGATTGGCTGGATGACGAAAAAAGCTGGAGCCCAAAAACCGGACTTCAAAGCGGCCGGGATCATTACCATTTCCGGTGTTCGCGGAGCTGTAACGTTAGCGGGTTCGTTCTCGATTCCATATGTGTTGGCAGATGGAAGTCCTTTTCCTGAGCGTTCGTTAATCATTTTCATTGCAGCAGGTGTCATATTGCTGACACTGATTGTTGCGAGTGTATTTCTGCCAATCGTGGCACGATCGGAAGAAGAGGAAGTGGTGGATAAGCAGGCTGACAAAACGAAAGCTGCTGCCATCCAATCACATCAAGCCGCTATTCGGGTGATTGAGTCCCAAATGACAGATGAAAACCGGGAAGCGGCTTTGTCGATCATTTCCAGGTATTGTACCAAGATCAATGAACTGTCCTATGTAGAACAGGAGAAAGAACCGGCTGCATTAAGGGAAGAAGAGAAGGATCTTCGCTTCAAGGCCCTTGAAGCAGAGCAAAGATTCCTGGATAAACTTATTAAGGATGAAAAAGTGGACCGGGAGACGGCGTATATATGCAAGGAATATATCCAGCGTATGGAAGGTGCCGTAACAAATCGACTGAAGTTCCGTTTTTTTAGGTCAGTAACGCTGTTCAGGAGAAGTATGCTGAGGGTTTTAAAATTATTTTTCCCTAATAAAAGTGAAATAAGAAAAATCAATCTTAAGAGATTGGAAAAGGTCAGGGATCTTAAAATCAGGATGTATAAAGCCGCCATCCAAGAGATACAGGCCGGAATTACAGCCGATAATCATAAGACATCCTCGATGATCATAGACGAGTATAAAGTGTTAATTTTAAAATGCAAGCGTGAGAACAGAGGACGTACCCCGAGTAAAATGGCCGAGTATGAAAGAGAGCTGTTCTATAAAGCGATCCAGGCAGAACGGGACGAAGTGCAGGATATGTTTGAAAAACGACAAATCTCCCGTGATGTTGCCAACATACTCCGCCAGCAAATAAATTTACGAGAAGCACTGACTATCAATGAAAATACACATTGATTATACAGAAGGAGCACTGTCGATATATTCGACAGTGCTCCTTCCGGTTTGGGAAGGGAATATCCGACGGGGCATCGAATCATTATTGTATCCAATAATTGATGAAAGAGAGTGTGCTTAATGGAAAAGGAAATCGAGACCATAACTTTAATGCCTTATTTACCGGAACACCTTAACCAGCTTTCCCAGTTTTATTTACCGAATACACAAACCCCTTTTTCAGCTCTGCCGGATGAGTCACTGAAATATTGCCGGGAAGATTGCGACAGGCACCCTGTCGTAATATTGGCTAAGGGTATCCCAGTTGGCTTTTTCGTTTTACACATTGGCGAAAACATCACCCCTTTCACCAGCGATAAAAAAGCGATATTGCTCCGGGGATTCCTTGTTGATCAAAAACATCAGGGAAAAGGGATTGGAAAGAAAGCCTTGCAAAGCCTTCCGGAATTCGCAAAAGGGATTTTTCCAAACAAGGATTCGATCATTCTGGCAGTGGACGTCATGAACGTGAACGCAAAAACGCTTTATGCGAAATCGGGGTTTCAGGATACAGGCATTCAGAAGGAAGGCAGAAGCGGGTTGATGGAGATAATGGAATATAGATTGGATATGGTGAACAAGGATATCGAATAAGGGGAGGAATAACAAATAAAATTGGCTAATGGACTTTTCCAAAAGGGGAGGTCTTTTTTGTCCAATTTGTTACAGGTTTCGTTATGTATCCGATGATTTTAGAAGGGCTGCTTTTAATAATGCTGCTGCCTTATGGTACACTTTACTTATTGCAAAATCTTAATCGAGGTGTAGTCCTAATGAAAACAGTCGTAGTCGTAGGTGGAGGCATTACCGGTTTATCAACCATGTATTATTTACAAAAGGCAGTTAAAGCGAGGAGTCTCTCCGTACGATTAATATTAATAGAAGGAAATGAGGAACTAGGCGGTAAAATAAGGACTGTGCACGATGGTCCTTTTAAAATTGAAGCGGGGGCCGATTCGATCGTTGCCCGGAAACAGAATATACAGCCATTTCTTAAAGAATTGAACCTGGAGGATCAAGTCGTCTATAATACGACGGGAAAATCATTCATCCATACTGATGGGATGCTGAAGGGAATCCCCGAAGATGCCCTATTCGGAATACCAATGAGCCTGGAGTCACTGGCCAAAAGTGATCTGGTTTCCGCCCAAGGGAAGGTCGACGCCTTAAAGGATTTCTACACAAAAAATGAGACATTTACGAAGAATGACTCCATCGGTTTATTTCTTGAAAGTTTCTTAGGCAAGGAATTGGTGCAAAAGCAGATATCGCCAGTCCTATCAGGTGTTTACTCAGGAAAATTAAATGAATTGACCATTGCCAAAACACTGCCGGAGATGCTGGATTATAAAAATGAATATGGCAGTATAATACGAGGCCTATCGGAAAATAAGCAGAAATACAAAAGCAAGGGGAATAAGAAGTTCCTTTCGTTTAAAAATGGCTTATCAACACTGGTGGAAAGAATAGAGGAAAGCCTCGATATGGTCGAGATATTAAAAGGGGTCAGTGTAGATGAAATCGGAAGAAATGATGAGGCGTACATCGTTTCATTGGCAAACGGTGAAACGCTGGAAACGGACTTTATCGTATTGAGTACACCGCATACAATTGCCCAGAAATTATTGGGGGATCGGGAGTTGGATGAGGATTTCGACGGCTTGATCAATAGTTCGATGATTAGCGTTTATCTTGGATTCGATATCCCGGACAGCATGCTTCCAAAAGACGGGACAGGTTTCATTGCAGGTGATAATAGTGATTTGATCTGCAATGCATGTACCTGGACAAGCCGGAAATGGGAGCATACTTCTGAAAACAGTCAGCTTTTGGTAAGGCTTTTTTATAAAAGCTCAAGTCCGGAATATGAAAGATTACGGTCCCTTACAAACCAGGAATTGATCTCTGTGGCTTTACACGACATTAAGAACAGTCTAAGCATTTCTGGGAATCCAATTACGAGTGAAGTGACGAAATGGCATGAAAATATGCCGAACTACCATATTAAACATCCTCAAATCGTTCAATCCCTGGAGGCGAAAATCTCCGAGAATTATCCGAATGTTTTACTTGCGGGCTGTTCATACAATGGTGTCGGAATCCCGGACTGTATTGCTGATGGGGAAAAGAAAGCGCAAGAGATATGTCTGAAGTTGTAAAAGGGGGACTGCCAGACGGCAGTCCTTTTTTTAATGAATGCCGGAAATTCCGTTTGAAGTTTCCGGCATTTCCTGTATAATGATATTCGTAAAATTAAACTGAAAGTTTACTTATATAAAACTTTATCTACTGTGTGTTTACTATAAGTAAACCGATTGAGGGTTATGGAATGCAAATTGGAAAAAAAATAAAGAACCTTCGCTTGAAAAAAGGATTGACCCAGGAAGAATTGGGCGAAAGAACGGATTTAAGCAAAGGATATATCTCACAGTTGGAAAGGGATCTTAGTTCCCCTTCGATTGAAACTCTTTTCAATATTTTAGAAGTACTCGGCTGCAAGCCTAAACAGTTCTTCGATGATGAGGATCAAGTCCAAAAAGTAGTGTATGAAGAAGAAGCACAAACATTTTTCATCGATGAAGAACGGGGATACCAAATTCAGTGGCTCGTGCCTGAATCGAATGAAAAGGAAATGGAACCTATTCGCCTGACTCTCCAGGAAAAAGGGGAGTTCAAACAATTTGAACCATCCTTGTCGGAAACATTCGGTTATGTATTAAGCGGAAGAGTCATTGTAAAGCTGGGTACACATACGTATTTCGTCAAGGCAGGGGAATCGATTTATTTTCATGCTTCAGATGAACATCAAATCATCAATGATTTTGAAGGTCCGTCCGAGTTATTACTCGTGGTGACGGAATCATACTTATAGAATTCAAAAAAATGCAATCGTTGAAGATTGATGAGTAAGGGAATGGAGAGAGGGAAGAAGCTATGGCAAATGGGAATATAATACGCTTCGATCAGGTTACGAAGCAATTTGATGATGAAACGGTGGTTCTCGATAATGTTAGTTTTGAAATCGAGAGAGGGAAGTTCTATACGCTATTGGGTCCTTCCGGGTGTGGGAAGACCACGATCCTTCGTTTGATTGCCGGATTTACGGAAGCTTCCAAAGGTGATATTTACTTTGAAGGGAAAAAGATCAATGATGTGCCAGCCAATAAAAGGCAAGTGAATACGGTATTTCAAGATTATGCACTGTTTCCGCATTTAAATGTGTTTGAAAATGTAGCATTTGGTCTTCGGATCAAAAAAATGAAGAATTCGGAAGTGGAAATCAAGGTGAAGGAAGCCCTCAGCTTTGTTAATTTGGAGGGGTATGAAAAACGGGAGATCAGGGAAATGTCCGGCGGTCAGCGGCAACGGGTAGCGATTGCGAGGGCTATTGTTAATGAACCTGAAGTCATCCTCCTGGATGAACCGCTATCTGCCCTTGATTTGAAATTGCGTACAGAAATGCAATATGAATTGCGGGAGCTGCAACAGAGGCTGGGAATCACGTTTATCTTCGTCACTCATGACCAAGAGGAAGCATTAGCGATGTCAGATGAGATTTTTGTCCTTAACAAAGGGAAAATCCAGCAAAGCGGGACCCCTACGGATATTTATGATGAACCGCTGAATCGATTCGTTGCCGATTTCATCGGTGAGTCCAATATTGTAAAAGGAAAAATGATTGAAGATTACCTCGTGGAATTCGTCGGCAGACAGTTCGAGTGTGTTGACCAAGGATTGAACAGTAATGAAGCTGTCGATATTGTCATCCGCCCGGAAGATTTGGAGATTACTTCCGTCGATCGCGGAAAACTGCAAGTTCGGGTGGACTCCCAGCTATTTCGCGGTGTTCATTATGAAATCAGCTGTTATGACCATGATGGAAATGAATGGCTTGTCCAATCAACGAAAAAAGTGGCAGTCGGAGATGAAATAGGTCTTTATTTCGAACCGGAATCGATCCATGTCATGCGATTGGGTGAAACTGAAGAAGAATTCGATAAGCGTCTGGAAGCGTATCATGATGGGGAAAGTCATGAAGAATAAAATATCCCGTAATATTTACTTCATACCCTATGTCTTATGGATTGCTTTATTCGTGATCGCACCCATTTTGTTAATCCTTTACTATTCCTTCTTTGACATTGAAGGCAATTTATCATTGATTAACTATCAAAAGTTCTTTACGCCAGTATATTTAAAAATGACATTAAGCTCATTTTGGTATGCTTTCCTGATTACGGGGATATCCCTTTTAGTCGCTTACCCGACAGCTTATTTGTTAACGAAAACCAAGCATAAGCAATTGTGGCTTTTGCTGATTATCGTGCCTTCCTGGATCAATTTACTTTTGAAGGCTTATGCCTTCATTGGAATTTTTGGCACGTATGGTGTGGCGAATGGTTTTCTGGAGGCAGTAGGAATCGGAAAGCAGCAGATTCTCTTTACGGATTTCAGCTTCATATTCGTCTCGGTTTATATTTTCATACCGTTTATGATTTTACCGATATTCAATGCGCTTGATGAAATGAATCCAACCCTTTTGGATGCGGCCAATGACTTGGGAGCGTCCCGATGGATGACATTCCGCCGTGTCATTTTTCCGTTGACATTAGATGGGGTAAAGACGGGATGCCAAGTAGTCTTCATCCCGGCACTTTCATTGTTCATGCTTACAAGATTGATTGCCGGTAACCGAGTCATTACGCTTGGTACGGCTATCGAGCAGCACTTCCTTGTAACACAGGATTGGGGAATGGGTTCCACGATCGCGGTATTTTTGATTATTATAATGTTCCTGATTATGTTTGTAACGGGTAACCGAAAGCAGGGTGTGTAAATTGGGCAATAAATTATCACCAATATCAAAAGCGTTTCTCGTTTTGATTTTTCTCATTCTCTATGCACCGATTTTCTTTTTAGTCTTTTACTCTTTTAACAGCGGTGGAACGATGTATGACTTCAAAGGGTTCACGATGGAGTGGTACAAGGAGCTGTTCCAAGATACGAGGCTGTTGATCATTGTATTGAATACACTTGTGATAGCTTTATTATCTGCACTGATCGCAACGATCATCGGGGTGATAGGGGCAATTGGAATTCGCTCCTTTACGAGCAGTAAAGCTAAGAATACGGTATTGTCATTGAATAATGTATTGATTGTCAGTCCCGATGTGATCATCGGTGCTTCCTTCCTGATTTTATTCACAATGGCCGGGATCAAGCTTGGATTCTACTCGGTACTGTTGTCACATATCGCCTTCAGTATCCCGATCGTTGTGCTGCTGGTCCTTCCGAAACTTCAGGAAATGAGCCCTACTTTAATTGATGCGGCCCGGGATTTAGGGGCAAGCCGGTGGGATGTATTGACGAAGGTCATCCTTCCATACATCTTGCCAGGTATCTTTGCTGGTTTTTTTATGGCATTGACTTATTCACTTGATGATTTTGCGGTAACGTTCTTTGTGACCGGTAATGGTTTCTCAACTCTTTCCGTGGAAATCTATTCATTGGCCCGCCGTGGAATTTCATTGAATATCAATGCACTATCGACACTGCTGTTCGTCGTGACACTGCTGTTGGTTGTCGTCTATTACTTTATAACTCAACGTGTTAGGCAAACGGGAATGGGGGGGAAACGATGAAAAGGCTTCTCCAAATGTTTTTGCTCATTTCCCTCGTATCCGCTTTGCTGCTTTATGCGATTTCAAGATTGAATTCAGCGCAGGGATTTACGAGCAGCAATACGCTTACCATCTATAATTGGGGCGATTACATCGATACGGATCTAATCGATCGTTTTGAAGAAGAAACAGGTATAAAGGTCATTTATGAGACGTTCGATTCGAATGAGGCCATGATGACTAAAATTGAACAGGGCGGTACCACTTATGATATTGCCATTCCGTCTGAGTATATGATCGATAAGATGAGGCAAGAAGACTTGCTGGTTCCCTTGGATCATTCCAAGCTTCCGAATTTGAAAAATATCGATGAGCGATTCATCGATCTGCCATTCGATCCTGAGAATAAATATTCCGTCCCGTACTTCTGGGGAACAGTTGGAATTGTTTACAATTCCAAGATGCTCGGTGGCAAAGAAATAACGGCCTGGGCGGATTTATGGGATAAAGATTTAAAAAATGAAATCCTTTTGACGGATGGCGCTAGAGAAGTGATGGGCATGGGTCTGAACTCTTTGAATTATTCATTGAATGATACAGATGAAGAACACCTTCAAGAGGCAAAAACCAAACTTGATGCCCTCACCCCGAATATTAAAGCGATAGTGGGAGATGAAAGCCGCATGCTATTGGAAGCCCAGGAGGCGGCGATTGGCCTTGTTTGGTCGGGAGTTGCTTCTGAAATCATGGCTGAAAATGAAGATCTCGAATACGTTGTTCCAAAAGAGGGGTCCAATTTATGGTTTGATAATATGGTCATCCCGAAAACAACGAAAAATGTCGATGCGGCCCACCAGTTCATCAACTTCATGCTGGACCCGAAAGTTGCAGCTCAAAATGCTGAATATGTAAGTTACTCGACACCTAATAAAGAAGCACTTAAATATATGCCTGAAGAAGTGGTGAAAGATGAACGGTTCTATCCATCACCTGAACTGACGAAGAAACTGGAAGTGTACGAAAACCTTGGGAAGAAAAACTTGGCCCGTTACAATGAACTCTTCCTTGAATTCAAGATGCATCGTAAATAACAAAATAAATAAAGCATGGTGTAGGAATTCCCTCCGTACACCATGCTTTTTAGTTTGCTCGAAACTCACGAGTAAAGGCCGAATTACACTCTGTTACCTATATATCAAAAGTTGATATAACGGTATAATACCGTATTTTGTAATGATCAACCAAAATTTTAATGTAAAATCTGTAGCAGAATGAAATACTCTAAAATATCTGTTGGGATATAAGTATGTTAGTATAATGATTGAGTTAGTGCATCCTGAAGGTTGAGTTAAAATCTTAAGGATTAATTAATATTTCCAAGCTATCATAATAGAAAACTTAAGGGAGATTATTCATGAAACTATTAAAAAGCACGAAGGCATATATTTGGGCAGGGAGCATTTTAATCATTGCCGGGATCATGGCATTTGCGATGATTTCGTCCATGGATAAGACAATTGCGAGTATCGATGGCGAGAAAATCAATGAGGATGAGCTGTATGACGCGCTTGTTGCGGGATACGGAGCAGATACTTTAGACCTGTTAATTACGAATAAATTGGTGGAATTGGAAGCGGAAAAAGCAGGAATCAAAATTAAGGATGAAGAAATCCAGAAAGAAATCGATGTTATGGTTGAGTCCTATGGTGATGAAAAGTCGTTAAAAGAACAATTGGAAGCAAGCGGTTCTTCAATGGATGCCTTAAAAAAGGACATCGTGGTTTACCTGCAAACGAAAAAACTGGTCGAACCGAGAATTACCGTGACGGACGATGAAATCAGTACGTATTTTGAAGATAATAAAGATACATTTGCTCAAGCGGAACAAGTGGAAGCTAGTCATATTTTAGTCGAAGACGAAAAAACGGCTAAAAAGGTTGCGAAAGAACTTGCAGCAGGCGGTGATTTCGCTAAGTTGGCAGCTGAATATTCCACTGATACTGAAACGGCGGATAACGGTGGAAGCCTAGGGTATTTTGGGAAAGGCGATATGGTGGAAGAGTTTGAAGATGTTGCCTTTAATCTTGATAAAAATAAAGTCAGTGATCCAGTCAAAACCGAATATGGGTACCATATCATAAAAGTAACCGGTAAGAAGGAAGCAAAAAAAGCTAATTTAGAAGACAGTAAAGAAGTAATTAAAGAAACGCTTCTTTCTGAAAGATTACAAGAGGAATATCCAGTTTGGTTAGCCGAAGTGAAAAAAGACCATGATATAACGAATAAATTGGAAGACTCTAACTAAGGTATCAAGTGAAGGATATACCGAAACAAAGAAGCTGAGGCAAAATGCCTCAGCTTTTATTATGGCTTGTACGATTTGGATGTTGATTTCCGCTTCAGGCACTCGTTTTCCGCGGGCGGTCGTGGAGCCTCCTCGGCTTGCGCCTGCGGGGTCTCCCCTAGACGCGCTTTTCTAAGCAGGAGTCTCGTACCTTTCACTCCAATCAACTCTGTTTTTAAATTTAGATATAACCATCCCTATTTAGTTGAAGGTGTTGTTTTGGTTGTTCGGGAACTTCATTTGATGAAGCGCACATTTTCCGGGCCCATTTTCTCTACAAAAAAAGCTGAGGCATAATGCCTCAGCTTTTTTATATATTAGAAGTTGGATGAGATGGACTTTTGATTGGATAATCCTGATTTTTTAACGATTTCATCACTCTCTTTTTCACCTATAACATTATCGGATTTCAATGATTGTGCTGGCGTTTCCTTCAGCTGTTTACCGGCAACGACCACTTTTGAACTGATGTCTTTTAATTCACTTGTTGCGTCCTTCGCTGTACCAAGGGCATCAGTGGAGATATCCTTTACTTCGGATACTTTACCCACCACGTCTTCATTGACGGTTTCATATAGTGTTTCAACGTCATTGATTGCCTCTTTAATCGTCTCCGTTGCCCCTTTGACTCCTGATACCATCTGTTCCTTCATTTCGCCGGGATTTTCCTTGACCTGTTCAATCATATTCATGGAGTTGTCTTTTAAAAGGATGGCAGATCGCTTTACTTTATTTCTCGTGTTGGAGTCAAGCAAGGTCAATGCACCGCCGACAAGCCCTCCGATTAAAATCCCTTTTAAAAGTTTGCTATTCGTTTGAGTTTCGATAGTTGTTTGAGTCATTTATATTTCCTCCTTTAGAATAGTAGATTGTTTGCTTACTTTGGGTTTTCCCTTATTTACCATAAGTTAAACTGGAAATAATAAACTATCATGGGATTGACATGATAAATAAAACAATAGTACTCTACATATAGTTAAATGACTGAACTACTTTTTGGGAGGTGCAACGATGTCTAATGAAAAAGTTTCTGGATTGATTGATCGATATATGAAGGTTTCTTTCTATGTAAATAAGATGGGGGAGCTTTTAATAAAAGATCAGATTTGTGATGTGCTGACGAACGAACAATACTATACTTTACGGTTCATTCAACAACAGCGGTTGTGTACATCGACGGAAATCAGTGATGCCTTTTATATTAATAAGAGTGCCGTCACGTCCAACATCAACAGGCTGGAAGGCAAAGGATTGATAGAACGGGAACAGGACCAGGTTGACCGAAGGGTCTTTCATTTGAAGCTTTCCAAAGAGGGGGAAGCGTTGTTACAGGAAACGGAAAATAAGATTCATAAATTGGTAGAGAGCATCATGACGAAATTCGATTATGAAGAGATTGTTAAATTCCTTGATACATATGAGAAGCTTTCACAAATTTTCATTCAAATGAAGAATGAGGAATGGGAGGAATATAAATGAGGGGGATCATAAAGGGAAGATGGCTGGTCATTATCGCTTGGATTGCCATTACGGCAGGTTTATTGTTTGCGGCACCGGATATGGCGGAGCTTGTCCGGAATAAGGGCCAGCTGGATGTACCGGCAGAGTATTCCTCTGGGATGGCCAATGAGCTAATGAAAGAGATTCAGGATAAGGATGAGTCACAAGTGGCTCTCGTATTTCATGGTGATAAGAAGCTGTCTTCCCCGGAATTGAAAGAGATTGAGATAGCGATCCAAAAGCTTGAAAAGAATAAAGCAGAGCTTGGCATCAAAGAGGTCATGACCCATTTTAAAGAGCCCTCGCTAAAAGGTCAGTTGGTCTCGGAGAACGAAACAACGGTTTTGACATCCATCACGATGGTCAAGGGGGACCGGGAAGCTAAGGAAGTGATCGATGCCCTTTATAAAGAGCTGGAGCAAGTGGATGTCGAGCATTATTACACAAGCAGCTGGATGATCGATGAAGATCTTAATGCCAATTCCCAAGAAGGGCTGAAGAAAACTGAAGGCATCACGGTGGTCTTCATTCTGGCTGTATTGCTGATAGTCTTCCGTTCAGTGGTGGCACCGATCATTCCGTTGGTAACAGTAGGTTTCACTTATTTATGCTCACAATCCATCGTCTCATTCCTGGTGGATAAATGGGACTTTCCGATTTCGTCTTACACCCAAATATTCCTGGTAGGTATTTTATTTGGAATCGGGACTGATTATTGCATCCTGCTGCTTAGTCGTTTCAAGGAAGAGCTATCGTCACAGGAGTCCTTGCATGAAGCGATCGTTGAGACGTACCGAACCTCCGGTAAGACTGTTTTCTTCAGCGGGCTGACCGTAATGATTGGTTTTGCGGCAATTGGCTTTTC
Source organism: Peribacillus sp. FSL M8-0224 (assembly GCF_038003055.1). Lineage (NCBI taxonomy): Bacteria > Bacillati > Bacillota > Bacilli > Caryophanales > Bacillaceae > Peribacillus > Peribacillus sp. FSL M8-0224. The sequence continues at coordinate 5,516,654 of NZ_JBBOOJ010000001.1, forward strand.
CACTTTTAAGCTCTATCAATCTGCGGCGGCCGTTGCCATAGGGGTTTTCATTTTAATGATCACCCTTTATACGATCGTTCCATTTTTCATGGCGGTTCTTGGCAAAAAGCTATTCTGGCCGGCAAAAGGGAAACTTGAGCATAGTGAAAGTAAACTATGGGGAATTCTCGGTAACTTCTCCCTGAACCGTCCATTGTTGGCGCTGGTGATTGTTGCAATCGTCTGTGTTCCCTTTTTGTTTATATATGATGGGAAGATTTCATATAACTCCCTTGAAGAAGCGGGTGATGATGTTCCTTCCATCATGGCATTTAATATCATTTCCGATGAATTCGGACCGGGACAATCGATGCCAACACAGATTGTCATAAAGAATGACGAACGCATGGATTCGGAAGAGTACGTCGCACTTGCTGAAAAAATCAGCCAGGAAGTAGTAAAGGTGGATGAAGTCGATGTAGTTCGATCCATGACCCGCCCGACAGGTGAACCGATTAAGGATTTATTTGTAGCGAACCAGGCCGAAACCTTGGAAAAGGGAATTGGGGAAGGAAATGAAGGCATTAAACAAATAAGCGATGGATTGAAAACGGCAGGCAGTGAGCTTTCCGATTCAGGACCGCGATTGAAGCAAGCGACGGACGGAATAGGGGGGCTCATATCCGGGACCAATGAATTAAAGAGCGGCGTAGGTCAGGTGGAGAAGGCATTAACAAGCATTGAAGCAGGCATCCGCGATGGGTCTTCAGGGACCGGGGACATAAAAAACGGATTGAATGAGGTCAAGGCAAACTTGGATAAGCTCGCCACCGGAAGCGGGCAGCTTCTCGAAGGCTATAAACAATCAGCTAATGGGTTAAGTGAGCTCACAGGTCGATATAAAGAAATTCAAACTAACCTTACGGGTGTATCACAAAGCCTTGCCGGTTTAAATCCTTCCTTTGAGCAAATGGAAGCCACTCATCCAGAATTACAGGCTGATCAGTCCTATCAAACGATCAAGCAAACAGTGCAAGGGGCACAGGGTGGCTTGGAGCCCATGGCAGCAGGCCTTTCAGAGCTCAATAGGAATCTTGGTTCAGTGTCCGGCGGTTTGAATACGGCGAATGAAAATATGGAAGAAATCGTAAAGGGTCAAAATTCTCTTGGGGAGGGCCTTAACCAATTGGTTTCAGGCGTTGACACTTTACAAAAGGGTCTAAGCACCATGGCTAATGGTCAGGGGGAAGTCATAAATAATCTGTCAGGATTTAAAGGAGGCCTTACTAGCTTAAGTAATGGGCAGCAAGAACTCCTAAATGGTTTTTCAAGCCTCGGCGGGCAGCTTACTGATTTGACTGATGGCTTAAATGAAAGTGCTGATGGTCTGAATGAAGTCCATGATGGACTATCGTCCGCACAGGGTTATTTATCAGGGCTGGCAAAAACGGATAAAACGGTAACAGGCATGTACATTCCCAAAGAAGTAGTGGAAAGCGAAGAATTCGGGGAAGCATTGAACGCGTATTTATCTGAAGATGGTAAAATCATGACCATGGATGTGGTATTCAAGGCGAATCCTTATTCCAATGAAGCAATCGAGCAAATCGATTCGATTGAGGCAACCGTTGAAAGAGTAACGAAAGATACAAAGCTTGAAAACGCGCAGGTGGCGATAGGGGGAATCACAAGTACACATCATGACTTGGGCATGATGTCTGGGGAGGATTTCTCAAGGACGGTCGTTTTGATGCTGTCGGGTATTGCAATCATTCTCTTTTTCATGCTGCGATCCTTGATCATGCCTATCTATTTGATAGTGTCGCTCGTTTTGACTTATTATACAGCGGCAGCCATTACAGAGTTGATTTTTGTTAATATTCTCGGTTATGCCGGCATTGGCTGGGCAGTTCCTTTCTTTGCCTTCGTCATCTTGATTGCTCTTGGCATTGACTATAGCATTTTCTTGATGGATCGCTTTAACGAGTGGAAAGATAAGCCGGTCAAAGAAGCGATGTTACTGTCCATGAGAAAAATGGGAACGGTGATCATCTCGGCGGCTGTCATTCTGGGCGGAACCTTTGCTGCCATGATGCCAGCAGGAGTTTTATCGCTCTTGGAAATAGCCACTTTAATATTGGTGGGGCTTGCTTTATATGCGTTTGTCATCTTGCCATTGTTTATTCCGGTGATGGTTGCAACGTTTGGAAACGCGAATTGGTGGCCGTTTTTAAAAAATAAGGAATAAAAGGGACTATAAAATAAAGAAGGCCTCCATTCGGATGCCTCCAGACTGTAGACATAAAGGGTTTCGGAATGCTCTTATTCCGAAACCCTTTTTGAATGATTATAAGATGGGAAATGGATTTAAAAGCTTACCCGGTGGGGGAAGAAATAACAATCATAAGTTCCATCATACACATAATCAGGCGTACTGGTTTTGTAAGCTGCATCTGCAACAGCTTCAAGATTAACAACTTTCTCAATCGGTGTTACACTCGTCTACAACACAAATCTGTTACGGTCTGCTGGTGCATGAAACGAATGTGTGGAATCAACAAATACATGCTATGCGTTAAATGAAACTTTTACTTAAGATAGGATGGAAAAGCTTTTCAATAAAGGTTGCAGAAAGACTGTTGGCACATGGAGTTCTGTCTAATTACTTAAACTCTGTTGATTGGAAAGGAAGGTACGGGTCTCTTGCGGAAAAGAGAGTCCAAGGGAGACATACCGTGCGCTAAAGGCGCCGAGGATCTCACGGACCGCCCGCGGAAAGCGAGTGCCTGCAGAGGAATTCAACGGTCAACTTCCAAACTCTCAAAAAAACTGTAGACCAACTCGATGGAGTTTGCCTACAGTAAGAAATAAACAACCGAAACAAAAAAACTATGTATTCCATTTCATAATTGGGGAATTCTTGTTTTATATTTCGCGATGATCTTTTGATTGTGTTCATCTGCCCCTTCGATATTACTGCTTAGGAATACGGGAGGGGTTTCCCCTGATTCAATAATCGTTTGGATGACTTGCGTGAAAACCATATTGAGGAGAACGGCCCCGACCACGGTCGATCCGGAACCAAAAGGTATATTATTTGATTTCAGTAATGTGTCACCTTTGGCAATATGATTGTCTATGACCAAATCAACGACATCGTGGAGATAATGCTTCTGTTTATGCCGTGAAGAACAACTTTTTGCATACTCCGGTGATGTTAGTCCAATGACGAATGCCCCTTTTTCTTTTGCGATAGTGGCGACATCTATCGGAACGGGATTTACGCCGGATGACGAAATGACAATACAGACATCACCAGGACGGATATCTTCATCATGCATGAATTTCTCTGATAGGTCATTTTGGCGTTCAAGTTGGGATGCCCTTGAAGCTCCTTTAAAAAGCATTAGATCTTCAACGAAAATTGGACGAATTGCGGCTAACCCACCTGCCCGGTAGAATACCTCTTCGGTCAAAATGTGGGAGTGCCCGCTCCCGAATAGATGGATGATCCCATCCGACATGACTGCTTTTGAGATATGTTCCACAGATTCCTTAATTGATTGCTTTTCCTGTTCTCCCACAATTGTGAGTAATACCTGCACTTCTTCAAAGTATGAGTTCATATTTGTGACACCCTCCGATTACCTTTGGCAATTAAAAGACTATAGTGATGAAAATATTCAATTTTATCTGCTTATGTTGATAGTGAACTTATACCTGTCCGCACGATAAGCCGATTTAACATATTCAAGGGGAGTTCCGTCTATTAAGAACGTATTCCTTTGAATGAATAATATGGGTGAGTGCTTCGGAATTGCTAAATGGGTCACTTCCAATTCAGAAGCAATCGATGATTCCAACGTTTGTGAAGCATAGTCTATTTTTAGTTTAACGTAGTTCTCCACATACTGGTAAAGGGAAAGGTTAATGATTTCTTCCGTTAATCCTTTAATTAAATTGGCAGACATGTACACGGTCTCGAGCGCCATTGGAACATCATCAGCCAACCGAATGCGTTTTATTTCATAAACGGGAGCATAAAGGGAAATGTGCAATTCACTGGCAATCTTCTTATCTGCCGGAATGATTTCAAAGCTCAGCAGCTTGCTGCTTGGATTTAATCCCCTGGCCTTCATGTCCTCGGTAAAACTGGTCAGCCCATTGAGCTGCTGCTCCAATTTCTTATCGGCGACAAAGGTTCCCCTTCCTTTCTGACGGTATAAGTATCCGTCATTCACCAAATTATTTATGGCTTGGCGGACGGTCATCCGGCTAATTTCGAATTGCTCGGCATATTCACGTTCAGATGGAAGGGCATCGTGCGCTTGGAACTCACCGTTTTCTATTTTTCTTTTTATTTGTTCTTCGATTTGAAAATAAATCGGAAGAGGTGAGTTTTTATCAATCATCGACTTTCGCTCCTTTAGGGTATTATCACTCCGGATAACGCTTTTTGGTCTGCGATAATTGTAACACTATTATGTTTTTTTAGGATAGATGCAGGAAATTCCTCGGAAATGTCACCGTGTATCAATTTCTTCAGTGTTTCGGCTTTTTCTTCACCAGAAATCAGCAGCAGAATTTCTTTGCTTTTCATGATTGTTGAAATGCCCATCGTAACGGCATGTGTCGGAACTTCGTCTATGGAGTCGAAATAACGTGCATTCGCTTGGCGCGTTGAATCTTCAAGTGTCACGACATGTGTCCCGGATGTGAAGGAAGTTCCAGGTTCATTAAAACCAATATGGCCATTTTGGCCAATGCCAAGTATCTGAAGATCGATCCCACCTACGGAATCAATCATTTCGTCATACCGTTGACATTCTCCGTTCGTGTCATCGGCTGTGCCATTAGGCAGGTGAGTACGCTCTTTATTTATATTGATGTGAGTGAATAAGGAGTCATCCATATAAAAATGGTAACTGTTTGGATCATTTGGTTTTAAGCCGATATACTCGTCAAGATTAAAAGACGTTACATGTTCATATGAAGTATGATTGCGCACGTGATCTTCAATCAAATTATCGTACATTCCTTTAGGGGTACCGCCTGTTGCAAGGCCCAATTTGATATTTGGATTTCCTTTGACTTTTCCGATCAATATTTCTGCGGCTGTCCGGCTCATTTCCGTGTAGTCCTGCACTTGTATGATATTCATTATACATTCTCCTTTTTAAAAGCTAAATTTCCTCTGCAGAACGTCATTTCGACGTCCAAGCGATCATTCAATATTACAAGATCTGCCTCTTTGCCGACCTGGATGCTTCCTTTTCTGTCAAAAATCCGAAGTTGTTTGGCAGGGTTTTCCGCCGTCATTTTTATAATGTCAGTCATGGAACAATCGGTATATTTCATTGTGTTCTTGATGGCATCGTTCATTTTCAATATACTGCCGGCTAGTGTGCCGTCTGAAAGCGTTGCTTTAGTTTCGTCAACATTAACAGGCTGACCACCTAAATCATAGGTTCCCTTTTCAAGCCATTTGGCACGAAGCGAGTCCGTTATCAGTATCATTCGTTCGCTGGTAATTTGGTTATATGCCAGCTTGATCATTTCCGGCCTGCAGTGAATGCCATCAGCAATAAGTTCAACATATAGCTCGTCTCGAAGATAAGCAGCTCCCAAAACACCTGGTTCGCGGTGATGGAGTCCACGCATCCCATTATAAAGATGTGTAACGTGGGTAGTCCCTGCCTGGATTGCTTCATCTATTTGGTCATATGTTGCATCTGAATGGCCGATGGAGGCGACGACGCCAGTTCCCCTTAAGTGGGCGGCAAGATCTAATCCGTTCGGTTGTTCAGGAGCAAGCGTTACAAGTTTGATTTGATTTTCGGCCATTTCCTGCCATTTTTTAAATAGAGTGACATCGGGATCAACGATATAATCCTCAGGCTGTGCTCCTTTACGGGCCGGTGAAATGAAAGGACCTTCTAAATGAATTCCAACTATTTCAGCGTGTTCTTGAGTTTGATTCTCGATATATTTACCAGCGTTAAGAAGTGCTGATTCAATGGCTTGGGTGGATTGGGTCATTGTAGTGGCCAGAAAGCTGGTGGTTCCTTCTTTAGGAAGGGTCTTTGCCATTGTGGATAATGCGTCATGTGTGGCATCCATTGCATCGGAATTGGATGCTCCGTGAATATGAATGTCGATGGCACCGGGAATTACCTGATAATCCGGTGAAAGAGTAATTACCTTGGCATCATCGTCCTGTTTGTATTGGCTGACTGGACCAACTTCGGCAATTTTTCCATCCACGACTTTAATGAATCCATTTTTGTATGTTTCCTTTTCGCTGTAAACCATTAGATTATTAATAATGAATGTTTTCATACATAATCTCCTTTATGAAAGTAAAACTTAATGAATGAGTCATGAAATGGTCTCATATATTTTGCCCTCATTTTATCGTTTTTATTAAAAGTTGTCTAGACCAGTTAAGGAGTATCAAGAACAAAAATGATATTTTTACTTTGTTTTCGAAGAATATAGTATATTTACAAGTAAATTGGTATAGACATCTATATATTTTCTGTGCTAGTATAATCCCAAAGAAAAGTTATTATATTGATAAAATGAAAACGCTTAATACATCTTGTTGTTGATCAAAGAAGTTAGGTACAAGGGAGATGAGTTCGATGTTAAATTTTTTACAAAAGATTGGGAAAGCTTTAATGTTACCGATTGCCGTTTTACCAGCAGCCGCGTTATTGCTTCGTTTAGGGCAACCGGATTTACTTGATATTGCCTTTATTGCCGCAGCTGGAAAGGCGATATTCGATAACCTTGCGATATTGTTCGCCTTGGGAATAGCGATAGGATTATCCAAAGATGGAAGTGGCGCTGCGGCATTATCAGGCCTTGTTGGATACTTTGTATTAACGAATGGTACACAAGCGATTGATAAAGAAATCAACATGGCTGTTTTAGGCGGTATTATATCGGGTATAGTTGCCGCTCTTCTATATAATAGATACTCCGACATAAGACTCCCTGAATGGCTTGGATTCTTTTCAGGGAAACGATTCGTCCCGATCATCACTTCGCTTGCGATGATCATACTTGCGGGAATATTCGGTTTTGTGTGGCCTCCGATTCAAGATGTAATCAATAGTGTCGGTGACTGGATTACAGGTGCAGGGGCATTGGGTGCCGGCGTATTCGGCGTATTGAATCGCTTATTGCTTCCAGTAGGATTGCATCATGTCTTGAATAGTATGGTTTGGTTCGTCTTTGGTGAGTACAATGGAGCGACGGGTGATATAAATCGTTTCTTCGCAGGGGACCCGACTGCTGGGCCCTTCATGACCGGCTTTTTCCCGATCATGATGTTCGGTCTTCCAGCTGCGGCATTAGCGATGATTGCAGCTGCTAAGAAAGAGAAACGTAAATTGGTGACAGGGATGCTTGTTGGGTTGGCTTTCACTTCTTTCCTTACAGGAATCACTGAACCGATTGAATTTCTGTTCATGTTCATCGCACCGGTGTTATATGTAATACATGCCCTTTTAACCGGGGTCTCTCTGGCACTTGCTGTTATATTGGATATCCATCATGGGTTTGGATTCTCCGCAGGAGCCATTGATTATTTCTTGAACTTTGGTATTGCGCAAAAACCGCTATGGTTAATTCCGATTGGATTGATATACGCGGCAGTTTACTTCGTGATTTTCTATTTTGTCATCAAGATCATGGATTTAAAAACACCTGGCCGTGAAGACGATGAGGAAGAAGTGGAAGAAGAAACAATTGTAAAAACAGGGGATAAATATACCGATATGGGATCGCTTTTCATTCAAGATCTTGGCGGTAAAGAGAATATAAAGCTAATTGATAACTGTGCAACACGCTTGCGTTTACAAGTGGCCGATTCAGGAAATGTGAATGAAGCAGCCTTAAAACGGCATGGTGCGCGCGGTGTCATGAAGTTGAATAAATCGAGTGTACAGGTCATTGTTGGAACGAATGTTGAATTCGTTGCAAATGCAATGAAACAACTTGTCAAGAATGGCGTCGATCCAAGCCAAGTGAAAGCAGGTCCTTCTGCACAAGTGGCAGAGGATATAGTAGAGGAAAACCAAGCTTTGGGTGCAAATGACTTTGTCCTTCCAATTGAAGGAACCGTTTTACCGATAGAACAAGTTCCCGATCAAGTGTTTGCCATGAAAATGATGGGGGATGGCTTCGCTATCGAGCCGGTCAACGGAAAACTAGTATCCCCAATCGATGGGGAAGTGCTAAGTATCTTCCCGACAAATCATGCACTGGGCTTGAAAATGGATAATGGTCTGGAAATTCTGATCCATGTTGGCTTAGATACAGTTAAATTAAATGGAGAAGGGTTCACAGCTCTTGTTCAAGAAGGCCAAAGAATAACAAAAGGAACACCTCTTTTGGAAATTGATTTAGACTTCATTAAACGGAATGCACCATCAACGGTCACTCCTATTATATTCACTAACTTACCTGAAGGAACGGCAGTGAAGTTGCAAAAGTCAGGGATCCAGAAACCAAATACACCAGATATCATCCAGTTGGAAAAACTATAAAACGGTTAAAAAAGGGATGTCGACTTGTCGACATCCCTTTTGACTTTAGACTGTAGACAAACTAAAGTGAGTTTGCCTGCAGTTTTTTTATGGCTAGTACAATTTGGATGTTGATTTCCAATCCAGGCACTCGCTTTCCGCGGTCGGTCGGGGAGCCTCCTCGGCTTGCGCCTGCGGGGTCTCCCCTAGACGCGCTTTTCTAAGCAGGAGTCCCGTACCTTCCTCTCCAATCAACTATGTTATAAAATTTAGATGGAAACCATACCTGAGGAGTTGGAGGTGTTGGTTTGGGTCAGTTGATTCGGGAATATCATTTGATGAATTATACGTTTTCCGAACCACACCTTTCAATTGGATAAAACGGCTTCTTTATATACTTCTTGCTGTGATAAATTGTCATAACCTAAACAAACGGGTGCTCCATTGGCCGGATCTATCATCACCCTTGCATGAATACGAAAGACTTCCTCTAAAACGGCAGGTGTGATGATTTCCCCTGGGGTACCGATTTTAACGATTTCCCCTTCCTTCATCGTTATGATTTCATGTGAGAACCGTGACGCATGGTTAATGTCATGCAATACCATGACAGTCGTTATTTTTTGTTCTTTATTAAGCTTTTCAACTATTTGCAAAACCTCTAGTTGATGTGCCATATCAAGGTAGGTGGTTGGCTCATCCAATAATAAAATCTCCGTTTTCTGTGCTAAAGCCATTGCCAGCCAAACCTTTTGTCTTTGACCACCGGATAGATTGGCGATTTGCCGGTTTCGAAATGGCTGGAAGCCCATCTCTCCATTGGAACAAAAAGTGGTTCCGTGAGGAGGAGGAGAAGTTTCTTTCCCGATTGAATCAAGGAAAGGATGGTGATATTTCCTTTTTGCTTGGCGTGGGGGAGCTGGAAGGCAACCATAAAAGCGGGATGAATGAAAATGCTTTGGAATTATCAAAACGATTATCCTTGAAGGATAGCAGAGTGAATGTTCAATTCAACGAGTTTGAAGGGGAAGGGCATCTTTCAGTTTTGCCGCCTTTGATTAACAGGGCTTTGCGTGTTGCTTTGAAGAGAAATGTGACTGGTAAGAAATAGGACTTTCTCAGTAAATCCACGGAAGGCACTTGACCAGTAAGTTATAAATATATATCATTACCTGTAGATTATGATTGATAATGATTATCATTATTGGTTGGCTAGGAGATTGCTAACAAACATTCACTATCGAGAATTTGAAAAAATTATGAAGGAGGACAATGACTGATGACCAACCGTTTCGTGAATGAAAATGGGATCTACAATGAATTTATAATTGAAGAAGGTCGAAATTCCCTTTGGCCCACCTTTTTGGTTATTCCAGAAGGCTGGTCATTGATATATCGAGAGGACTGCTGGAAATACATAAAACTAGTTGCTAGCATTGATGGAACAAAATGAAAGTAAGGATACAAATGGACCCTAAAATAGTAGTTAGCATCGTTTATGTCATAGCGATGTTCATGGTTTCGATGGACGGGACGATTGTCAATGTGATCCTGCCAACGATCAGTAGTGAATTTAATCTTGATCCCTCTTCAGCCAGTGGCATTAATGTAGGATATTTAGTAAGCCTGGCTGTATTCCTTCCGGTAGCTGGGTGGCTTGGGGATCGTTTTGGAACCAAGAACATCTTCTTGATGGCATTGGGTGTCTTTACGGCAGCCTCCTTTTTATGCGGATTCGCTAATAATCTTCAAACCTTGAATTTGTTCAGGGTTTTGCAGGGGGCAGGAGGCGGGATCCTTACACCAATTGGAATGGCCATATTATTTAGAACGTTCTCTGTTGAAGAACGCCCAAAGGTGTCCCGTTCCCTTGTGCTTCCCATAGCATTCGCACCAGCTGTTGGTCCGATTGTTGGCGGATTCCTTGCGGAGCAGCTGTCTTGGCGTTGGGCATTTTATATAAATGTCCCTTTCGGAATTATGGTCCTGATATTCGGTGTATGGTTTTTAAAAGAAAATAAAGAATCAACTGCTGGCAGATTGGACCTTCCAGGATTCTTATTGTCAGCTGCAGGCTTTTCCATGCTGATGTATGCAATGAGCTTAGGACCATCTAAAGGATGGGGTTCCCCCGTTATCATGTATACAGGAATTATCGGTGCAGTTCTTGTTCTCTCATTTATTCTATTGGAGCTGCGTGTGAACGAACCGATGCTTGATTTGCGTTTATTATCCGATCGATTGTTTCGGACATTGGGCATCATTTCATTATTTTCAATGGCGGGCTTATTGGGGATGCTCTTCGTGTTCCCGTTAATGTATCAAAGTTCGCTTCATGCTTCAGCTTTAGAAAGCGGGCTGACCACTTTCCCGGAAGCTATAGGTTTGATGGTGGCCTCCCGGATGATGCCTTGGACTACGAAGAAACTGGGCATACATCAGGTGATCCGGATAGGGCTGCTTGGTACAATCATCATTTATACATTGATTAGCATTGTCGGGCCGACAGCCAACCCCTGGTTCCTTCGTGCCTTATTATTTAGCGTCGGTATCTGTTTGGGACATACTGTTGTGGCCGTACAGTTTTCCACTTTCACCAATATCAACTCTGCTTCGATGGGAATGGCGGCCACATTGTTCAATGTCCAAAACCGGATTGGCTCTGCCATTGGTGTAGCCATCCTAGCCAGCATTCTGGGGGAAGTGGGCACTAGCTCGATAGGAACGAATGGGGAGCACCATGTTATTTTAATATCCTATCAATTTGCTCTCCTAGGTTCTGTGGCTTTGCTCGTCATAGCCCTATTATTTGCGATGCGTTTGAAAAAGGATGATTTTAAGGCCAAGATACCGAAACAACATATGGCTAAATCCCTTGATGTAAAACAGGTCAGAAGCGGATAAGTAACTCATTCAGTCAGGTTTCCGGTAGAGGAAGGCCACTGTGATTTTGCCAGTGACCTCCCTTTCATTTTGTTTTGCTAGCAGCACAGGGACTGCCTACATAAAATATTAATTAAAGATTGGCTTTGCGGCTCAATACCACATATGAAAAAAAGAGCCTGTTTTATTGCAAACAGGCTCTGGAAATCAGTTCTTAAGACTTAGTGGGAAGAGTATTATGCATTCGAGCATATGCCGGTTATTTCCGAAGCGTCAACGATACGCTGAACTTCAGTTCCCTCAAGTGTCTCTTTTTTCAATAACTCTTCAACGAGCTCTTCATACTGTAGGCGATTCGAGTCAATCAACATTTCCGTTTCCTGAATCGCTTTCGTGAATAATTCCTGCATCTTTTGCTCCTTCTCACCTTTATTGAAGGTGAGGGTAAATCCATCTTGAAGCATTCCGGTATCGACCATTTGTTCCAGCAGATGTTTCGCCTGCTGTACATCTCCGCCTACACCGATGCTATGTTCCCCTAAATACATTCTTTCCGCCACGCCGCCTGCCAAGATCATTTTGACTTGATCAAGCAATTCACTGGCTGTTGCCAGATGAAGTTCTTTTGGTATTGGCGCTACATATCCAAGGGCTTCCCCACGCGGAATGATGGTAGCCTTTCTAACGGAACCAGGCTTTGTCAAAGCAGCGATCAGGGCATGTCCACTTTCATGGATGGCCACACGCCGCTTCGTATCCGCGTCATTCAAGGTACGTGATGTCGCTCCAAGAATCGTACGGTCAATGGCGTAATCAAGATCCTGTTTACGAATCATATCCTGTTCATTCCTCAGGGCATGACGTGAGGCAGTATCGAAAAGGGAGCTTAAGTCAGCGCCGGAGAAACCGGATGTACTTTCAGCCAACTCATCCAGGGAAGCCAGGACATCTGTCGCTAGACGCTTTCCCTTCGTATGGATATCGATGATTTCCTTTCTTCCTTGTGTATCCGGAAGTGGGACTTGGAAAGAGAAATCAATCCTGCCAGGACGTAGAAATGCCTCATCGAGCATATCTTTCCTGTTGGTCGCTGCAATGAATAAAATGCCTTCATTTGGATGGCCTCCATCCAATTGGACAAGCAGTTCGGTTAACGTTTTTTCGCCTTCTTCCCCGCCATGGGGTTTCCTTTTACCAGCCAATGCGTCCACTTCATCGATGAAAATGACAGCTGGCGATTGCTTACGTGCATTTTGGAAAAGGCTGCGGACTCGGGCTGCACCGACTCCAACAAACATTTCGTTGAAGGCTGAACCGCTCGTTGAGAAGAAGTTTGCACCAAGCTCTTTTGCAATTGCCTGTGCAAGCAGCGTTTTCCCCGTTCCAGGAGGGCCGTATAATAAAATGCCTTGAGGCGGCTTAATTCCAATTTTAGCTGAACGTTCAGGTTCCTTTAGTGTAGTAAGTGTCTGAAGGATTTCCTGTTTGATATCGGATTGCAAACCGCCTACATCATCCAAAGTTATCTCAGGCAGGGGTTTTGGGGTGGAAAGGCTTTGTTTTTTGCTGCCGATCCGCAATCCGCCCTTTGATTTTTTCTGTATAATGACACCGGTTGTGACGAGAGCCGCCATTAACCCGCCTAAAATCCATAATGCTGATTTATTAGTTGATGAAAAAGAATATTGAACGTTATAAGTTTCGACTAGTTTATTGATCATTTGACTGTTGGGAGGAATACTGGAAACGTATTCTCCATCTGGTGTGGAGATGTGAAGAGTGCCATTTCTTTTTTCTTCAATGGTGACAAGAGCTCCATTTTGGGCTTTAATCGTTTTTTCCACCGATGAAAAAGGAATGACCATATCCTTTGACTGAGTAACAGCATACCAACTGATTCCAGCAATTATCACAATGAGAGCCGTAAGGAACGGCAGCAATTTCGAAACTAATTTAGAGTTCGAGTTCAATTTTTCATCTCCTTTAAGTATATATATTCAGTATAAAATTTTTAAACATGTAATCTATAGGTCTTTGTACCTTAAATTAAAGGTAAATAATGTTAAAGGCAAGAAATAACACTTATATATGAGAGTTTAAAGAGTCCGGAATTTAGAAATATTTAATCTAACCGGCATATTAGACTTTTTAAATGCGAAATGCTAAAGTGAAATGGTCTAAGTCATGAAAAAATAAAATGGTAGAAGAGTGTGAAGTTCTATGAGTAAATTTATAAAAGACTATATGATTACAATGAAGGATATCGTCAGAGAAGGGGATCCCATTCTGCGTCAGGTAACGGATGAAGTTAGCCTGCCGATATCGGATGAAGATCGTGAAACGCTGGAATGCATGATGCAATACCTGAAAAACAGTCAGGATCCAAAACTCCAAAAGAAGTTCAACTTGCGTGAAGGAGTTGGGTTGTCTGCCAATCAGATAGGCTTGAATAAACGCATGTTCGTCATGTATTTTCCCGACGAAAAGGGGAAGCTGTTTGAATATGCCCTAGTGAATCCGAAAATCATCAGCCACTCGGCCACAATGATCTATTTACCGCAAAGTGAAGGCTGCCTTTCTGTCGACCGTGATATTAAAGGATATGTACCGCGTTATGAACGGGTTAAAATCAAAGCTTTGGACGGTAATGGTGAGGAAATAGAGATGCGGCTGAAGGGCTTTGCTGCAATCGTGTTTCAACATGAGCTAGATCATTTGAACGGGATGATGTTTTATGACCGGATCAATACCGAAAACCCTTTCAAGCTTCCGGAAAACGTGGAAGTGAAAAGTCTGTAAAACCCAAAAAGGCAAAGCGCCATGCTTTGCCTTTTTACCGTTTTATGGCTGAGGAAACCTATCTTCATCCATATGCTTCCGCAAATCACTGAAAATGGCCAGGCTCATTTGCTGGTATCCTTCTGAAGTGAGGTGGATGCCATCATCGCTAATCAAGGGACCCAAGTCACCGGAGGATTTAATATAGGAACGGACGTCGATCAAAGGCACCTTTAGTTCCTCTGCAAGGCTTTTCAATTGGCGATTATACATCCCATGCCAATGTTCAATACCGCCGACATGGGAAACGAAATGCCCGATTGAATGACCGAACTTATCGGCGATGGATCTGTAATATCTGGCAGGATCCAGTGGCGGAAGAGTTAAAAGGAAAGGGGTAATATGCTTGTCCTGAACCTGCTTGACAAGTTGTGTGATATTTTCCAGGTAGCGTTCGATTGGAACGATGGGCTCATGGTCACCATCTGGATTCTTGGCTACTTCGTCCCAATGAAAGTTACAGTCGTTTCCACCGACCTCTATTAATACGATATCGGGATTTTCAGACATGACGTCTTTCTCGATCCGGCTAACCAACAGGTCGGAGTTATCATTGAAAACCCCTTTATTCAAAACCTCGACGAATGGCAAAGATTCTGTTAGCTTAGCTAAAGAGTTTGGATAATTTTCTTTAATGATGCGAAGGCGCCCTCTAACATAAGAAATGCCTCTTGTTAAACTGTCTCCAAAACATACGATCTTCAAACTTCTCACCTCGGTATGTGAATGTGTTACTTATATTTTAGTAGTCGAATGATTTTTCGGCAATCATCACCTCCTTTATAGAAGGGAGATGAAAATACAAAAAGCGCTGGAAGTGCAGCGCTTCTTGTTTATTGAAAGGATTCCTTTTTTGAAGGTGTTTCCACCCTTGTTTTTCCCATGAAGAACACAGTGATGGCTGCAAGACCGATCGGTATTAGGGCTAAGGTGAATATCATTGATATCGAATCGGACATCGCATGAACGATTTTATCCAGGATAAAGTCAGGAATCTCGGCACGTGCATCCGATTGGAAGAGCTGGCGTGGATCCTCCATCAATCCGGCTGTATCCGGACTTCCTTGCATTCCTTTAAACGCATCCGTCATTTTACTTGTGAATACATTGTTC
The DNA here is from genome assembly GCF_038003055.1 of Peribacillus sp. FSL M8-0224. Classification (NCBI taxonomy): domain Bacteria; kingdom Bacillati; phylum Bacillota; class Bacilli; order Caryophanales; family Bacillaceae; genus Peribacillus; species Peribacillus sp. FSL M8-0224. The sequence goes on from NZ_JBBOOJ010000001.1 coordinate 5,532,001, forward strand.
TGAATCGCTCCATAAATCGTTACACCGAGTGTCATCCCAAAAGAACGAAGGAAGGAGTTTGTTGAGTTGGCCGACCCCCGGTATCTAGGTTCCAAGTTGTGGATGGATGCTATAGGCAAGAGGGAGAAGGAAAAGCCCATGCCAAATCCAGTCAAAATCATGTACAAAGTTAATAAAGTCCTGCTGGTATCCTGGGTGATGGTCCCTAATAAAAGCATTCCTGCAAAATAAAAGATGACGGAAATCGTCATTAAGTTACGAAAGCTTGTCTTTGTATTGAATATCCCGCCAATTGCACTGCCGAATACAGAACCAAGCATCATGGGAGTTAGGATCAGTCCTGCATTTGTTGCGGAACCACCGTAAACTGCCTGCACGAAAATCGGGATATAGACGGTTAATATAATGAATGTACCGCCATAAAGAATCGCTAAAATCTGAGAAGTGGCAAATAATCGCCTTTTAAACAGCCATAATGAAATGATTGGATCTTTTGCTCTTTTTTCGAAAAAGAAAAATGAAACGAAGAAAACTACAAAACTGGCAAACAGGCCTATGATGGGAGAGGAACTCCAGCCATACTCCCCGCCCAGTTCGAGAGCGAACATTAAGCTGATAACGGCAATGACGAGAGTTGCTGCGCCACCCCAATCAATTTTTTGCTCTCGGGTGTTGGGTGACTCCTTGTAATAATTCCAGATGAAAAATAAAGAAATGATCCCAATCGGAACATTGACGTAGAAAATCCAGTGCCAGCTGGAGTATTCGGTAATATAGGCACCTAAAAGTGGTCCCAATACGCTTGATGCCCCAAATACAGCACCGAAAAGGCCAGTTAATTTTCCCCGTTTTTCAGGTGGGAAAATATCAAAAATGATCGTAAAGGCTATAGGCATCAGGGCGCCTCCGCCGATCCCTTGGATTGCACGGAAGATACTTAACTGCACGATGCTCTGAGCCATGCCGCATAATGCGGAACCAATCAAAAAGACTATAAGTCCGAAAATAAAAAACCTCTTTCTTCCATACATGTCCGAAAGCTTACCGAATATCGGCATACTTGCCATCGTGGCGACCATATAGGCAGATGTCACCCATACAAACTTATCAAATCCGCCTAAATCAGAAACGATCGTTCCCATAGCCGTCGCAACAATCGTATTATCCATTGCTGACATCAAGATACTCAGCAGTAAACCGGCAACAATGAATTTTTGTTTTTTTTGATCGTTCATTTATTTATTTTCCTCCTTCATATCAACCAGCTCATGAATTTCCTTTACATGGTTGAAGGGTAACGTTAAGATGAAACAAAACATTTATCTTGATAATCAAGATAAATTCAAGTGTAAAAGGGGTGGCATTTTATGTCAAGCGATAATAGGGTGAATTCAACTCTGTTAGAGAGTTTAACACACAGATTGCAGCGGTATGGAATGAGATCCGTGTTATTTCAACAAAATATGGCCCAGAAAATAGGCGTGTCCCATACGGACTTAAAGAGTGCTGAAATATTGAATGAAACAGGACCGATTACCGCCGGTGAATTATCCAAAATTACAGGATTGAGCACGGGTTCGGTTACGGCACTGATCAATCGCCTTGAGAAGTCGGGTTATGTTAAAAGGGAACGAGATCAATTGGACGGAAGAAAGGTCATGATTATGCCGATACCGGAAAGGCAGGAACAGATTAAATCGCACTATCAATCGCTCTCTATGGCCACAAAAGAATTATGCTCAGCTTATAATGAGCAAGAGCTAATATTGATCAATCAATTTGTTGAGGAAATCACAAAAATCATGGATAAAGAAAATGACAAGTTAATGAGTGAGCGTGAAAGGTAGCTGAAATGTAGGCTGCCTTTTTTATTTTTAGCCAGCTGGGAGCTACTTATCCTGCGAAAGCAAAAGGGATAGCGTGGATTCTTTTCAAAGAGAATGAATAATGTCACGTTTCCATTAAAAATATATATTGATAATGATTCTCATTATCTGCTAATATAAATCTACAAATCATTTCAAAGGGAGAATACAAAATGAAAAAAGCAAAGGCGTCATTAGCGGTCTTACTATCAACCAGCCTATTATTTGGCTGTGCGCAGGAAAAGGAAGAAGCCAAGACGGCAGATGATAATGCCAAAGAAGCAAGTGCGAGTAAGCTTGATGATGTATCTAGCGAGTACCGGGAATATGCCATCGGTGAAATAGAAGAGTTCGTAAACGCAACGGAAGAATTCACTGAGGCCGTATCTGCCGGTGATATTGAAAAAGCGAAGGAATTATACGCACCAGCCCGCATGCATTATGAGAGAGCGGAACCAATCGCTGAAGTATTTGGGGATCTTGATCCCAAAATCGATGCGCGTGAAGGGGATGTCAAAGATGAAGACTGGGGCGGTTACCATAGGATTGAAATGGGGCTATGGCAAGAAAATACAACGAAGGGCTACGAAAAGTATGCAGAACAATTAATGAGTGACGTCAATTTGCTTCGAGCCAAAGTTGAAACGGTTGAGGTAACACCTGATTTGTTGATCACGGGTGCGGTGGATTTATTGAATGAAGTTTCCACGAGCAAAGTGACAGGAGAAGAAGACCGATACTCCCATACCGACCTGTATGATTTCGTTGCAAATGTTGAAGGTGCAGAAAAGATCTATGAACTGCTTACTCCAGCGCTGAAAGAAAAGGATGCGAAGCTTGCTGAGGAAATCCAACAACGTTTTGACGATGTATACGGCTTGCTTGAAAAGCATAAAGAAGGGGATGGCTACATCTCATATACGGATTTAAAGGAATCTGAAGTCAAGGAGTTAAGTCAAGCAATTGATGCATTGGCTGAACCACTTTCGCAAATAGGGATTGTAACGGAGGAATCTTAATTGAAAGAACATAAGCCTAAAGATGAAACCGGACTTTTTACAAAAAAAGTGAGTCGTCGAAATATGTTGAAAACGGCAGGAGTTGGTGGAATCGGAGTCGTGATAGGGGCTTCTGGATTTGGCGGGCTGCTGACACTTTCTGAACAAAGGGCAAAGGGACAAACTAAGGATATCGTTCCTTTTTATGGAGCACATCAAGCCGGTATCATCACTGAGGCGCAAGATAACCTTTACTTCGCATCATTGGAAGTAACCACAGATAAAAGATCAGACCTAATCCAGTTATTTAAGGATTGGACAGAGGCTGCGGCTCAGATGACTGAGGGGAATTTGATTGGTGAAGCATCCCTTAATACGAATATGCCCCCAAAGGATACGGGGGAAGCGAAAGAATTATCCCCCTCCAATTTAACGATCACTTTTGGAGTGGGTCCGACCCTGTTTTCGAAGGATGGCAAAGATCGATTTGGTTTGAAATCGAAAAGGCCTGCAGAATTAAAGGATCTGCCTCAATTCCCTTTAGATGCTTTAGAAGAAGAATGGAGCGGTGGGGATATTTGTATTCAAGCATGTGCAGATGATCTCCAAGTGGCTTTTCATGCCGTCCGGAACTTAGTGAGGATCGGAAGAGGGAAAACGATCATTCATTGGGCACAAACAGGTTTTCAACGGACTAAGCAAGCCGATTCACAAAAAACGACACCTCGTAACCTTTTCGGGTTTAAGGATGGGACGGTCAATCCGGATACGAATAATGACAATGAAATGAATGAGCATGTTTGGGTGAAGGGTGAAGACGGTCCTGACTGGCTTGTTGGAGGCAGTTATATGGTGGTGCGCCGAATCCAGATGTACATTGAAGTTTGGGACCGGACAATATTGAAGGAACAAGAAAATACGTTTGGCCGTCATCGTGACAGTGGAGCTCCATTAGGAATGAAGAATGAGTTCGATACCGTGGACCTTGAAGCTAAAGATCCAAATGGAAATCGGGTCATTCCGGAAGATTCGCATATGAGTCTTTCCAGGGGGGACGGAAAAGCAAAGATATTGAGGCGTCCATATTCATATGCAGATGGCATGGATCCTAAAACAGGGAGCTTCAATGCAGGATTGCTATTCATTTGTTTTCAGCGAAATCCAAGTAAACAATTCATTCCCATACAAGAGCGACTGGCGAAAAATGATAAGCTCAACGAATATATCGTTCACAAGGGCAGTGCCATGTTCGCTTGTTTACCAGGTGTGAAAAAGGGTGGCTATATTGGGGATTCCCTTTTTGGATAAATATAATCTCAAATGAGGACGTGAAAATCGCCAGCATGGAAATTATCCAGTTGGCGATTTTAGTTCATGAATAAGGAGGGACCAGTATGACCGTTTCTAAATGGAAGAGTGGGATTTTGGTTTTAATAGTCAGCCTTTTATTTCTTTCGACGGCTGTAAGGGTTGTTTCGGCGGGTGAAAACCATGATCAGCTTTTTGTTTATATTGGCGATAGTTTAATGAAGGTAAAATCCGGAGACCTTGAGGAAGTGTCGAAAAATATCGATCTTTTCGAGAAAGATTGGCAAACGATAAAAACGGACAGCAAGAGTGCGAGGGAAGTCGACGAGAGGCTGTCTGCGGTAAAAAGTGCTGTGAGAGACGAAGCCTCCACAGATGAAATCAAGAAGCGATTATCGGCATTATCCAGTACTCTTGTTATTTATGATACCAACGAAAACCCTGTTGACAAGACGGACTATGAAGAACGCTTAGAAGCGATACTTCCTTTATTAGATAAGTTGGAAGCTTCGATAACTGAAGGTGACTTTGATCAAGCTAAAGTTCAATATACCAGCCTTCTGAGTCAATGGACCGACGCAGAGGTCATTGTCAGGGAGAAAAGTGTTGCTGCATATGGTGAATTTGAAACGAAAATGGCCTTTGTGCGGATAGCGATTACTCAAGACCCACCTGATTCGGAAAAAGCCCAAAAAAATCTAGCTGAATTGAAGGGCCTAATCGAGGATTTCCTTGCTGGTAAAGTTGAAGAGGGAAGCCAGGAGAATACCTATTCCCTTGGGGATATAACGCAACTTTTACAAGGAAGTGCAACGGATATTGAAAAGGGTGACATCGATTCTGCCGTTGATCAGCTAAATGAGATCTTGACAATTTGGCCTAATGTCGAAGGGGAGGTCTCCACAAGGGACAGCAAGCTTTACAGCGATATGGAAACGAAAGTCCCGACCGCAATCAGCCTGTTAGAATCGAAAAAGGTAAAGCCGGAGGAAGCGAAGGGAATCGTTTCCGATTTAAACACAAGGTTACTCCCTTTAATTAAAGATACGGGATATACGACATGGGATGCCGCTTCGATCCTTTTGCGGGAAGGGTTGGAAGCACTCTTAATTGTAGCTACATTGCTGTCTTTCCTAAAGAAAATCGGGCAAGCGGACAAACAAAAATGGATTTGGACAGGGGTTGGTGCGGGTTTAGCTGCCAGTTCCATATTGGCGGTCATAATCAATATCGTTTTCTCTCAGATCACGGCTGCGTCAAGCCGGGAATATATTGAGGGAATCACTGGGATAATAGCCGTATCAATGATGTTGACAATTGGTCTTTGGCTTCATGGTAAATCGAATGTTCATGCATGGAACCGGTATATCGACAAGCAAATGAACCAAGCCATTGCTACGGGAAGCATCATCTCTTTCGCTTTGATCAGTTTTCTATCCATATTCCGTGAAGGGGCCGAGACGATTATCTTTTATGCCGGTATGGCTCCTTATATGGAATTAAAGCAGCTGCTGAGCGGGATTTTCCTTGCCTTCCTCATTTTAGTGGTAATTGGTTTCATCATGCTGCGCTATAGTGTGAAATTACCGATGACCCTATTCTTTAAAGCGGCAACGGTACTCATATATGCCTTGGCTTTCAAGATTCTTGGAGTCTCCATTCATTCACTTCAGGTTTCACAGGTGATACAGACAAATACGATCAGTTCCTTTCCGTTTGTAGAAACGATAGGTCTTTATCCAACAATGGAAACGCTGGTGCCGCAAGCTGTATTGATTTTGCTGATTGTTTTGGCGACCATTTGGGTCAAAAAGAGTAATTTCTTACGTACAACCGAATAATATAATGGGACTGATGCATGTCAGTCCCATTTGTGTATGGTATTAGCGAATAGATCGGCGATAGGAATATTGCTTCCATTGATAAAGGATGAAGCAGCCGATGCAGAATCCAAGAATGGCTATGAGTGAAGCCATTCCGACCATCAAGGTGAATATATATCCGGTAACATCCCAACCAAGCAAAAAAGAAGTGAATCCAAGTCCTAAGCAAACTAAAGAGCTTGGCAAGACGCATCACTGGATTGAAATTAAAGAGAAGACCCAAAAGTCCCGCTGTTAAAGGAATGGCTAATATCCATAATTGTCCCGTTAATAAGGCAGTGGCTACGCTTAACAAAATGACCCATTGATTCGTTCGTACTAAGGGACGGGGAATGGAGCGAATTTCACTCGTCATAGAAAACCAACCTTCCTGATGTGTTTTGTTATATTTTATCCTTATTTTAATCACTTGTGAAGTGAAAGGTTAATCATGCAAATGATATCCTTATTTATAATAATTTTAATTTAGTATTGATTATTATTATAAAAGTAGTATAATATATTTATCATGAAATAAAAGTTAGGAGGACAGTATAAATGGTAGCAAAAGTTTGTGGAACATGTGGAACACCAATAAAAAAGTTAAAGCATTCTTCCCTATGCCAGTGCGGTCCTAAGATACTGAGCAATCAATTCTCAGTTAAAACAAAAAAATAAAATCCACTGGAATAGATCTTAAATTAAACCATTAAGCGGTTTGAGTTGTGGACAAAAAGGGTTCCATCTTAATTTTTAAACAAAGTTGATTGGAGCGGGTGTTCGAGGCTCCCGGAGACCGCGGAAAACGAGTGCCTTACGTTCCAATCAGCGTTCATATTTCATACACTCTCAAAAAATGCAGGCAATCGTTTGTCTACAGTCTGAACCGATTATTCAATTAATCGGTTTTTATTTTTCCAATGAAGGGTAAAGAGGATAATAAATATTTTTCATTTCAATTAAAATAATGTACGATTATGGAATAGAATAAAACGTCAGGAAGAATAGACATATTTTAGATGTGTCTAAACCATAACGTGACGGTTAGGAGGGGCTATGTTGGGAACGAGACTTTAAAAATTGGCGAGTTGGCGGAAATGGCGAATGTTACGAAACGAACCGTAGATTATTATACGAATCTTGGCTTGCTTAAAGCAGAACGTTCCGCCTCTAATTACCGTTATTATTCAGTCGGTGAACTTGAAAGGCTCCGCCGTATCGAAGGATACAAAAAAGAAAACCTTACATTGGAAGATATTAAAGAAATACTTAAAAAGGATAAGGAAGCCGCATCAGCAATTGAGGCAAAAGGTCTTCAGCTCAAGAATAAAATGGATGGCCTGAACGAAGAACTTCAGGAATTCATCAGCTTGATTGAAAAGGACGGAAAAAGTGAGCTTCTTCTAAAAAAACAGATATCCCGTGAAAGCATGGCCTTGATCCAATCATTACTAGTGTTGCTCGTATGATTAAAATTTAGCTCTATAGTTTTATGCACAAAGGTGCATATTAACGATATAGGCTAAATGGTTTTGGTTCATGTTATAAGGCAAAAATCGCTTATTAAACGAAAATAACCATTTATACAGGAGGTGCTTGGGATTAAGCCGTACATGTCTAATCCGAAGGTCAGTAGGATTGGAGCTATATGGCGAACCCGCACATATTGGAGATTTTTATAAAATTATTGGCAGTAGCTGCATTAATAGCATTAACCGCATTTTTCGTTGCATCGGAATTTGCAATCGTGAAAGTCAGAAGTTCCCGGATCAATCAATTAATTGAAGAAGGTCATAGAAATGCCCTCGCAGCCAAGAAAGTGACATCGCATATCGATGAGTACTTATCTGCCTGTCAATTGGGGATTACAGTAACCGCATTAGGTTTAGGGGTGTTGGGTGAACCGACGGTCGAGGCGATCTTAAAACCATTGTTCACTAAATGGGGATTAGAGGAATCTGTAAGTCACATCATCTCATTCCTGGTCGCGTTCGGTTCCGTGACATTCCTTCATGTTGTAGTCGGCGAACTCGCACCGAAAACGGTTGCGATTCAAAAGGCAGAAGAGGTAACCTTGCTATTTGCAAAGCCGTTAATTCTCTTTTACCGCATTTTATACCCATTCATTTGGTTACTGAATGGTTCTGCACGTCTCCTGACGGGCATGTTCGGATTAAAGCCTGCGTCCGAGTCCGAAATGGCCCATTCCGAAGAAGAGCTGCGCATCATTTTATCGGAAAGCTATAAAAGCGGTGAGATCAACCAATCGGAATACAAATATGTCAATCAGATATTTGAATTTGATGAGCGTATTGCCAATGAAATCATGGTTCCGCGTACGGAAATGACCGTTATCGAAAAAGGCATGCCATTATTGGAAGTTGTGGAACTGATTCAAGAGGAACAATACACAAGGTATCCGGTCATAGACGGTGATAAAGACAATGTCGTGGGAATGGTCAATATCAAGCGACTTTATACAGCGACCATTACAGAAGATAATGTAACGGCTTTGACGGTGGATTCCTTTGTAACACCCATCATCCGTGTTCTTGAAACGATCGCCATTCATGATCTTCTGCTTAAAATGCAGAAGGAAAGGATCCATATGGCAGTTTTGACCGATGAATATGGCGGAACAGCCGGTCTTGTAACGGTTGAAGATATCCTTGAAGAAATCGTCGGGGAAATCCGAGATGAATTTGACCAGGATGAACGTCCGCTCATTCAAAAAATTGAGGAAGGGCATTATGTATTCGATGCTAAAACATTGGTTGAAGATGTTAATGATACCCTTGCGATCGATTTGCCGGAGGAAGATATCGATACATTGGGAGGATGGTTCCTGACAGGCAGATTTGAAATTGCTGTCGGGGATAGAATTGAATACGCCGGATATGAATTTACTGTAAAGGAAATGGACGGCCACCATGTTTTATATGTTGAAGTGAAGAAGATTAAATAAACAGGATCACACCAAAAGCCGAAAGTGAAAACTTTCGGCTTTTATTATGTACGAACCATATATTTGGGTGTTTATGACAATGGTAAGGCAGACTGTTACTTAATTGGAAAAGGAATTCATGTAAAATGATAGTGTGGGTAACCATTTTAGCCTGGAAAATGTTAAAATTGATTTTGAGCAATGAAACTATCTATATATCATTTCAAAGAATATAAGGTGAGTTCTAGTATTTTGCAATGCCGTTATTTCGGGCTGGTATAAATAAGTATTGAAGGTGGGCGGGAAAAAATGGGTTTTAAGAAAAAGCAAATGTTGGGATTTGGTTTGATCTTGCTTTTCTTGGCTATTTTACTTTCATTCATGATGTTTACGCTAAACAATTTAAAGAGCAGCATGACTGAAATAGTTGAAAATCGCTATGAAAAAGTGCAAGCTTCGATGGAAATCCGTCAGCTTTTTTCTAGGTCGGACCGTGAGATTTTGTTTGCAGCCAATGATGCAAATAAAGAAGAAAGAGCAGAGAGCCTCGAAATCATCAATGAGAATCATAATTTGATTGAATCAAAAATTGCCGGGTTATCAGGTTCGTTAAATAAGGCGAAAGCGAAGCAATTATTGAAAGAGTTCGAGACCCAATATGCTTCTTACTCCATAACGGAGGCTGAAATCATCCAAAAGATAAAATCGGAAAACTCTTCTGATAATCTTTCAAGCCTGATGGATGACCAAAGGGAAAAGCGAACGAAAGTCATCAGTACGATGGATGAATTTAAGGATTACCAAGAAGGTGTCATGAAAGATACTTTAAGTAATTCGAAACAAACCTATGAAGATATGATCGGATTTGTAATTTTTGCGGTTATTCTCAGCATTTTGGTCATCTCCGTAACGGTTGTTTGGATGATCCGCAGTACATCGAAAGATCTGCAATCGATTACGAAGGTCATCGAAAATATCGATTATAAAAATTTGTCGGTCATACCAAGAATCCCGGTGCGGACCACTGATGAAATTGGGGATATAGCGAAATCGTTCAATGATATGGCGGAATCGCTTGAAATCTATAATCAAAAAGAAAAAGATTTCACTGAAAAGATCAGTGAACAGAACTGGATTCAGACCCGTGTTGCAGATATAGCTACCATGTATCAGCGCATTGTTGATGTGGAAGTCCTTGCTGACCGGTTCATTACAAGACTTGCACCGATGATGGGAGCTTCAATTGGAGCTTTTTACGTCAAACGGGGTGAGGGTGTGGATATGCGCTTTGTAAAGCTTGCCAGCTTTGCTGGAGATGGTGAAGATTCGGGCAGGCGTGAATTCCGTCTTGGCGAAGGTTTGATCGGTCAATGCGCCCTTGAAAAGAAATCCAAAGTCATCGAGGATATCCCTGAAGATTTCCAATTGGTTACGACAGGATTGGGGGAAGTCAACCCGAAAAGCATTGTCATTGCGCCAGTCGTTTTTGAGGATGAAGTGGTGGCGATGGTTGAACTGGCGAGTTTGGAGGCCTTTACGAAGCTGCAAAAAACGTTCCTGAACCAGGTTCTTGATACTCTGGGCATCACGATCAATAATGTAGAGGGCCGGATGGAAATAGAGCGTTTATTGAAGGAATCACAGGCACAGACTGAAGAGTTACAGGCTCAATCGGAAGAATTGCAATCACAGTCAGAGGAAATGCAAGCCCAATCGGAGGAACTGCAAACACAGGCTGAAGAGTTGCGAATGATCAATGAACAATTGGAAGAGAGAAATCGTGAAACGGAAGAAAAATCGAAAGAGCTTCAAGTCGCTAAACTGAATCTTGAAAAACAAGCGGAAGAATTGAAGTTAAGTTCAAAATATAAATCGGAGTTCATGGCAAATATGTCCCATGAATTGCGGACACCGCTCAATAGTATCCTGATTTTATCAGAAATGCTTTCAGATCCTAATGATAGTAAATTAAATGAAGAGCAACAGGAATTCGCTCGTGTCATTAATTCATCAGGCCAAGACTTATTAACGTTGATCAATGACATTTTGGATTTATCAAAAGTTGAAGTCGGAAAGCTTGAAGTGGTCTTTGATGAAATGAATTTGAGTGAGCTTCCTGAGTTATTGCACCGTAACTTCGATCATGTAGCGAAGAAAAAGAACATTGACTTTATAATCGAAAAAAGTAAAAACGTTCCGGATATTTTCTTTACGGATGAACAGCGCTTCCAGCAAATTTTGAAAAACCTGCTATCCAATGCATTTAAATTCACGGAAAAAGGTTCTGTGTCTGTCCAAATCAAAAAAGCTGATGAAGAAAATGTAGCACAATGGATACAGACAAAAGGAGCAAGCAATTGGGTTGAAATTAAGGTGACGGATACTGGCATCGGAATATCAAAAGAGAAGCAAAAACTTATCTTTGAAGCATTCCAGCAAGGTGACGGAGCTACAATGAGAAAATATGGCGGTACAGGACTTGGGCTATCGATTTGCCGGGAGTTTGCCAAACTTCTGGGAGGCTGGGTCATTGTAGATAGTGAAGAGGGGCAAGGCAGTACCTTTACTTTCTTTATTCCAAGCATGCCAGAGGGCTTCAAAAATGTCGACGAAGCAATAGCTGCTTCTCCGGAAGTGGCAGCAGCTAACCACGATGATTCTGTCGCGCCTTTTGGCGATCAGGGAGAACCGGATGCAGGTATGATGGATGAAGAAGATCTGGATAAGGCCAAACCATTCTGCAATAAAACAGTACTGGTCGTCGATGATGATCACCGTAATATATTTGCCCTGAAAAATGCGCTGAAGCATGAGGGGATGGAAATCCTTACAGCTGAAAACGGCTTTGAATGTTTGGAACTCCTTGAAAAAGGAAACAATATAGATGTTATATTGATGGATATCATGATGCCGGGTATGGACGGTTACGAAACGATGACCAGAATTCGCGAGCAAAGTAAATTCGAGGATCTTCCAATCATCGCGTTAACTGCAAAAGCGATGAAAGGCGATAGGGAAAAATGCCTGAAGGCCGGCGCTTCCGATTATGTCAGCAAACCATTAAAATTGGATCAGCTGCTATCCGTCCTAAGAGTATGGCTGACTAATTGATTGATAGTATGGGTGAGGAAGGATTTTCATGAAGGATACTTTAACGATTGAAGAAAGAGAAGATTTAGAAATCGAATTATTGCTAGAGGCCATTTATTCCGTTTCTGGCTTTGACTTTCGTAAATATATGCGTTCTTCAATAAAAAGAAGAGTTGAAAATAGAATGAGGCTGGACCATGTTCGCAGGATCAGCGGAATGATTGAAATGGTTTTATATGAAAAAGGGTATGTCGAGAAGCTATTGAGAGATTTTTCAATAAATGTCACTGAAATGTTTCGCGATCCGGATTTCTTTAAAGCCTTTCGTTTAAATATTGTACCGCTCCTGAAAAAACTTCCTGAAATCAGAATTTGGCATGCGGGATGTTCAACCGGTGAAGAAGCCTTTTCCATGGCGATCATCCTCAAGGAGGAGGGACTTTATGATAAGGCGAGGATTTATGCCACTGATATGAATGATGAAGTCCTCCGTCATGCGGAAAAAGGGATATTACCTTTAAATAGAATGCAGTCTTATACGAAAAACTATCTGCAAGCTGGAGGTAACCAGGAATTTTCGGAGTATTATACAACCGATTATCAAAATGCTTATCTTGATTCGGGCCTCCTTAAAAACATTGTGTTCTTCCAGCATAATTTAGTTACTGATGGTTCGTTCAATGAGTTCCATATCATCATGTGCCGGAATGTGATGATTTATTTTACCGGTGAATTACAGACCTATGTTAATCAGTTGTTTTATGACAGTCTTTGTAAAGATGGCTTCCTTGCGGTCGGCAGCAAGGAAACTCTTCATACATCATCCTTTTCGGAGGATTATGAGGACTTTGATTCAAAGGAACGGATTTATCGGAAACTGTAAAAAGAAAGAGTCCGCATATATGCGGACTCTTTCTTTTTGATTAAATTATTTTTCACTTTTTTTGAATAACTATGTTTAAGTCATCGGAAGAAGGGGTATATATAATGAGTTGGTCTCCATGCAGAATCTCGACTGCAGTTTATTATTATTAAAAGAGACTGAACTTCGTTATAATATAATGGAAAAATCCCTGTTAAGGGAGCTTTATAAAAGTACTGTTCCATATAAAAAAGATAAATGTTGCCGCTCGATATAAGCCAAAAGGGGAATGAAAGAATGACGATTTTAATCGTAGATGATAACCAGGTTAACCTTTTCGTTATAGAGAAAATTCTAAAACGAGCTGGCTATACGGATTTTCTATCATTAACTTCAGCTGTTGAGATGTTTGAATATTTACAGGTGGATAGTCCGCAACCTAAAGAGACTTCAGTTGATATCATTCTGCTTGATATCATGATGCCGGAGATCGATGGGATAGAGGCGTGCAGGAGACTTCAAAGTATTCCTCACCTTAGAGATATACCCGTGATTTTTGTGACCGCCCTTGAAGATTCAAACAAGGTGGCCGAGGCACTTGATGTTGGCGGAATTGATTATATAATGAAGCCCATCAATAAAATAGATTTACTTGCGAGGATTCGCGTGGGGTTAAGACTTAAATATGAAAAAGATTGGCATAAAATGCAGGATGAAAAAATCCGTAATGAATTGGATCTTTCCATGCAGGTTCAAAGCAGCTTATTAAGTGAACCCATTATAAATGACCACTTAACTATAAGGGCATCATACTTACCTGCGAATAAATTAGCAGGGGATATGTACTATTGGCACCGCATCGATGAAAATCGGTATGGGATCATCCTGTTGGATATGATGGGGCATGGCATATCCGCCTCACTTGTGTGTATGTTCATATCCTCCGTATTGAGGGATGCCATCAGGACTCATTCGGACCCAGTGTCAGTAATAAATGAAATGAATCGCTGGATGAGTACCCTTAATAAAGATGATAATCAAGTGCATTATTATTTTACCGCGATTTATATGATCATTGATACAGAGCAAAAGACAGTGGAATATGTAAATGCCGGACATCCTCCTGGATTTGCTTTAATGGACGATGGAAAAGTGGTCTCCCTTTCAAAAGGGACATGTCCTGTTGGTTTCTTCACCGAGATGAAAATAGAGAAATCCGTCATTCATTATGAAGAGAAGATTCAGCTTATGCTATTTACGGATGGAGTCATGGAAGCGATAGATCGAGAAGGGACGGAAGGGCTCAACCAAATAAAAGAAGCGGTCTCGACAAGATGGTTTGATTGTAAAGAATCTCCCCCTATCGATTTTTTGATGTCACCTGAAATGCAGCAAGATCAGCCTGATGATATGTGTGTTGTGGTTATTCAAGCGAATTGAAGAAGGAAGAGGCGGCAGATCATCTGCCGCCTCTTCTCTATAAAAGGGGGGTCACTTTTATATGAAATGAGAATGTTCGTTAAGAGAGTGAATCCTGTATTCGGCTATTTGCAATTAACGGTCATTTTTCAATTTACTAATGCCATCTTGGAGATTGCCTTTTAATTTATCGGCTTTACCTTCTGCTTGTAAGTGAGGATCATTTTTCGCGTTTCCGACTTGGTCTTTCGTTTCACCTTTAACTTTATTTACAGCACTCTTTACTTTGTCTGATAAACCGCTCATTATGTTACCTCCTTTTTCTTTATATACTGTATATACCCATGAAGTGAGTGGGTAAACCTGATTTATATGGAGAAAGGAGTTTTAAGAAGCGATGATTTCCCTTTTACTTAACCTTTGAATGAACTGATAGGAATGTTCAATGATATGATCTTTGTCATGATCCAACGACGCCACATGATATGAATTTTCAAGGCGCGCCATCTCTTTATCACCGGACATGACAGTATCGTAAATCTGATAGGAACACGAGTCCGGTACAACGTGGTCTTCTGGTGAATGGAAGATAAGTATCGGGCACGAAACGTCTATTAGTTTTTGGCTGGTATGTTCCATTATATCAAGCAATTGATTAATCGCTTTTGACGGAACTTGGTCATATGTGATTTCTTTAGGTGTATCGTCTTTTATGTCAGGCTTGCCTTCGGGAATGAAGCGTGGAACCGATTGGTTACGATATCTTTCATATTCAGGAACTTGGAGAGCGGCGTTGATGGTGAGAATTCCATCACAAGCCAATTTTGTCGCTAAGTCAAGAACAAGGGCACCTCCCATGGATTGTCCGATGGCGAAAACATGGGTGCAGGTTCGCTTTAATTTTGCATAAGCCATTTCAACATCTTGTATCCATTCTTGATAATGACTTGTTTCCATTTCATATTCATCCGTTCCGTGGCCTGCCAGTCGAGGAGCGAAGACAGTAAAGCCTTTGGCGGCAAATTTTTCACCTAAATACCTTACGCTTTGTGGCGTTCCGTTAAAACCATGGCAAATAAGGATGCCGATAGAATTGCCGGGTAAGAAAAAAGATTCCGCACCTGGTATTACCATTGCTGCTGTCATATTCCCATCTCCTTTGATTTAGCTAAGTTTTGTTAATAGAAAGTTTTAATAAAATTAACTATTCCGATTATTTTACTTGGTTATATAATAGCATAATGAAAATTATGAAGTCAACTTGGTTATGTCCCAAAACTTCACTATTATTAAGAAGCATCAAAAAGGATATGAAGATACTTATCAGGTCATTTTTGTCTTTCTATTATATAAGTGCTGTCTTGGAATTGTTGATAAACTGAAGATGCTAATCACCGATAATATATAAATATAAGAAATGGAGAAAAAGCATTGACTTTAAAGTGAAATGGGATTAATATAAATAAGCACCAACTAAGACATGCAAAAAAATTCATCGCTTTTGGCAGGTTGCTGAAAGAAATAATAACTATTGACTTCTTACTATGAAAATGATAAGATGAAATGGTCGCTGAAAAACACAGCGATTTAAAATAAGTTAAAAACTTCGCAGAAGTTGACAACTAATCAATAAGATGTTATGATGAATAAACAGCCGTTCGAAAGAATGATTGTGAAAATTGCTCTTTGAAAACTGAACAAAACAAAGCGCCAACGTTAAATTTTAAGTGAGCACACACTATCAAAAAAGCAAATGAGCAAGTCAAACATTTCTTCGGAGAGTTTGATCCTGGCTCAGGACGAACGCTGGCGGCGTGCCTAATACATGCAAGTCGAGCGAATCGACGGGAGCTTGCTCCCTGAGATTAGCGGCGGACGGGTGAGTAACACGTGGGCAACCTGCCTATAAGACTGGGATAACTTCGGGAAACCGGAGCTAATACCGGATACGTTCTTTTCTCGCATGAGAGAAGATGGAAAGACGGTTTACGCTGTCACTTATAGATGGGCCCGCGGCGCATTAGCTAGTTGGTGAGGTAATGGCTCACCAAGGCGACGATGCGTAGCCGACCTGAGAGGGTGATCGGCCACACTGGGACTGAGACACGGCCCAGACTCCTACGGGAGGCAGCAGTAGGGAATCTTCCGCAATGGACGAAAGTCTGACGGAGCAACGCCGCGTGAACGAAGAAGGCCTTCGGGTCGTAAAGTTCTGTTGTTAGGGAAGAACAAGTACCAGAGTAACTGCTGGTACCTTGACGGTACCTAACCAGAAAGCCACGGCTAACTACGTGCCAGCAGCCGCGGTAATACGTAGGTGGCAAGCGTTGTCCGGAATTATTGGGCGTAAAGCGCGCGCAGGTGGTTCCTTAAGTCTGATGTGAAAGCCCACGGCTCAACCGTGGAGGGTCATTGGAAACTGGGGAACTTGAGTGCAGAAGAGGAAAGTGGAATTCCAAGTGTAGCGGTGAAATGCGTAGAGATTTGGAGGAACACCAGTGGCGAAGGCGACTTTCTGGTCTGTAACTGACACTGAGGCGCGAAAGCGTGGGGAGCAAACAGGATTAGATACCCTGGTAGTCCACGCCGTAAACGATGAGTGCTAAGTGTTAGAGGGTTTCCGCCCTTTAGTGCTGCAGCTAACGCATTAAGCACTCCGCCTGGGGAGTACGGCCGCAAGGCTGAAACTCAAAGGAATTGACGGGGGCCCGCACAAGCGGTGGAGCATGTGGTTTAATTCGAAGCAACGCGAAGAACCTTACCAGGTCTTGACATCCTCTGACAACCCTAGAGATAGGGCTTTCCCCTTCGGGGGACAGAGTGACAGGTGGTGCATGGTTGTCGTCAGCTCGTGTCGTGAGATGTTGGGTTAAGTCCCGCAACGAGCGCAACCCTTGATCTTAGTTGCCAGCATTCAGTTGGGCACTCTAAGGTGACTGCCGGTGACAAACCGGAGGAAGGTGGGGATGACGTCAAATCATCATGCCCCTTATGACCTGGGCTACACACGTGCTACAATGGATGGTACAAAGGGCTGCAAACCTGCGAAGGTAAGCGAATCCCATAAAGCCATTCTCAGTTCGGATTGCAGGCTGCAACTCGCCTGCATGAAGCCGGAATCGCTAGTAATCGCGGATCAGCATGCCGCGGTGAATACGTTCCCGGGCCTTGTACACACCGCCCGTCACACCACGAGAGTTTGTAACACCCGAAGTCGGTGAGGTAACCTTCATGGAGCCAGCCGCCTAAGGTGGGACAGATGATTGGGGTGAAGTCGTAACAAGGTAGCCGTATCGGAAGGTGCGGCTGGATCACCTCCTTTCTAAGGATAATTACGAGAGCGCTTTTGTTTTGTTCAGTTTTGAATGAGTAATTCATTCAAATAGGAAAGACAGTCATCACGATGTGATGGATACTTTCTGCTTTGTTCCTTGAAAACTAGATAATAGATAGAAGGCAATTAATTTTTTTCAAAGCATCTGTAAGATCTTTTTTAACGGTTAAGTTAGAAAGGGCGCACGGTGGATGCCTTGGCACTAGGAGCCGATGAAGGACGGGACTAACACCGATATGCTTCGGGGAGCTGTAAGTAAGCTTTGATCCGGAGATTTCCGAATGGGGAAACCCACTGTTCGTAATGGAACAGTATCTTTACCTGAATACATAGGGTACTGAAGGCAGACCCGGGGAACTGAAACATCTAAGTACCCGGAGGAAGAGAAAGCAAACGCGATTTCCTGAGTAGCGGCGAGCGAAACGGAATTAGCCCAAACCAAGAGGCTTGCCTCTTGGGGTTGTAGGACACTCAACATGGAGTTACAAAGGAACGGGGTAAATGAAGTGACCTGGAAAGGTCCGTCGAAGAAGGTAAAAACCCTGTAGTTGAAACTTCGTTCCCTCCTGAGTGGATCCTGAGTACGGCGGGACACGAGAAATCCCGTCGGAAGCAGGGAGGACCATCTCCCAAGGCTAAATACTCCCTAGTGACCGATAGTGAACCAGTACCGTGAGGGAAAGGTGAAAAGCACCCCGGAAGGGGAGTGAAATAGATCCTGAAACCGTGTGCCTACAAGTAGTCAAAGCCCGTTAATGGGTAATGGCGTGCCTTTTGTAGAATGAACCGGCGAGTTACGATTTCATGCGAGGTTAAGTTGATGAGACGGAGCCGCAGCGAAAGCGAGTCTGAATAGGGCGAATGAGTATGAGGTCGTAGACCCGAAACCAGGTGATCTACCCATGTCCAGGGTGAAGTTCAGGTAACACTGAATGGAGGCCCGAACCCACGCACGTTGAAAAGTGCGGGGATGAGGTGTGGGTAGCGGAGAAATTCCAATCGAACCTGGAGATAGCTGGTTCTCTCCGAAATAGCTTTAGGGCTAGCCTCAAGATGAGAGTATTGGAGGTAGAGCACTGATTGGACTAGGGGCCCCCAACGGGTTACCGAATTCAGTCAAACTCCGAATGCCAAATACTTATTCTTGGGAGTCAGACTGCGAGTGATAAGATCCGTAGTCGAAAGGGAAACAGCCCAGACCACCAGCTAAGGTCCCAAAGTATACGTTAAGTGGAAAAGGATGTGGAGTTGCTTAGACAACCAGGATGTTGGCTTAGAAGCAGCCACCATTTAAAGAGTGCGTAATAGCTCACTGGTCGAGTGACTCCGCGCCGAAAATGTACCGGGGCTAAACGTATCACCGAAGCTGTGGATTGACACCGTATGGTGTCGATGGTAGGAGAGCGTTCTAAGGGCGTTGAAGTCAGACCGGAAGGACTGGTGGAGCGCTTAGAAGTGAGAATGCCGGTATGAGTAGCGAAAGAAGGGTGAGAATCCCTTCCACCGAATGCCTAAGGTTTCCTGAGGAAGGCTCGTCCGCTCAGGGTTAGTCGGGACCTAAGCCGAGGCCGAAAGGCGTAGGCGATGGACAACAGGTTGATATTCCTGTACCACCTATACATCGTTTGAACGATGGGGGGACGCAGAAGGATAGGGTAAGCGCGCTGTTGGATATGCGCGTCCAAGCAGTTAGGCCGGAAACGAGGCAAATCCCGTTTCCATTAAGGCGGAGCTGTGATGGCGAGGGAAATATAGTACCGAAGTTCCTGATTCCACGCTGCCAAGAAAAGCCTCTAGTGAGATGTAAGGTGCCCGTACCGCAAACCGACACAGGTAGGCGAGGAGAGAATCCTAAGGTGTGCGAGAGAACTCTCGTTAAGGAACTCGGCAAAATGACCCCGTAACTTCGGGAGAAGGGGTGCTTTTTAGGGTGAATAGCCCAGAAAAGCCGCAGTGAATAGGCCCAGGCGACTGTTTAGCAAAAACACAGGTCTCTGCGAAGCCGCAAGGCGAAGTATAGGGGCTGACACCTGCCCGGTGCTGGAAGGTTAAGGGGAGAGGTTAGCGCAAGCGAAGCTTTGAACCGAAGCCCCAGTAAACGGCGGCCGTAACTATAACGGTCCTAAGGTAGCGAAATTCCTTGTCGGGTAAGTTCCGACCCGCACGAAAGGTGTAACGATCTGGGCACTGTCTCAACGAGAGACTCGGTGAAATTATAGTACCTGTGAAGATGCAGGTTACCCGCGACAGGACGGAAAGACCCCGTGGAGCTTTACTGCAGCCTGATATTGAATTTTGGTACAGCTTGTACAGGATAGGTAGGAGCCTGAGAAGCCGGAGCGCCAGCTTCGGTGGAGGCGTTGGTGGGATACTACCCTGGCTGTATTGAAATTCTAACCCGCGCCCCTTATCGGGGTGGGAGACAGTGTCAGGTGGGCAGTTTGACTGGGGCGGTCGCCTCCTAAAGAGTAACGGAGGCGCCCAAAGGTTCCCTCAGAATGGTTGGAAATCATTCGTAGAGTGTAAAGGCACAAGGGAGCTTGACTGCGAGACCTACAAGTCGAGCAGGGACGAAAGTCGGGCTTAGTGATCCGGTGGTTCCGCATGGAAGGGCCATCGCTCAACGGATAAAAGCTACCCCGGGGATAACAGGCTTATCTCCCCCAAGAGTCCACATCGACGGGGAGGTTTGGCACCTCGATGTCGGCTCATCGCATCCTGGGGCTGTAGTCGGTCCCAAGGGTTGGGCTGTTCGCCCATTAAAGCGGTACGCGAGCTGGGTTCAGAACGTCGTGAGACAGTTCGGTCCCTATCCGTCGCGGGCGCAGGAAATTTGAGAGGAGCTGTCCTTAGTACGAGAGGACCGGGATGGACGCACCGCTGGTGTACCAGTTGTCTTGCCAAAGGCATAGCTGGGTAGCTACGTGCGGACGGGATAAGTGCTGAAAGCATCTAAGCATGAAGCCCCCCTCAAGATGAGATTTCCCATGGCGCAAGCTAGTAAGATCCCTGAAAGATGATCAGGTTGATAGGTCAGAGGTGGAAGCATGGTGACATGTGGAGCTGACTGATACTAATAGATCGAGGACTTAACCAACGCTTTAAAAAAAATGAAATACCTTCTTATTATCTAGTTTTGAAGGAACAACGTTCCTTTTAAGTTTGGTGGCGATAGCGAAGAGGTCACACCCGTTCCCATTCCGAACACGGCAGTTAAGCTCTTCAGCGCCGATGGTAGTTGGGGGTTTCCCCCTGTGAGAGTAGGACGCCGCCAAGCCATTTGAAAAGACCAGCCATCCGGCTGGTCTTTTTTGAGGTCGTTATCTTCAGTACTTATTATTTAAACCTGTTAAAGACCTTAAAGAAAGTTATATGCAGGGTAAATGGTAGGACATACTATTAATGCATCTGAATTTCTACAGCTATCTGTCTTATCCATATCAGTTTAAGACAAAGGGACAGAATTCTTCGTTTCTGTAGGGATATATGTTAAACTTAACATAGTTCTGAAACTGTCATTGGGGGAATAGCCGATGGATACCTCTGCTAAAGATGAAATGATTTTTTCGTTTGCTGAATGGTTGAGAGACCAAGGCAAATCAGCTAATACGATCAAAACGTATACTGGTGTCCTTTCACAGTTTTGTGACCAGACACAAAAGATATTGATGGAGATCCATTCTGAAGATGTTCAGGGTTATCTTGATTATTTAGAAAATTGCAAGAAAAGCCCAGGGACAATCGAAAAACACTATATCGCATTAAATGTCTTCTTTAAATTTTTAGGCAAACCGCAAGTGATGCTTTCTGTGGAACGTAAAGTTAAGGAGCACAAGCTTGAGGTACCTGAAACTTTAAGCCTCAATGAGCAGCAGATACTATTAAGAGATATAGAAGCAGAAGGAAATCTAAGGAATATTGCCATCGTCTACCTTTTGTTACATACTGGAATTCGTGTCTCCGAATTATGTGACTTAAATGGCCGTGATGTCATCATGGAAACAGAGCGTAATTATATACTTGTCCGGAACGCAAAAGGTGAAATCGACAGATCCGTACCCCTTACGATATCGGCAATACAACATGTACAAAATTATCTTTTGTCTTTAAAAGAAAAAGCAGATCCGCTATTCATCTCAAGCTATAATCAAAGGATCACTCCGAGGTCAGTTCAATATATATTGAAAAAATACAATGTGCATCCGCATAAACTGCGACATACTTTTTGTCAAAGGTTAGTGGATAATGGAATAGATATACAAACGATATCCAAGCTTGCCGGTCATAAAGATTTAAACGTAACGAAGCGTTATCTAAAAGAAAAATCTCTGGATCTGGCAAATGCGATAGATCAAACTTTCACCAAACACTAATATATAGAAATTAAAAGGGGAAGCGAGATCTTTCCTTTTTTTTGTTTAAACAAACAGATTTCCTTGGAAATGACGAATAGGACGTTTTGTCTTAAGAGACGGGACAGGTTGAAAGAAAAGGAATATAGTTCAGTCAAAAGGGCCGAACATATTGATGCATTGTTGAATCAAAAAAGAGGGGACTCCTTATATCAGGAATCCGCTTTTCTTTTTCTTCGTTACTTAACTGTTTTTTTCTTCTTTTTACCTATTTTCATTATAACTTCATATACTACCGGCACTATTACAAGTGTTAGCAATGTAGAACTCACCAGTCCGCCGATAACGGTAATTCCCAAACCTTGTGATATTAATCCGCTGCCTTCCGCACCGATTGCCAGAGGTATTAAAGCGCCGATTGTGGCAAGGGCAGTCATCAGGATAGGGCGTAGACGGGTGGATCCTGCCTCGAGTAAAGATTCCCTGGTAGATAGCCCGGATTCTTCATTCTTGATAACACGGTCCACTAATACGATGGCATTGGTCACGACGATACCAATAAGCATCAGGACACCCATCATTGCCGAAACGCTGATGGTCTCACCTGCAATGAATAGCCCTGCCAATGCCCCGATTACCGTAAATGGTAAGGAGAAGAGAATGGCTATTGGTGCTAAACCACCATGGAAAGTAACGACTAGGACAAAGTATACGATAGCAACTGCCGCTAACATAGCGATACCAAGTTGAGTGAATGATTCTTGGATATCTTCCGTCACTCCGCCGTAGTCTATAGATACGCTTGCAGGAAGATCTAATTTATCAACTTCCTTCTGTACCTCAGCTGTCACTGCGGCCACATCATCCGATTTGATTGTTGCAGACACGTCGGCATAAATTTTTCCATCGCGGCGGCTGATTGTATCGGAAGCTTTGCCTTCTTCGATTTTCACAAGCTCTTTCAATGGGATTTCCATTCCCGTTGGAGAAGAAATTTTCGTATTCTCTAGATCTTTTTTGTCTTCGAATGTCGTTTCTTTTGTCTCGACATATACTTTGACTTCTTCTCCATCTTTCTTAATGGTAGTTAAAGCATCATCTTTATTCGTATTGGCAATGGACATGCCAATTTGTGCAGCTGTCAGTCCAAGGTCACTTAGCTTTTCTTGGTCTGCCACTAGAGTGTATTGCTCATAAGCATCCGAAAGACTTGTATCAACATCTTTTAAATCTTTGTTTTTCTTCATGATATTTTGAATATCATCAATTACCGGTTCAATATCTTTTTGTGTATTTCCGTAAACAAATAGAGTGGTTTCGTTGCTTGATGTTGATGTGAAATCTTGTTGTTTCCATGTTCCAGGTGAATCAAGTTCAGTTAATTCTTTTATGACGGTTTCTTTTTTGTCCCCGAAATTTTCGGTGTCTTCGTCATAGAGTACATAGAAGAGAGCCGAGTTACTCGAGCCGCCCATCATGCCGCCGCCCATCATGCTTTCACCAAGTGTGTATTGAACGGTCTTCACATCGTCTTTATCCATGAAGTATTTTTCCACTTTTTCTGTTTGCTTTTCAATATCCTCTTTTAACTCTCCAGGTGCGGGAGTGTAAGTTACGATGATTGTTTTTTCTTCATCTGCAGGCATGAAGCTGACACCGATGCTTGGGATTAGGAATAAGCTTCCAACTAATAATACAATGGCTGTACCGAAAGTGATTAGCTTATGGTTTAACGACCAATCCAGTGATTTTCGATAGAATGCTGATAGTTTGCTTGGCTTTTCTTCATGTGATTGTAATTCTTTTTTAGATAGTCCCTTTTTAAATAAAGTGTCTGCCATTGCCGGAACAAGTGTGATGGCGATTATTAATGAAGCGACTAATGCAAACACCATTGTTAAGGCGAATGGCATGAATAGTTCCCCGACAGGTCCTGTAACGCTTGCTAAAGGCAGGTATACGGCTACAGTAACGATTGTCGATGAAAGGATGGGGATGAACATTTCCTTAGTGGCAGATCGTATTAATTCGCCGCCTTTTAATTGTTCGCCTTTTAACGCCATTCTTCTATAAATATTTTCTATGACGACAATGGAGTCATCGACGACTCGGCCAATCGCAACGGTCATGGCCCCAAGTGTCATGACATTCAATGAAATATCCATTTGTTTGAGCACCAAAAGGGCTGCTAACAGGGATAATGGAATCGAAATGACGGAAATGAGAGTCGTTTTAAAGTTCCTAAGGAATAGCATGATAACAATGACGGCAAACAGACAGCCGAAGAGTGCCTTGCTGATCATGGTTTCAACAGAATCTTTAATCGGTTTAGCTTGATCGAGAGTAGTGTGTACACTTACCCCGTTAAATTCTTCTTTGAAATTCGATGCTTCTTCATTTACTTCGTCGACGATTGCAACTGTATCGGCATCAGGTGATCTTGTAACCTGAATTCCAATCGATTCGCTACCGTTTGTTCTTGAAATCGATTCAGCCTTACCGGTGATTTTAACATCGGCAATGTCTGATAATTTCACATTTTGCATTTGGGCAGGACCTGTTGCCATTTCAGGAGATAATTGATTGGTTTCCTGTCCAGTTTGTGCTGGAGCTCCTGTTTGCGGGCCGCCGGTTAAAGGTATCTTTATATTTTTCAGGTCCTTTAATGTGGAAATGTTTCCATCCACAACGATCGTTTTCTCTTTATCATCAAAGTTATATATGCCAAGCGGCATACTGACGTTTGCGGCCTGGATAACCTTCTTTACGGTTTCTTCATCGAGCCCGTATTGAGCCATCTTGTCCTGGTCGAATACAAGGCTGCCTTCATTTACTTGCTGTCCGGAAATGGATACGGATGTCACGCCGTCAATTCCTTCAAGTTTAGGTACTAACACCTCTTCGACATTTTTTGTAAGGGCTGGTAAATCAGAAGCCTTATC
The DNA here is from genome assembly GCF_038003055.1 of Peribacillus sp. FSL M8-0224. NCBI lineage: Bacteria > Bacillati > Bacillota > Bacilli > Caryophanales > Bacillaceae > Peribacillus > Peribacillus sp. FSL M8-0224. The sequence continues at coordinate 5,556,977 of NZ_JBBOOJ010000001.1, forward strand.
TGTTACACTGAGTGCGACGACAGGAAAAGCGTTTAATTCTAATTTAGATACGCTCGGGTCATCTACTCCCTCTGGCAGTTCCAATTTCTCTAAAGCTTCTTTCACTTCTTTTACTGCATCGTCCATATCCGTATCATAATCATATTGTAATTGGATGGAAGAGGCATTGGCCATGGACGAAGAACTGACTAATTCGACTCCTGGCAAATTTGTTACTTTTAGCTCAATCTGGTCGGTGAGCTTATCTGCTACTTCTTCAGGTGCAGCTCCAGGATAAACAGTGGAGATGCTTATTAAAGGAGTGGAGATGCTTGGTATGGTTTCTTGTTTCATGTTTAAACCGGAGTATAAACCAGCTGCAACGATGATGATGGTAAGCAACCAGATTGCCAATTTATTCTTTAATGAAAATTTAATTATTGAATTCAAGCTTGTACCCTCCATACATAAAATTGTGACCAGTCGGTCACAAACTCAAATATATAGTATATGGATTATGATTGCAACAGATAATATCCGTTAGTGTTAACGTTGTGATTTCAAGGGTTTTGGGATACAATTTGGAAGATGTGACCCATTGGTCACCAATGGACAATTTTAAGAGATAGGATGAATTTGATGAAAGAAAAAAATAAGATGATCATAGATAAGTCTGTAGAGCTTTTCGCGGAGAAAGGCTATCATGCAACTTCGGTTCAGGAAATTGTTGAAAAATGCGGGATAGCAAAAGGGTCCTTTTATAATTATTTTAAATCGAAGGAGGAATTACTAGTCTCCATTTTTAAATTTTATTATGAAGCGTTGACAGACTCATTACTTGATCTTGAACTGGATGCTTCATTGTCCAGTAAAGACAAATTCATGAGGCAGATCACTGTTCACATTGAGCATATGACGGGAAATACCAACTTGATTCAAATGATGATGCAGGAACAAATGGTTCATATCAGCAAGGAACTAGATGGATTTTTACATCATATCCATGAAGAGGGCTTGATTTGGTTCAAGCGTAAAATCATTGAGTTATACCCGGGGCTTTCATCTGATCTTCTACCCGATTGCACCATTATTTTAGATTCGCTTTTCAAAGGATATATCGGAATATTGATCAGGAAACAAAATGCTTTCGATGTGGAATTGTTACCTAGCTTCATATTGAACCGGATGGATTCCATTGTCACAAGTCTGGAAAACATGGAAGATCCATTATTGAAACAATTTCCCCTACCAGGTTGCTCGATGCGGGATATGAGCCCAAAAGAAGAAATCCATTCGATTATCGCCAGGATGCTGGAAGTGGAAACACGTAAAGAAGAGGGGATGGAAACACGTAAAAATACGGAAGCTTTAAAAGCGCTCCAGGAAGAATTTTCAAAAGTTAGGCCGAGCTCCATCATCTTGGAAAGCCTTTTATTATTTTTGGAAAAAAATGAAAAAAGAAGTCCCTTGTGTTCAAAGCTTATCTTAATGATGAAGGATTATTTGTTGTATATATGAAGGCTTTACTGAAAGGGGGCGAATAGCCTCTTTTTCATTTGAATTTTTAATGAGTGTTAAAAACGGAGGTTTAGGAAAAAGTAAAAAGTGATGGGAAGAAGACCATTCTTTCAATGATATGGGGGCAAGAATCATGCGATGGAAAAAAGGGATGCTGATTTATAATAAAAATGCAGGGAAAGATAAACTCGAAAGGAATCTAGAGGGTTGTCTTCCGGTATTAGCTCCACATATTGATGAGTTTCTCATTCTACAAACCAAGCAAAAAGGCGATGCGTGCCGTTATTGTTTGGAATATGGTGAAGAAATGGATGTAGTTTTCGTATTGGGAGGAGATGGAACGGTACATGAGTGTGTAAATGGCCTTTCACCCCTTCAGAGGCGGCCGTTGTTTGGGATTTTACCTGGAGGGACTTGCAATGACTTCTCCAGGACATTAAAGATTCCTCAAAAAGTTCGTCAAGCTGCGGAAGCATTAGTAAATGGCAAGGTTCGTCCAATTGATATTGGGAAGTCCAATAACGATTATTTTTCCAATTTTTGGGGAGTGGGACTTATTTCAGATGCTTCAAACAATATTGATGAGCAGGAAAAAAGCAGGTTCGGAAAGATAGGATATTTATTAAGCGCTGTAAGGACGATTGGTGAGAATGCTCCCTTTTCCTATAAACTAGAATATGATGGGAATTTCATTGAAGGGGAAGCCGTTATGATTTTGGTCTTGAATGGTTGTTTTATCGGCACTAATTTATTACCTTTCCCCATGATTAGTCCAGACGATGGGCTCTTTGGCGTTGCCATCTTGGAAAATGCAAGCCTTGGTGCATTTTTAGAAATAATAGCGATGAAACGTTCATGGACTGAAAATATGAGTTCTGACTCTGGGGTGACTTATTTACAAGCAGGTACCTTGACTATTGAATCCAAGAGGCCGCTTGATGTGGATATGGATGGAGAGAACTATAGACAAACTCCTTCGCGCATTAAAGTCCTTGCCCACCATTTGTCAGTATTAACACCAAATTAGTATGAGGATTACATTTGAAGGAAAAGGCTTATGTGTTTTTTTTGTATATTCATTCCTTATTTCTGCAATTGTTTCCAAAATAGGATAAAATGTATGATGATATATCATTTTTTGCAGGAGGACCAATTATGGTGTACCAGGTCGGATTGTTAAAGGGCATTTTAGAGCCTTATCGGAGTCGTTATCAGCTGCAAAATGCAGAGGCAGTCACAAAGCTTGGATTGAAATTAATAGTTTTATATTTTCTTAGTCTTATAGTATTCGCCGTTGGGGGATATTTTGGCATTGGTTCAGAATCATTCTCCAAAGAAATCACGAAGATGAGCGCCAATGAATTCGAAGCAGCAAAGTTGCTGATTTTGAGCGGCAATATAATAACAGGAATAATCGACCCTTCCATATACATATTTTTAGCAGCTCTATTCTTTTGGATCGTTACTGATATCCCCTATATTAAATTAGTTATCGTTCAAATGATTCTTTTTGGCTTGCAATTAATAGAAAAAACATTATTGATTCCCTTATTCGTTTTAATGGATTTAGGCAGCGATGCCAATCCTTTTTCATTGGGGATCATCAGTCAGTATTTTCTCAGAAGTGATTATTTCATTCACTTTTTCAGCGAAATTACCATTTTTCAATTTCTTATTATTGCTCTGCAATATTTTTATTTAAAGGAATTTACAGAACGTAATAATTATATGGTCCTTTTAATGATTGTTCTATTGTATTTGGCCACATGGTTTGTTAAAGCCTTTTTAGGATACATCCAAGTAGGCGTATTTGTATAAAGCGGGTGAAATGAATGAGCGGTAAATGGAAAATAGCGACGGTCTCCATTGCGTCGATAGTGTTAATAACCGTTAACTTATACCTTATTGAAAAAAAAGAAAGCAAAGTGGAACGGACGGTTTTCGTTGAAAACTGGACTAAGGTAAAAAAAGATACAATTACGGATACTATTCAAACAAATGGGGTAATTAAACCAGTAGAAGAGTATGATATTTATTTTGATGCCAAGAAAAATGATTTTAAGAAATTCCTTGTAAAAGAAGGCGATGCGATTACGGCTGGCTCCTCGTTGTTTGAGTATACGACGACCGAACTTGATGCGCTTAAAGCGAATTTGGAAGCGGAGAAAACGGCCGCGGAGGGGGAAATTGCAGGGATTGAGGAATACATAGGGAAGTTGAGGTCTTATCAGGGGACCGTGATCAGTGAACCTGAAGCGGCAATTGATGAATCGGTGGAAAAGAACTTGAATATTGATATAACGACAAGCTCTTCAGATCTTATTAAAAGTAACATTGAGCAAGAAATGTACAAGCAGGAACTAGAAAAAAACAGGTTGGATGAAAAAGTGAAAATGCTTGATGCTAAATTAAGTTCGATTGAGGAGCAGTCCAATGCAATTGTAACGACGAGCGAGGCTGATGGTGTCGTTAAAAATATCAATAAAAACCTGAATAATCCCATTATATCCATTGTTTCGACAAATATGGCAATTGAAGGGGATTTCTCCGAAGAGGAAATGAAAAAGGCTGAAGTGGGCATGACTATAAAAGCAAGTTCCTCTGTTTCAAAAAAGGCATTGAAAGGGAAGATAGGCCGTATCCATTCCTATCCCGCTGAAGAGCCATCATTAAAAAAAAATAACAGATTTCCATTTCAGGCTTTAATCGAACCGGAAGGCGAAGAAACGGAACCTTTGTTAGTGGGATCGAAAGTGAATCTTACTGTAATAACCAATGAGAAAGCCGGTGTACCCTCCATTCCGATAGAGGCCGTACAATACCAAAAGCAGCCTTATATTTACAAGTTGACTAATAAAGGCCATGTGGATAAACATTACATTACAAAAGGTCTTAAGGCTGAAGGGAAGCAAGAAATCATAAAGGGACCGTCTGTAGGTGACGTCATCCTGCTGAAGCCGAATGCGGCAGTGAAGAACCATTCTTATTTTATTACCCCGATTCAATTTGAAAAAGTGAAAGCTGGAACTTATAAAAAATTCACCTCTAGGGAAAAAGTAAGATATCTGTTACTTGGCATTCTGGAAAAATAACCGCTTTTTTCACAAGAGAGGTGATGTTAAATTAGGAATTAATTATATCGATATAACTTATTTGATTAAAAATCGGGAAGCGTAATTATAGATACAACAGCCTTTAATGCAGAATATTCAGACATATTAAAAGATTTTTTCTAGAACTGATGCGAATAAATATTTACAGATTATCATTTTTAGTATAATATTTTATTATAAGTTAACTCGCTTAATCTTATTCCAAGAACGGGGGACCCATTTTTGTGGATTTTATCCGCTAGGGGTGAATTCAGAAATGAAAGGGCATTTGTGTTTCCAATTCCTAACCCGACAGCTAACCTCGTCAGCGTCTTTAAGGGAACATGTGTGAATATTCACGCCAATAAGAAATCGACACATGAAGTGTCTTTTTTTTCGGCGTAAAGACAGAGTTTTTCAAAAAAAGAAAAATTACTTTCTTTTTATTAGTATCTTGTTTCCCTTACCGAGACAAAAATGTTTTTGCATCAAAGACTTTATGGAAGGTGAGGAAAGTAAATGAAGAAATTCAAATTAAGTTTAGCTAGCCAAATTTTCATTGGTTTAATTCTAGGGATTATCGTTGGTGCCATTTTTTATGGTAATGAGTCGGCCCAAAGCTTTTTACAGCCATTCGGAGACATTTTCCTACGAATGATTAAAATGATCGTAGTGCCGATCATCGTATCCAGCCTTATCGTTGCAGTTGCCGGTGTAGGTGACTTGAAAGCGGTAGGAAAACTAGGTGCTAAATCATTATCATACTTTGTTGTCGTAACTATGATAGCGATTGCTGTTGGTTTAATTTCAGCGAATATCATCCAGCCTGGTGCTGGTGTGAATATGAATAACCTGGAACAAACTGATATCTCCACATATGTTGATACAGCAGAAACTAAGCAGCATGAATCGTTCGTAGATACACTTGTACACATCGTGCCATCCAATCCAGTTAAAGCCATGGTAGAAGGCGATATGCTAGCGATAATTTTCTTCTCCGTGTTGTTTGGACTAAGTATTGCGGCCATCGGTGAAAAGGGTAAACCAGTATTCCGTTTCTTCCAAGGTGTAGCTGAAGGAATGTTCTACCTAACTAACATGGTCATGAAATTCGCTCCTATCGGTGTATTTGCACTAATCGGTGTGACTATCTCCAAGTTCGGTTTGGAATCTTTAATTCCATTAGGAAAGTTAGCGCTTTCTGTTTACGGAACAATGATCTTCTTTGTAATTGTCATTCTGGGTCTTATTGCAAAATTTGTAGGATTCAATATCTTTACTTTGATTAAACTTCTAAAAGAAGAATTGATTCTTGCTTTCTCTACTGCAAGTTCAGAAGCGGTTCTTCCGAAAATCATGGAAAAAATGGAGAAAGCGGGATGTCCGAAACATATTGCTACATTTGTTATTCCGACTGGATACTCCTTTAACCTTGATGGTTCTACATTATACCAAGCGTTAGCAGCTATCTTCATCGCTCAAATGTATGGAATCGATTTAAGCATGTATGAGCAAATCACGCTAATGCTAGTGTTAATGATCACATCCAAAGGGATTGCGGGTGTACCAGGTGTATCTTTCGTAGTTCTTTTAGCGACATTGGGAACTGTCGGTATTCCTATTGAAGGTCTTGCATTTATTGCCGGTATCGACCGTATTCTTGATATGGGACGTACAGTGGTAAACGTTATTGGTAATTCACTTGCGGCAATCGTTATCTCTAAATGGGAAGGTCAATTCAACCCTCCTTCCAAAAAAGAACTAGAACAACAAGTTTCTTGATACAAAAAATCCAGAGTGAAATGTCACTCTGGATTTTTTTTTATTGAATGAAAAAGCGCTTCCTTAATTTTTCTCGATGACTGTAAAACTCTGCTTCCTTCAGGTGTTATGGAGGGAACTACTTCTTGACGCGTCTTCCCGGATGTCAAAATACCCCCAAATTCATAAAGCCTTTCATCTTGTTTACCCCAAAACCAAATCATTTCCTCTTCCTCCCAGAAGGTCATGTGTTGTGAAATGAAACTACCTTCAGGCTTAAAAATACGTTGATTTGACTAATGTCGGGTATTTTGCGCTGGGGATCATCAGCATAAAGGGGAGCGGCCACATGAAATGAGTGAATGAATGATAAAACCATTCATGATCCATTCTTCGAATTCTATATTTTTTCCTATTGGTTAAAATGGATTTTGATTCATGTTATTTAAACGATGCAGATGATGATTAATATTGGGGTTATATAACTTACGTGAAACTCCAAAAGTTTGATAAAATAACATTATTGATTGAGAGCTCGGAGGGGGTCAGGTTATGAAGAATGATAGCAATGATATCTTATACATGTATATGCAGGCTTCCGAACGGTTTGTCCTTTTTAATGGACTCAATTTTCGTGAATTCGTCAATTCGCTTCCGTATACCTTGGATTCGATCTTATTATTGAAACATCAATTCGATGGTGGGGAATACAATTTGAATGTCCTGCTTGAGAGCGCTTCATCTGAAGCTATTGCGAAGCTCGTTAAAGAAAATGTCCGGGCATATGGAGATTTCTGTTGGATCGATTTTGAAGAAACGGAAGGGCTGGATGAATTGGATGGAAGGGAAATAGCGGAACTTTTATATTTAGGACATGCTAAAACCCATCTGGATCCCCCGTTTTTCCGTAAATTGAATAACCAATTTGTGTACCTTGCCCAGGATGATGGCTGGTTCAATAAAATTTATTTTCGTTCTCTTTCGACATATTATATGATGTTAGGAAGTCTGATTCCGCTAAAGCTGGAGCCATTAAAAGTAGAGAGGACGTGGCTTGGAATCAGAAAGAAAAAAGAGCTGACGGCGATTCCTGCAGAAATCATTGCTTCTTTGGCTCATATTCTGGCAGAGGGGCTCGTTTTTTCCTTTCGGGATGTTAAGTATACTAGAACGAAAATTGAGATACCGGCATGGGTCGTAGGGGATTATTTAAACATGGATGAGATGCATGATTCCTTTTCGGATAGAGATAGTAAGGAGCCCGATGCATTTATTATCTTCAATCGAAAAGAGAAGATTTGGGAAAGTGTTATTAAAAATACACCATCCTCCTAATTTTATTTGAATTCCTTGAACTTTTTAGGTGTAAGACTTACCGTCTCATGCATAAGAGATAAGAGAGGGTGTGGCGGTTTTATCCTGTGTTCAGTAAGTTAGTAATCATTGGAAAAGCCTCAATGATGGAAGTTTCGCTTTACCCCTCATTAACAGGCTGTAAGGAAGCCTGATGACAAATGTAATGAAAAAGAAATGTGTTGAACCAACAGCGTGTAAATGCCCGATTGCGACGCACAGGATGTGCTAGCACAGGAGTTGCCACAGGATGTGGCGGTTTTATCCTGTGTTCTGCAAAATAGTAATCATTGGAAAAGCCTCAATGATGGAAGTTTCGCTTTACCCCGCATTAACAGGCTGTAAGGATGCTCGGTGACAAATGTAATGAAAAAGAAATGTGGTGAGCCAACAGCCTGTAAATGCCCGATTGGCTCAACTAACCATCATTGGAAAAGCCTCAATGATGGAAGTTTCGCTTTATCCGTTTTAGTGTAAAGTGATACAATGAACATGGTTAAAAGAATATTGGAGGGTAATAACTCATGAAAACTAAACTTGGTTTGCTTTATGGTGGAAAATCTGCGGAGCATGAGGTTTCTATGCAGACGGCTTTAGCGGTCATTAAAGCTCTCGATTTAGCAAAGTTTGATATATATCCGATTTACATAACAAAAGATGGTTCATGGATTAATGGACCAAAGTTAACAGGTCCTGCCGAGAACGTGGAGGCATTGACATTTTCACCGGAAAAATCGAGCTCGCCTCTTGCCTTGCAAGCACATTCAACTGATGAAAATAGTGAATCAACAGGGTATGACGTAATTTTCCCATTGCTTCACGGACCGAATGGAGAAGATGGAACCGTACAAGGGATGCTGGAACTGTTGAACCTTCCTTATGTAGGGAATGGCGTTTTAGCTTCTTCAGCAGGAATGGATAAGGTCATCATGAAAAACATTTTTGCCCAGGCGGGACTTCCTCAAGTGAAATACACTTGGTTCATCCGTTCTGAATGGGAGAAGAATACTGAAAGTGCCATCAAAAAGGTAGCGGATGATTTGGGGTACCCTTGTTTTGTCAAACCTGCCAATTTAGGCTCAAGTGTCGGTATCAGCAAATGTAATGATGCTGATGAACTGGAAAAAGCGGTAGCGGAAGCTTTTCAATTCGATCGGAAGGTCATCATTGAAGAAGGGGTCATTGCTCGTGAACTCGAGTTTGGTATTCTTGGTAATGATGAACCGTCTTGTTCAGTGGCAGGCGAAATCATCCCTAAGAAAGATTTTGCCTTCTATGATTATTCAGCAAAATATGTAGACGGTAATTCAGCGATGGTCATTCCGGCGGAGATAACGGAAAGCGAGTATGCAGCTTTATCCGAAATGGCCATTACTGCCTTTAAGTCATTGGATTGCTCTGGATTGGTTCGCGCAGATTTCTTCTTGACGCATTTGGGGCAAATCTATATTAATGAAGTGAATACAATGCCTGGGTTTACTCCATTCAGCATGTTTCCGTTATTGTGGAAGCACACAGGTGTCGACTATCCAGCGCTAATTGAAACACTCGTGAAACTTGCCTTGGAACGTCATCAGGAAAAACAACAAATCAAATATACAGTTTGATCATGCAGGTAAAGTATCAGTAAACTCCACAATCCATCAAGCCTTGATTTGATGGATTCCAATCAGCAGGAACCGGTGCGATTTAAACTGGTTTCTGCTTCGTTTGGTTAACGGAGAGCGATCAACGGTTCGATGAATGTAGGAGGAACAAAATGATAAAGAGAACGTTAAAACAAGTACATGAAATGGCAGAGGGATTGAATGATATCAGTCCATTCCAGTCCAAAGGAATTAATGGGGTTACCATCGATTCAAGAACGGTTAAGGAAGGATGTTTGTTCATTCCGCTTAAGGGTGAGCAGGTTGACGGCCATCAGTATGTCAAGCAGGCTTTAGCGCAAGGGGCTGCAGCTTCCTTTTGGCAAAGGGATGTTCCGAATCCTCCTGATGATTTACCGATAATTATTGTCGAAAACACTGAGAAAGCACTTCAGCAATTGGCGCGTTCTTACCGCCAGGAGTTGAATATAAAAGTCATTGGGATAACAGGGAGCAACGGTAAGACCACTACGAAAGATATGACCGCTGCGCTGCTGGCCACTGCCTATAAGGTTCATAAAACAAATGGAAACTTCAATAATCATTTAGGTTTGCCGTTAACGGTGCTTTCTATGGCAGAGGATACGGAAGCGGCTGTTTTGGAAATGGGAATGAGCAGTCGCGGTGAAATCGAGTTCTTATCCAAAATGGCAAAGCCTGATGTAGCGATCATTACCAATATCGGTGAATCACACTTATTGGATTTAGGATCACGCGAGGAAATCGCGAATGCGAAGTTGGAAATTGTCGAAGGTTTGTCGAAAGATGGAACGCTGATATATCATGGTGATGAACCATTGCTTCGCAATCGGATCAAAAAGGATTTTCCTGATTTAAACGTAATATCTTTTGGACGTACGGAACAAAATGATTTATATCCACAGGCCATTAGCCAAGGGGCAGACAGTACCACGTTTACAATCGCAAGCGGTGATAAGGAAATCGGTTATGAGATACCTGTTTTAGGTCATCATAATGTTCTTAATGCGTTGGCTGCCATCTTGGTTGCTAAAGAATTCAATGTAGATGATTCGGCGATCCGTAAAGGCCTATCGGCCATTCAGTTAACTAATATGAGGATGGAATTGGTTGAAGGCGCAAAAGGGCAGAAAATCATCAATGATGCATATAATGCCAGTCCAACTTCAGTCAAGGCGGCAGTGGAGTTGGTTGAGGGCTTATCTGGATTCGAGAATAAGATTCTTGTATTGGGAGATATGTTGGAGTTAGGGCCGCAGGAAAAAGACTTTCATACGAAAATTGGTGAATTGATTTCCAATGAGCGGATTGATAAGATTTTCACATATGGTCCTTTAGCCGAGTTTATTGCCAAGGGAGCGAGCAAGTCTTTTTCATCGGAGCAGGTTCGCCCTTTTCAAGATAAGCAGGAGCTTATAGAGGAACTTAAGTCGTCCACAGAGGAAAATGACATCATACTTGTTAAAGCTTCCAGGGGCATGAAGCTGGAGGAAGTCGTTCAAGCTCTACAAAAATAAAAAATAAAGAAAAGGCCGTTTCTTTTTGAAACGGCCTTTTTTATTGTGTTTAAAACAGTGTCCCGGCTATAATGCAGATGTCATCGTTAATCACTGAATGCCTCATCCTTGAGACCAATAGCTTCTGAAGAAGGTCATTTGTATCGAGATGGACATTTTCAATGAATTCCCTCTCGATATTGTCAGATCGGTCAATGGCGGAAGGTGTGGGCGTTTTAGACAGTCCATCTGTATAGATGATGAATCGGCTTCCTGGTTCATAATGAAAGACTATTTTTTTCATGGGCAATTCGGGGATCGGTCCGCTTGGGGTGGCCCCTTTGTTTAAATTGAGAATTTGGTTGGTGCATGGGGAATACAAAAAGGCTGAAGGAAGTCCGTAGTTCACATATTCTATGAGTCGATCCTTTGTATTCACGTATGCGATGAAGGCTGTAATACGAGCATGTTTTTTGTTTTGCCGATTAACTCCTTGAAATAGGTCCCGAATATGTTTGCCCAGTTCCTCTGTTATGTAAATGGGGTCTTTTACCCGTTTGATAAGGTCGGGCATCACAGCCCTTATGGACATGTTTATAAGGGCTGTGTGGATGCCTTTTCCAAATACATCGATCATGATGAAGCCGTATATCCTGTCATCAACCTCCGCCCAGTAAAATAAATCCCCAGAAAGGTCACTCGAAGGCTGAAAAAGGCCTTTGATCTCTATATCTTCATTATTGATCGACAAAGGTAAACTTGAAAGTTGAATGCCCTTTGCAATTCGCAGGCTCCTTGCCGATTTTTGGTGTATCTTTTCAAGCTCTTGCCCCTTCAGTTTTGCCGAAAACAATTGCATGCTGATGTTTTTGAGTGACTTTAATTTAATCCGGACTTCTACTGAATCGGCAGGGACTGCCATGGTTTCATAAAAGGTCTTTTCCGGTAAGGCCTGAGGGGGATCCATTCCTAAAGCGCGTTTGTAAATGAATAAGATAGGGATTTCGTGAGATTCAGCTAAGGCGAATAAAGAAGTTTGCTGCCAAGAATCTTTTGATATGTGTAAAGGCAAAATAAATAATGATTTCATTAAGTCCGATGAATCTTCGAATAGATGACTTTGGTTGAGTGGATCCTCCAAAAAAGTGACTTTCTTGTTCATTTTCTTTAAGATTCGACCAAAATCCTTACATAAAGGAACATCTATTGTGAATATGTTCATATAACCCCCCGTTGATTTGTTGATAGGTCAATCATACTGCATTTAGACGTATTTACTATAATTTTTAGACAAAAAGATGTAATTTTCGGAAAAATGAATGATCCCATATACCTGGAAATTCAATCATGATAAGCCCTTTCTTCCAACGGGGGCAACCGTGGAAGGGTGTTATCATTAGATTTAATCCTTCCTCAAAAAGGTTTGTTGAAACTATTTGATTTAAACTCATATCATATATAAATGGATGTTCGTTTTGTGAAAAATTCACATGGATATAGTAAGTGGTCTGGAATGGTTTATCCCAAACCGTTATTTTAAAACAGGAATAGGTTACTGAAATCCTCCCAACTGGATTCCTGAAGCCAACTGTCGTTTCCAGTCTGAATCCACTTACGCATGATAGGTTATAGTAACTAAGGTAATTCTGTTGAATAAATCAGCTGTACATTTATCTGGTGGTGATATCCAATTTCACCGTTTTTGAAACGATCCAAAGTTTTAGTAACTCTGAATGGGGCGATATCCTTTATTGCATTAACAGTTTGAAAATGGTAATATGAGTATGAGTTTAAATGTCTTATCATTGATGATTATTTAAATTAATCAGGTTGAGGCAACAAAATTGTATGTTCTTACATGTTTCATGAGTTCATTCTTGAGATTATTTTAGATTAAATAGGCCGCGCGTCTGGTCATATATAAAAGCTGCATCTCTTGGCGGCTTTAGTAGCTATTAGGGAATCAAGCCGCATTTTTAGCGCTTTTCCACTTCTGCAAATCCTCAACGCACCGGGCCTGTTTTGTATAAGAATCTTGGCTCTCGTCAAGTTTTGTTCATCCAGCCTTTTTAAGTTTGATGAATAATAGGTGCAGCAGCCCTCACCTGAATAAAACGGTCAAACACCGTTTATGCTACTTTTAATTTTCCATATTGAATTTAATTTTGGTTACATGTACTTTTAAAAAGATGAGCGTAGGTTAATGATAAGTTTACACGTGCGCGAAATTAAAAATGCCAGTGAATGTCCGTACTGGTATATTTCCTTTTTAAAAAATCATATTGAGTTCATTTGAACTAAAAGGCAGACATACTTTTAGGTGATAATGATAAACTTTTTATTAAGAGATAAAGAAGAACATCCGTCATGATGATGAGGATTTGAACTAAAACATCTGTGCATGATCCATGAATGCACGTGTAAATTTACGATATAAAAAGGAGTACGAAAACATTGACATTGTTTAGCGAATTAGGATTAGATAGAACGTCCATGAAATCAATAGAAAAAATGGGATTTGAGGAAGCAAGCCCGATTCAATCCCAAACGATACCTCTAGCACTTGAAGGTAAAGATATAATCGGTCAAGCGCAAACAGGAACAGGTAAAACAGCAGCATTCGGTATTCCATTGATGGAAAACATCGATATCAATAACGAAAACGTGCAAGGGATCGTCATTGCACCTACACGTGAGCTTGCCATTCAAGTTTCCGAGGAACTTTTCAAGCTTGGTTACGGAAAACGTGCTCGTGTACTTGCAGTTTATGGTGGACAAGACATCGACCGTCAAATCCGTGCTTTAAAGAAAAAACCACATATTATCGTTGGTACGCCTGGTCGTCTTTTAGACCATATCAAACGTAAAAATATTAAATTAGGCGGAGTTCACACTGTAGTTCTTGATGAAGCGGATGAAATGCTTAACATGGGATTCATTGAGGATATTGAATTAATCCTTTCAACGGTTCCTGATGAAAGGCAAACATTGCTTTTCTCAGCTACAATGCCTGATCCGATCCGTAAAATTGCTGAAAGATTCATGCAAGAACCAGTTCTTGTACGTGTAAAAGCAAAAGAAATGACAGTGGATCGTATCGAACAATATTACTTGGAGTTAAAAGAAAGTGAAAAATTCGATACACTTGCACGCCTTTTCGATATTCAAACACCGGATCTTGCGATCGTCTTCGGACGTACGAAACGCCGTGTAGATGAATTGGCATCTGCATTGAATATCCGCGGTTATATGGCTGAAGGCATTCATGGTGACCTTAGCCAGGCAAAACGCCTTTCTGTATTGAAAAAGTTCAAAGACCGCAGCATCGATGTGCTCGTTGCTACTGACGTTGCTGCACGTGGACTTGATATTTCCGGCGTTACTCACGTATACAACTTTGATATCCCTCAAGATCCGGAAAGCTACGTTCACCGTATTGGACGTACAGGACGTGCGGGTAAACATGGTATAGCCATTACGTTTGTAACACCAAGAGAAAGAGGCCAACTGCATGCAGTTGAACATACAACGAAAAAACGTATGGAGAAACTTAAGACTCCTACGTTAACTGAAGCGTTGGAAGGTCAACAAAAAGCAGTAACGGAAAAAATCCTTAATACAATCGAGAATGAGGATTTAACTTTATATCTTGGTCAAGCGGAAGAGTTATTACAAAAACATAGCGCAGCGGATTTAGTTGCAGCCATGCTTAAATCAATGACAAAAGAACCGGATCAAACGCCTATCAAGTTAACGGAAGAATCTCCATCTCCAATGCGTCGCAATCGCGGAGGAAGCGGATCTTCTGGCAACAGACAGCGCAATGGCCGCAGTTCTTCAGGCAGAAAAGATTACGGCAGCGGATCAGGGAAACGCCCAAGCACGAACCGTAAATCGAATGGTTACGGAAACCGCAGCACGAGCCAAAAAAGAGAAAAAACTAATAAGATTTAATTGAATTGGGAATGCCGCTCATTTGAGCGGCATTTTTTTATGTGCATCTCCAACTCTTCATGAAGGTATCCGCGGTTTTTGGATGGAATGCTCACAGCCTTTGTTTGAAAAGGGGTTAATTTCCAGTATTTAAATATAGTATAATGGATGAAAGCAAGGATGGATGATGATGATTCAATTAGCATTACCTGTCCGGAAGAGGAGAAGCACATGGAACCTGAAAATCGTATATCGAATAAGGCCTTAACCGTATGGAAAATCAGTGGTCTTATAAGCTGTTCAATAACCTGGATTATAAGCATCGCCGTACTCGTGCTTACAATCATTTTTGATTGGACATATTGGGTGATTGGCGCGTTGGTCCTAATTTCGATAATCCAATCCTATCTGGCCATCTTTCTGATTCCGTCGGTTAAATGGAAGAGATGGCGTTACGAAGTAAGAAATACTGAAATTGATATCCAAAGTGGTATTTTCGTCATTAAAAGAACACTCATACCCATGATAAGGGTTCAGCATGTTGAAACGAAGCAAGGGCCATTATTAAGAAAATACGATTTAGCCTCCGTTGAAATTTCCACTGCAGCTACTCTTCATGTTATCCCTGCCTTGGACCTTGCAGAGGCAGATGAATTGCGGCATTATATTTCGAGAATGGCAAGTGTGGAGGAAGAAGATGTCTGATCCTAAAAGGCTTCACCCCATAGCTGTATTGCTTAACATCATTAAATCGATTAAGGAGTTAGTCATCCCTTTTTTATTAGTGGTCGTCATTCCTGGGAAGAATGAAGGAATTCCCGGATGGATACAACCGCTGGTCATTGCCATTATTATACTTTTGATTATAGGGAATGCATTCTTGCAATGGTTACGCTTTACATATCGGATAGAAGAGGGCGAATTCAGAATTGAGTCCGGGGTATTGGTAAGGAAGAAACGGTATATAAAGTTTGATCGGATTCATAGCATAGATATATCAGAGGGCATCATCCAGAGGGTATTCAGCCTGGTGAAGCTGAATATTGAAACGGCAGGCGGGTCTCAGGCGGATGCCGTATTATCAGCCATAAGCAAAAGTGATGCGGATCGAATCAATGCTTATATAAGTGAGGAAAAAAATGCGTATAACCCATTTGATAGGGATAAAGATGAAGTCGCGGATAATGAAATCGCAGCAAAATCATCTTCCGTTTTTAAGCAGACGCTGCCGCAGTTATTCGCTATGGCTGCCACTTCGGGAGCGGTAGGTGTCTTCCTATCCGGGGCAGTCGCTTTTATTTCACAGTTCGATGAAATGATACCTTTTGAGAGAATATTTAAGGATTATGAAGATTTTATTGAAATGGGGACCTTCATTCTGACCTTGTTTGCCCTTGTGGCTTTATTGGCGGTTTATGTGCTGGCCACATTAAGTATGGTAATTAAATACGCTTCCTTTACCGTGATAAAAACGGATGAGGAGATCGTTATTTCCAGGGGGCTTCTCGAGAAAAGACGGCTGACAATCCCTATCCATAAAATTCAAGGTATCCGGATCATGGAGAATTTAATTCGAAAGCCATTGGGATTGGCGACGGTTTATATTGAATATGCGGGAGGGAGCATGGAAGATAAAGAAAGTCTTTCCATCATGCTGTTCCCTTTAATCAGGAAGAAGCATTTACAGAAGAAAATCATGGAAATTTTACCGGTTTATGAAACGGATACGGAGATGACACCAATACCCAAGCGTGCACTTTCCAGGTATGTGTTTCGAAAGTTTCTATACCTCATCCCGATCATCGGTGCCTTGGTATGGTTTTTCAGACCTTGGGGTTATCTTTCCTTCTTGCTTGTACCGTTGGCGATTTTTTGGGCATACATGCAATATAGAGATGCAGGTTGGAGCATAGAAGGGAATTTATTGCTATTGAGCAGCCGTTTTTTCTCGAAGCAAACATTGATCATGCAGAGAAGCAGAATTCAATCAATCACATATAAAAAAAGCTGGTTTCAGAATCGAAAAGAATTAGCCACCATTACAGCATCGATTAAATCAGGAATTACCTCCCGGGTCGGTATGGTTGCTGATGTGGAAGAAAAGGATTGCCTAATAATTAAATCATGGTATTCACCTAAAAAAGCAGTCGACTCCCAATGATTGAAAGGAAGAGTCGGCTGTTTGGCCTACCATTTTTTTCTTAAGAATAATGGAGCTGTTAAAAAGCCGGTTGCCATTCCAGCCAAATGACCGACAACGTTGATCTGCGGTTGGATGAAAGTCATGATAATGGCAATTCCGGTCAATGTATATACTGTATTTCTTTCGTTGTTCGTAAAATTGGTTTTATTGAACAGTACAAGATATAGAAAGAATCCGAGTAAACCAAAAATTGCTCCGCTAGCACCTACGTGGTTATATGTCAGTGGGTTAATCAGGAAGGTTGCGATATTGGCAAGGATCCCTGTCGTTAAAAAGAAGATTGAAAACTTGAAGGCTCCAAGTAATTTCTCCAGGAATGGACCAAAGATGGCAAGTGAGAATCCATTAAACAGTAAATGTGTAAACGTGCTATGTAGAAAGATGGGGGTGATCAAACGCCACCATTGTCCATCAGCGATGTATAAATTCACACCTGTGCCATAATAAAAGAGTACATTGCCGGGAAGTACGGGGAAAAGGACGAGAACGAATACAAGCATCATAATGAGTATGAGCACAGTTACAGCTCGATAAGAATTTGCATATTCGCGGAAGCTTTCTGTTCTTGTAAACATAAATTCCTCCTATATATCGTTTTTAATTAGATACAATATTATCATTTTCAGGTAAAAGAGTCCTCCTAATGATATGCAACTTATTAAATTAATAGAAGAGGTGTCAAAGTGATTAAAGGTATAGGCGTGGACATTACTGAGTTGGATAGAATGGAAACATTGATTAATCGGCAACCCCGTTTAAAGGAGCGTATATTGACGGAAAGTGAAATCTTGATTTTCGAAAAGTTAAATGGAAGAAGGAAGGTCGAGTATTTTGCTGGGCGTTTTGCGGCAAAGGAGGCTTTTTCAAAAGCGAACGGTACAGGGATCGGTAAACACTTATCCTTTTTGGATATTGAAATCATCTCGGATGATAAAGGAAAGCCGGTGATTTCTAAGCCGTTTTCTGAAGGGGTCCATCTTTCGATTAGCCATAGCAGGGATTATGCGGTTGCTCAAGTCGTAATTGAAGGGTGAGTGGAGTTTTGTCCAATCGGGTCATAAACCTTAAGGTTGTCTCATATACATTTAGTGCTATAGGGAGACAAGGCCCGGTAAAAGGTACATGGCAGAGTAGGTGCTCTCGAAAAGTTTTTAGCCGGATCGAGAAATGGTCCTGTCTAAAATACTGAGGAATTTAAGACATCAGTCGAGCCAATGTCCGGATCCTGCCTTTTCCTCTCCCTTTTACGTTCAAATGACAAAAAGGGGTTGAAAAGATGAAGAAGATGGTAATGCTTTTTGCAGGGATCATGCTCTTGCTTGCTCTTTCTGCTTGCGGCCAAAAATCGCAGAGTGATGTAGTGAGTGAATTGAATGAGAAGCTTGGTGAAATGAAAGGATATAAAGCTAACGCGAAGATGACATTAAAGATGGGGACGGAACCTCAAGTGTATAATGTGGAGATTTGGCATAAGGACCCTTCTTTTTACCGCGTGAATCTGAAAAATGAAGAGAAAGATCAAAGCCAGATGATTTTGAAAAATGATGATGGTGTATATGTTTTGACGCCTGCTTTGAATAAAAGTTTTAAATTTCAAAGCGAGTGGCCGGAGAACAGCAGTCAGGCCTATTTGTTCGAGTCGTTGGTGAAAGACATTACGGAAGATAAAAGTGCGACATATAAAGAAACGGATAAACATTATGTCTTTGAAACGAAAACGCGCTACCAAAACAATAAAATGTTACCATTTCAAGAGATTACTATAAACAAAAAGGATTTATCCCCAGTCAGTGTAAAAGTCATGGACCCTGATAGGACCGCTTTGGTTCTTGTTGAATTCTCAAAAGTAAAATTCGATACGAGTTTTGATAAAGATTCATTCGACATGAAGAAAAACATGACAAGTGCACAACTTGAAGCTCCCGTTATGGCAGAAGTCCAAAATGAGGGGTTTGCAGTGAAATACCCTGAAAATATTGGTGATATGAATTTAACGGAAGAAAAAGAAATTACGACGGAAAAGGGAGAACGTGTCGTTTTGACCTATGAGGGTACAAAAAGTTTTACATTAGTTCAGGAAAAAGCTGAGGTAGTCCAAACTTCCGTTTCGACGAATGTGAATGGAGAACCTGTTGATTTGGGTTATACTGTCGGTGCCATGACGGGAAATACGATTGCATGGACTTTTGAAGGTGTCGATTACATGCTAGCATCAAAGGATTTGACACAGGAAGAGATGATAGAAGTCGCCCGTTCGGTTGGGGAAGATCCAGTCAAATAGGATTACATAACAAGCTGATGTTTCCCGTCTCCTTACGAAGGTTTCTTCTGGGTAGGATAGGCGGGGAAGCGGCTTGTTGACATTTTTAACCCATTATTTGATTTAGGCTGGCAGCTGGGAAATGAGGATCAAGGTGAAAAAGCACTTTATCTTTCTAGCGGTTGGTTATAGAATGGTCCTATAATGAAACGAAAACTTCGCTACTGGGAAGAATCTTATGGTGAGTGCAGGAAAGAAGGAAAAGGTCTTGGAAACGAAAATATTTCATCGAGATACGTGGGCAGAAGTAAATTTGGATAATATTTTTGAAAATATCTCTTCAATGAAAAAAAGTCTGAGAAAGGGCGTTAGTCTTTTCGCTGTCGTTAAAGCCAATGCTTATGGCCACGGGGACTATGAAGTGGCTAAAACGGCGCTTGATGCGGGGGCGGATTTTTTAA
The DNA here is from genome assembly GCF_038003055.1 of Peribacillus sp. FSL M8-0224. Lineage (NCBI taxonomy): Bacteria > Bacillati > Bacillota > Bacilli > Caryophanales > Bacillaceae > Peribacillus > Peribacillus sp. FSL M8-0224. The sequence goes on from NZ_JBBOOJ010000001.1 coordinate 5,576,658, forward strand.
GTGTAGCTTTTTTGGATGAGGCTCTTGCCTTACGGAAAAAAGGTATATTGGCTCCGATTCTTGTCCTTGGGGCTTCTAGGCCTGAAAGTGCAGCGCTTGCTGCCGAGCATGGGATTTCCGTGACGGTTTTCGATGAAGCATGGTTGGAGAAGGCAAAGGATTTGTTGAAACCGGGACAAGTTTTGCAAATCCATGTAAAAGTGGATAGCGGCATGGGGAGAATCGGCATTCGAGATAAAGGTAAACTCATGAAAGTGGAAAGTTTGCTTAAGAGGGAAGCTTGTTTCAATTTCCAAGGGATATTCACTCATTTCGCGACTGCGGATGAAATGAAGACGGACTTATATGAAAAGCAGCTTGCTTTCTTTAAAGGGATGCTTTCCGAATTGACGGGAAAGCCGGAATATGTTCATGCAGCCAATAGTGCAGCTTCTTTAAGGTTCACCGATTCAGAATGGAATGCAATAAGAATGGGGATTTCCATGTATGGTTTGAGTCCTTCCATGGAAATGAAGCCGATATTGCCATTTCCATTAAAACAGGCTATATCATTGAGAACGGAGATGGTCGCGGTTAAACTGCTTGCTAAGGGTGAAAGCGTTAGTTATGGAGCGACTTATACGTCTGAAGGTGATGAATGGATTGGAACTTTGCCAATCGGGTATGCTGACGGTTGGATCCGTAAGCTGCAAGGTCAGGAAGTTCTTGTGGATGGAAAAAGAGTGCCCATAGTCGGAAGGATTTGCATGGATCAATGCATGATCAAGCTGCCTGGACCATACCCTGTAGGAACAGTGGTCACATTAATCGGGAATGATGGGGATGAATCGATCACTGTCGATGAGATAGCGGCAAAATTGGAAACGATCAACTATGAGGTGACATGCATGATAGGAGCAAGAGTGCCCCGCATATATATGAAAGACAATCAGATGAATCATGCACGCAACTTCATTTTGGAATGAGCGGATTGTAAAAAAATCCTAAGATTGTGAATAAGATTTCCTTTATTATGCTGATAATAGGATTGAGAATAGAATATACTCTTTGCAGATAGGCAATTTAATGGTAATATTGAAAAGGATATATAATAAAGGTGTGTAGTGATGGTGGAGGTGTATGTTTGTGTCTGAATCCAGCGCAACAAGAGAGATATTAATTCGATTACCTCAAAATTTTTTAACAGAGTTAGACGGGTATGCGAGTGAGGAAAATGTGAATCGCAGTGAATTTATTTATCGTGCCACAAAAATGTATCTTCGCGAACGTAAAAAGAAAGAGTTTCGTGAATCGATGAAACGCGGTTATATTGAAATGGCGGCCATTAATTTAACGATTGCTTCTGAAGCCTTCCAGGCTGAATTCGAGGCTGGTCATTGCGTTGAACGATTAGTTAGCGGAGGCTGAGCCATTGATTGTTGTTAAGCGTGGTGACGTATACTTCGCAGACCTTTCCCCGGTAGTCGGTTCAGAGCAGGGTGGAACCCGTCCGGTACTAATTTTACAAAACGATATTGGTAATCGCTTTAGTCCGACTGTGATCGTGGCAGCCATTACAGCTCAAATTCAAAAAGCGAAATTGCCTACACATGTTGAGATTAATGCAAAAAAGTACGGATTCGAACGGGATTCCGTCATTTTATTAGAACAGATCCGGACTATCGATAAGCAGCGTTTAACTGATAAAATTACGCATCTTGACGAACCGATGATGCAAAAAGTCAATGAAGCTTTGCAAATAAGTTTAGGCCTCATTGAGTTTTAAAGAAAATTTTTCCCGTTAAACCGGGCGTTATTATAATACAAATCATTCTTGATATTATTTAGATGGCACGATTCCTGTACTGTGGGAATCGTGTTTTTTTTATGACATAAACATGTGTCCAAAAAGTAAACAGGGAGGAAATATGAAAAATTTGACGAATAAAAACATTATACAGTTAGATATTGGATGGAATGTCATTGTTTTTTATGGTATCTCCCTAACTTTTCATTAATTTATGTTTTTCTTACCTGAATTTCGGGTATGTAGTTATGTTGTAAATACCTAAAAAAAGCAAAAGTGCAGTGGAGAAACTCGAAGGAAATCCAAATGGAAATAACATTACAGTTAGTTAACATCCTTGTGACGTGGACAGGGAAACATAGCAATTGTGTTAGAATGGGAGGATATTATGAATCAATTGGTTTACGATTTTATTAAGCAAAATCAAGATTACATCCTTACTGAGTGGATGGGCATCATGAAGGAAAGTACGGACGAAAGATTAATTAAAGTTGTCTCAGATCGAATGTTCACGCAAACGAGCAGTGAATTTATAGATATGATCATAACGAACGTTGATAGTAAAAACAAGGAATTCACATTGAAGCTTTCAGATTTTGCCGAGAAAGTCGTCCAATTGGGATGGCCTCTTACTTTCGTCAATGAAGGACTTCATAAGTTCACGTTAATTGTCATTAATGGAATGGTGGAAAAGGGTCTCGTTACTCCTGATAATCAAGTCAATCTCGTTAACCATTTGGATAAATGGGCGACACCGATAAATAATGAAATAGTCAATATATATACTCAAACTTGGGAAAGAACCGTTTCCATGCAAAAAATAGCGTTGCAAGAACTTTCGGCACCGCTCATTCCTGTATTGGAAGGAATTACGGTAATGCCGCTGATTGGTACGATTGATACGGAACGTGCCAAACAGATAATGGAAAACCTGTTGACTGGCGTGGTTAAGCATAGATCTGAAGTCGTTCTTATTGATATTACGGGCGTGCCGGTCGTGGATACCATGGTTGCCCACCATATCATTCAAGCTGCTGAGGCAGTCAGATTAGTGGGCGCCAAATGTATACTATGCGGCATCCGCCCTGAAATAGCTCAAACCATCGTTAATCTTGGCATTAATTTAAATGAAGTGATTACAAAAAATACGTTGAAAAAAGGGATAGAAGTTGCGTTGGAATTAACGAGCCGTAAGATCGTAAAGGTGGAGGGATAAGTATGAGGATTCCGATATTAAAGCTTTATGACTGCTTGTTAGTCTCTATACAGTGGGAATTGGATGATGTGACAGCCCTTCAATTTCAAGAGGATTTACTGCATAAGATTCATGAAACAAGCGCGAATGGCGTTGTTATAGATATTACCTCAATCGATTTTATTGATTCTTTTATCGCAAAGGTATTAGGCGATGTCTTTAGCATGTCTAAGCTTATGGGGGCCAAAGTTGTAATTACGGGAATCCAGCCTGCTGTTGCAATAACATTGATTGAACTAGGAATTAGTCTCGATGATGTTCTGACAGCATTAGACTTAGAGAAAGGCCTGGAGAAATTACAACAGGAATTGGGGGATTAAAGAATGGAGTTCCAATCCTGCGTAAAAATCATAAATGAATGGGACATCGTAGCTGCAAGGCAGCTCGGAAGAAATGTCGCTAAAGAGTTGGGGTTCGGTACTGTAGACCAGGCCAGAATCACAACGGCCATTAGCGAATTGGCCCGAAACATATACCTATATGCTGGACAAGGCAGTGTTAGCATAGAAAAGCTAAATATAAATGGGAAGTCAGGATTGAAAATCATTGCAGAAGACCAAGGGCCGGGAATTGAGGATATCCGCAGAGTCATGGAAGATGGATATACCACCTCAGGGGGGCTGGGGGCAGGCCTTCCTGGAGCCAAACGTTTAATGGATGACTTTGATATTGAATCGATACCAGGTGAAGGGACTAAGATTATCGCGACGAAATGGCTCCGTTAGGGGGGGACTATGGATATTAGGGAGAACATGGAGAAAAAGTATCATGAGGCGCTTTCTACTTATCTTAAAGACCAAAATGAGCAGGCACTCTATCAAGGGCAGAAGATTAGCCGCCTACATATCAAATACAATATATCTCCAGAAGAAATCATAAGTATGCATAAAAATAACTTAATGGAACTTTACCCGGAATTACCGGGAAAAGTATTGGATTCTTTCGATTTTCTGCTAGAAGTCATGATGGGCTACGGCATTGCATACCGTGAACATCAAAGCCTCAGACATCAACAGCAGGAACTGAAAACGGAAATCGAGATAGCGGCAAACGTTCAACATACTCTTTTGGAAACGGAAATTCCTGATATCAAAGCTCTTGAAATCGGGGCGATCAGTGTTCCTGCGAGGCAGATGAACGGGGATTACTATCACTTCGTCCAGGATGAAAATGAGCGTATAGGGGTAGGGATAGCCGATGTCATAGGAAAAGGGATCCCTGCTGCGCTGTGCATGTCGATGATCAAATATGCGATGGACAGTCTTCCGGAGCATCGTCATGAACCGAATAGTGTACTTGAGAGCTTGAACCGGGTTGTGGAGCATAATGTTGATCCAAGCATGTTCATAACCATGTTTTATGGTTTATATGATCCGCATGACAGGCAATTTTCCTATGCTTCAGCCGGACATGAACCTGGATTTTACTATGACGCAGCTACAGGTACTTTTAGCGATTTAGATGCAAAGGGCTTGTTGCTTGGCGTTGATAAAAAAACAAGGTATCGCCAATATGAAAAAACGGTGAATCGTGGAGACATGATCATTTTATTATCTGACGGAGTAACGGAGTGCCGCACGAATGATGGGTTCATAGAAAGGGAAACGCTTATTGGTTTGATTAGAAAGAATATGCATTTGCAAGCCCAGGAAATGGTGAATAATATATATAAACAATTGGAGAAAATGCAGAACTTCCAACTGAGGGATGATTTTACATTAATAATTTTAAAATCAAATGTTTAGTATTGTTTCTGCTGGGTATAGATATAGGAATGAAGAGGATTTGAAGAGGTGGGTCAAGGATGAATATAACAGTAGATGTTAATGAATTGAATACTGAATTTAATGTAAAACTAAAAGGTGAAATCGATGCTTATACTGCGCCGAAACTAAGAGAATCATTATTTCCAATTTCAGAGCAGGAAAATGTTTCGATTACTATTGATCTAACTGAAGTTTCGTATATGGATAGTACGGGACTTGGGGTATTCGTCGGTGCTTTTAAAAGCGTAAGGGCACATAATGGCGAGTTCACGTTAGTTGGATTATCGGAAAGGTTACGACGTTTATTTGATATAACAGGTCTTGCAGATATCATTGATATAAAAAGTGGTACAGAGGGTGGGTTAGAATGAGTCAAGTATATGATTACATCGAAATGAAAATACCTGCAAAACCAGAATTCATCGGTGTCATTCGTTTAACGCTTTCTGGAATTGGAAGCCGGATGGGATTTGCGTATGATGAAATAGAGGATTTGAAAATCGCTACCAGTGAGGCTTGTACAAATGCGGTACAGCATGCATATAAGGATTCTGAAAAAGGTGAAGTGAAAGTAAGTTTCGGCCTTTATCCTGACCGTTTGGAGGTCATGGTTTCCGATAGTGGCAAGAGCTGTAATTTCGAGGAGGTTCGTCAAGGGCTAGGTCCATACGAAAATGGACAAAAAGTCGAACTTTTGAGAGAAGGAGGCTTGGGTCTTTACCTTATTGAAACTCTGATGGATGATGTAAAAATTCATCAGCATGATGGGGTTACTGTATTTATGACTAAGTTTTTAGAAGGAGAGCAGGTGGAGATGGATGCAAAAACAGTCTCAACCTAATCAGGCACAAAGAGAACAGGTAAATGAATGGATCAGAGCTTACCAGCAGAATCAAGATGAAGAAGCGCAGAGTAATCTCGTCATCCATTATAAAAGTTTGGTTGAAACAATCTCCCGTAAGTATGCGAAAGGGAAATCATTTCAGGAGGATATCTCCCAAGTCGGCATGATTGGTCTATTAGGTGCCATTCGACGATATGATGAATCTTTCGGCAAGAGCTTTGAGGCATTTGCCGTCCCCACTATTATCGGGGAAATCAAAAGGTTCCTTCGTGACAAAACATGGAGTGTCCATGTGCCAAGGAGAATTAAGGAACTAGGTCCAAAAATCAGGGTGACTGTCGAGGAGTTAACGACAACTCTGCACCGTTCACCAAGAATAGATGAAATAGCCGATAGTATAGGCGTGACCGAGGAAGAAGTTTTAGAGGCGATGGAAATGGGAAAAAGCTATCAAGCTTTATCCGTGGATCATTCAATTGAGGCGGATTCTGATGGCGGCACTGTCACATTGCTTGATATATTCGGAAATGTCGATGAAGGTTTTGAAAAGGTCAATCAGCGTCTTGTGCTTGAAAAAGTGCTTCATGTGCTGAGTGACCGTGAAAAGATGATCATTCAACATACTTATTTAGAGAATTTAAGCCAGAAAGAAGCTGGCGATAAGCTTGGGATTTCCCAAATGCATGTGTCAAGGCTCCAACGCCGCGCGATCAAGAAACTTCAAGAAGCCATTAATGCTGAAAACTCGGAGTTAATTCAGTGATCAAAGATATTCTGAGGGGAGAAAAAATAGAAGTCCTTGTCTCTCAATCGTCTAAAAACGGGATGGTTTACTGTGGCGATGATTACTTTTTTCTTCATACGGAAGAATACTTTGTATGTGTCCTGGCAGATGGGCTAGGCAGCGGGAAAAATGCATACGATTCATCCCATGCCGTCATCGAGGAAGTTAAACGTAATCATGATTTGGATGTGGAAGCATTAATGGCAGTGTGCAATCAAGTTTTAGTCGATAAACGGGGGGCAGCCGTTTCCATTTTGAAAATCTTTTATGACAAGAATGAATTTGTATACAGTTCAGTGGGTAACATCCGCTTTTTCCTGTATAATCCAAGCGACGATAAACTCGTTTACCCTTTACCTGTTACAGGGTATTTATCCGGCAGGAAACAAAAATACAGGACGCAGAGATACAAATATGAACCAAATGCAAAATTCATTCTTCATTCCGATGGTTTGGAACTTAAGGGAGCTAAGTCTTTTTTAAAAAGGCTGGTCCCTATCGATAAGAACGCCCAATGCATATTAAAAAGCAGTCCATTAACTGCAGATGATACAACTTTCATTTTAGGAAGCTTACTTTCGCCATGATTCGGAAGTGAGCTTTTTTGTATGGAATTCGCAACTTCATCGCTCATTTGCTAGACTATATATATTAGATCAAAAGGTTGGAGGTATACAAAATGATCGTTATAGAAGATACATTAAAAGAATTGATAAAACAAATATCCAATGAGCTGACTTTGAAAAATCATCAGGTCCAAAACGTCATACAGATGCTGCAAGAGGGGAATACTGTCCCTTTTATCGCACGGTATAGAAAAGAAATGACTGGTTCACTTGATGAAGTGCAGATTCGTTCCATTATGGAAAGATGGAACTATCTAGAAAACCTTGGCCAGAGGAAAGCGGAAGTTACGCGTTCAATTGGTGAACAGGGAAAATTGACGGAAGAATTAACAAAACAAATCGAGAAGGCAACAAAACTGCAGGAAGTCGAGGATTTATACAGGCCATTCAAACAAAAAAGGAGAACGAAAGCGACAGTTGCTAAAGAAAAGGGTCTTGAACCACTGGCTAATTGGCTTTTGGAATGTCAAATGCATCCTCGAGTCAGTGAAAAAGCAGCTGAATTCATATCGGCAGAAAAAGAAGTTCCTTCTATTGAAGAGGCTATTGCAGGTGCGCAGGATATCATAGCTGAACATATTTCCGATGATGCGGAATTAAGGAAGTGGATAAGGGCTGAAATTTTCAAAGCTGGAAAAGTGGTTTCAACTGTGAAAAATGAAGAGAAAGACGAGAAAAAAATCTTTGAAATGTACTATGAATATGAGGAGCCGGTTCAAAGAATCGTACCACATCGGGTATTGGCGCTGAATAGAGGTGAAAAGGAAGAGGTTTTGCGAATTTCCATTCAGCCCAGGACTGAAGTCATCATTGGTCATCTGGAACGTAAAATCATTAAAAATAACAAATCTGAAGCCCAAGTTGTTCTTAAATCTGCGATTGAGGATGGACTTAAGCGTTTGATCATGCCTTCTGTAGAGCGGGAGATCAGAAAAGAGCTGACGGAAAAAGCGGAGGATCAAGCTATCCACATTTTTTCTGAAAACCTCCGGAACCTGCTCTTGCAGCCTCCTCTTAAAGGAAAAGTGGTCCTCGCCTTAGATCCGGCATATCGGACTGGCTGTAAACTTGCTGTCATTGATGAAACTGGAAAGGTACTCGATATCAGTGTAATCTATCCGCATCCTCCTGCTGCGAAACTTCATGCTGCCCGTGAAAAAACAATCGAAATACTTCAGCGGTTCTCGGTTGAGATCGTGGCAATCGGCAATGGTACGGCATCACGTGAATCAGAGCAATTCATTGCAGATATTCTAAAAGAAGTGAAAGGGAACGTTTCATATATAATTGTTAATGAAGCGGGAGCTAGTGTGTATTCAGCTTCGGATATTGCCCGTGAAGAGTTTCCGGATCTTCAAGTAGAACAGAGAAGCGCCGTTTCGATAGGCAGAAGGCTTCAAGATCCCCTTGCTGAACTTGTAAAAATTGATCCGCAATCGGTGGGAGTAGGCCAGTATCAACATGATGTGTCTCAGAAAAAGTTAACGGAATCCCTCACCTTTGTAGTGGAAACAGCTGTTAACCAGGTGGGTGTTAATGTCAATACCGCTTCATCGTCTCTATTACAATATGTAGCTGGTTTATCAAAATCGGTTGCTCAAAATATTGTGAAGAAAAGGGAAGTGGAAGGGAAGTTTTCAAGCAGGAAGGAATTAAAGAAGATTCCCCGGCTTGGTGCCAAAACATATGAACAATGTATAGGGTTCTTACGTATCATTAATGGAGATGAACCTTTAGATCAAACCGCGATACATCCTGAGAACTACAGTGCCGTGAATAAATTATTGAAGAAAATGGGATTCACATCTGATGATTTAGGCAGTGATGCACTGAATGAAGAGTTAGGTAAATTAAATCCGGCTGATTTGGTCAATGAATTGGAAATTGGGGAAATTACGATTAAAGATATCATCGATGATTTGATGAAACCGGGAAGAGATCCTCGGGATGAGTTATCAAAACCGCTGCTTAAGCAGGATGTACTAAAAATGGAGGATCTGCAAACTGGGATGGAATTACAAGGTACAGTGAGGAATGTTGTGGATTTTGGTGCGTTTGTGGACATCGGTGTTAAACAGGATGGACTGGTGCATATTTCTAAACTGAGCAACCGGTTTGTAAAGCACCCATTGGATGTAGTTGCCGTTGGGGATGTTGTCACAGTCTGGGTCGAACTTGTTGACTCCCAAAAGCAAAGGGTATCTTTAACGATGCTCGAGCCAAAGGATCAAAACTAGCCTAAGGTAAGCTCCTTCTATATTAGAAGGGGTTTTTTTGAAATGATGTATTTATACTTGGAACAATGTCGAATCTATAACCTGAGACTTTCTTTCTTTTGATAAAAAAACCAACATTGATTCAACATCTTCACTTGATAATAATCCTTTTCATAAAAGGCTTTGCGGATTTGATTCTGGAACCAATTAGGCATAGCTTTTCCTCCCTTAGTTTCCTATTGTATTATTAGTCTATGTTATAATGGGTTGTCATGTTACCAAGGAAAGGGAGGGGGAAATGGATAATCGTCAATTGCAAAAACTAGTAGAAGAAATTTCGTTGAAAGACTTTAAAAAGGCCTTTAGACACCAAGCGAGTTTTAATCCGCGTCTCCGGACAACAGGAGGACGATACTTGCTCCGTTCACACAATATAGAAATAAATAAGAAGTATCTTGATGAACGCGGTGTGGAAGAAATGATTGGAATCATTAAACATGAATTGTGCCATTACCATCTGCACATCGAGAAGAAGGGGTACCAGCATCGTGATGCGGACTTTAAGCATTTACTCAAAAAAGTGGGGGCACCGAGATTTTGCGAGCCGCTGCCATCTAACCAATTAAAGAAAAAGATGAATACAATTCAATATAAATGTGAAGACTGTCAGCAGGTATATATAAGAAAAAAACGAATCGACACTACCCGTTTCGTTTGTGGTAAATGTCGTGGAACATTGATTTACCAAGGGTTTAAGGAGCAAAAAACAAAAAAATAAAAAAACACAAAAGAACTCTTGACTTTAGGTTGCAACCTCTTTATAATCATAAGAGTCGACAAGATAACAACTTGTCCTTAACGACAAACACTAAGGTCCTTGAGCGTGAAAAAGGAACCCAATTTTCATTATTCCGCAGTAGCTCAGTGGTAGAGCATTCGGCTGTTAACCGAACGGTCGTAGGTTCGAGTCCTACCTGCGGAGCCATTTTTTTTTGGGGAAGTACTCAAGAGGCTGAAGAGGCGCCCCTGCTAAGGGTGTAGGTCGCGTAAGCGGCGCGAGGGTTCAAATCCCTCCTTCTCCGCCAGTTACACACATTTTTATATCAAGGCCCATTGGTCAAGCGGTTAAGACACCGCCCTTTCACGGCGGTAACACGGGTTCGAATCCCGTATGGGTCACTTTCTTATACACAATCAAAATACTGGTCCCGTGGTGTAGCGGTTAACATGCCTGCCTGTCACGCAGGAGATCGCGGGTTCGATTCCCGTCGGGACCGCCATTTTTTCTTCAAAAAACACTTGCCAAATAAATATTATCGTGATATAATATTATCCTGGTTGTTAATTAGTATTTGATTATTGGGCTATAGCCAAGCGGTAAGGCAACGGATTTTGATTCCGTCATGCGAAGGTTCGATCCCTTCTAGCCCAGCCATTTTCATTTAGAGCCATTAGCTCAGTTGGTAGAGCATCTGACTTTTAATCAGAGGGTCGAAGGTTCGAATCCTTCATGGCTCACCATTTATTTTTTTCGCGGGTGTGGCGGAATTGGCAGACGCACCAGACTTAGGATCTGGCGCCGCAAGGCGTGGGGGTTCAAGTCCCTTCACCCGCACTGAAATTTTTCTTCTTGACATCAAGTTGAAAAGGTGTTAAGCTTACAAAGTCGCTTTCGCGGTCGTGGCGGAATGGCAGACGCGCTAGGTTGAGGGCCTAGTGGGGGAAACCCCGTGGAGGTTCGACTCCTCTCGGCCGCACCAATAACATCATAGAAATTAGCGCCCGTAGCTCAATTGGATAGAGCATCTGACTACGAATCAGAAGGTTGTAGGTTCGACTCCCGCCGGGCGCACCATATTTTACGGGAAGTAGCTCAGCTTGGTAGAGCACTTGGTTTGGGACCAAGGGGTCGCAGGTTCGAATCCTGTCTTCCCGACCATCCTTTCTTTCTGAAAATACTTTAAAATTAAATGCGGGTGTAGTTTAGTGGTAAAACCTCAGCCTTCCAAGCTGATGATGAGAGTTCGATTCTCTTCACCCGCTCCATTATTGCTCTTTGAAAACTGAACAAAACAAAGCGCCAACGTTAAATTTTAAGTGAGCACACACTATCAAAAAAGCAAATGAGCAAGTCAAACATTTCTTCGGAGAGTTTGATCCTGGCTCAGGACGAACGCTGGCGGCGTGCCTAATACATGCAAGTCGAGCGAATCGACGGGAGCTTGCTCCCTGAGATTAGCGGCGGACGGGTGAGTAACACGTGGGCAACCTGCCTATAAGACTGGGATAACTTCGGGAAACCGGAGCTAATACCGGATACGTTCTTCTCTCGCATGAGAGAAGATGGAAAGACGGTTTACGCTGTCACTTATAGATGGGCCCGCGGCGCATTAGCTAGTTGGTGAGGTAATGGCTCACCAAGGCGACGATGCGTAGCCGACCTGAGAGGGTGATCGGCCACACTGGGACTGAGACACGGCCCAGACTCCTACGGGAGGCAGCAGTAGGGAATCTTCCGCAATGGACGAAAGTCTGACGGAGCAACGCCGCGTGAACGAAGAAGGCCTTCGGGTCGTAAAGTTCTGTTGTTAGGGAAGAACAAGTACCAGAGTAACTGCTGGTACCTTGACGGTACCTAACCAGAAAGCCACGGCTAACTACGTGCCAGCAGCCGCGGTAATACGTAGGTGGCAAGCGTTGTCCGGAATTATTGGGCGTAAAGCGCGCGCAGGTGGTTCCTTAAGTCTGATGTGAAAGCCCACGGCTCAACCGTGGAGGGTCATTGGAAACTGGGGAACTTGAGTGCAGAAGAGGAAAGTGGAATTCCAAGTGTAGCGGTGAAATGCGTAGAGATTTGGAGGAACACCAGTGGCGAAGGCGACTTTCTGGTCTGTAACTGACACTGAGGCGCGAAAGCGTGGGGAGCAAACAGGATTAGATACCCTGGTAGTCCACGCCGTAAACGATGAGTGCTAAGTGTTAGAGGGTTTCCGCCCTTTAGTGCTGCAGCTAACGCATTAAGCACTCCGCCTGGGGAGTACGGCCGCAAGGCTGAAACTCAAAGGAATTGACGGGGGCCCGCACAAGCGGTGGAGCATGTGGTTTAATTCGAAGCAACGCGAAGAACCTTACCAGGTCTTGACATCCTCTGACAACCCTAGAGATAGGGCTTTCCCCTTCGGGGGACAGAGTGACAGGTGGTGCATGGTTGTCGTCAGCTCGTGTCGTGAGATGTTGGGTTAAGTCCCGCAACGAGCGCAACCCTTGATCTTAGTTGCCAGCATTCAGTTGGGCACTCTAAGGTGACTGCCGGTGACAAACCGGAGGAAGGTGGGGATGACGTCAAATCATCATGCCCCTTATGACCTGGGCTACACACGTGCTACAATGGATGGTACAAAGGGCTGCAAACCTGCGAAGGTAAGCGAATCCCATAAAGCCATTCTCAGTTCGGATTGCAGGCTGCAACTCGCCTGCATGAAGCCGGAATCGCTAGTAATCGCGGATCAGCATGCCGCGGTGAATACGTTCCCGGGCCTTGTACACACCGCCCGTCACACCACGAGAGTTTGTAACACCCGAAGTCGGTGAGGTAACCTTCATGGAGCCAGCCGCCTAAGGTGGGACAGATGATTGGGGTGAAGTCGTAACAAGGTAGCCGTATCGGAAGGTGCGGCTGGATCACCTCCTTTCTAAGGATAATTACGAGAGCGCTTTTGTTTTGTTCAGTTTTGAATGAGTAATTCATTCAAATAGGAAAGACAGTCATCACGATGTGATGGATACTTTCTGCTTTGTTCCTTGAAAACTAGATAATAGATAGAAGGCAATTAATTTTTTTCAAAGCATCTGTAAGATCTTTTTTAACGGTTAAGTTAGAAAGGGCGCACGGTGGATGCCTTGGCACTAGGAGCCGATGAAGGACGGGACTAACACCGATATGCTTCGGGGAGCTGTAAGTAAGCTTTGATCCGGAGATTTCCGAATGGGGAAACCCACTGTTCGTAATGGAACAGTATCTTTACCTGAATACATAGGGTACTGAAGGCAGACCCGGGGAACTGAAACATCTAAGTACCCGGAGGAAGAGAAAGCAAACGCGATTTCCTGAGTAGCGGCGAGCGAAACGGAATTAGCCCAAACCAAGAGGCTTGCCTCTTGGGGTTGTAGGACACTCAACATGGAGTTACAAAGGAACGGGGTAAATGAAGTGACCTGGAAAGGTCCGTCGAAGAAGGTAAAAACCCTGTAGTTGAAACTTCGTTCCCTCCTGAGTGGATCCTGAGTACGGCGGGACACGAGAAATCCCGTCGGAAGCAGGGAGGACCATCTCCCAAGGCTAAATACTCCCTAGTGACCGATAGTGAACCAGTACCGTGAGGGAAAGGTGAAAAGCACCCCGGAAGGGGAGTGAAATAGATCCTGAAACCGTGTGCCTACAAGTAGTCAAAGCCCGTTAATGGGTAATGGCGTGCCTTTTGTAGAATGAACCGGCGAGTTACGATTTCATGCGAGGTTAAGTTGATGAGACGGAGCCGCAGCGAAAGCGAGTCTGAATAGGGCGAATGAGTATGAGGTCGTAGACCCGAAACCAGGTGATCTACCCATGTCCAGGGTGAAGTTCAGGTAACACTGAATGGAGGCCCGAACCCACGCACGTTGAAAAGTGCGGGGATGAGGTGTGGGTAGCGGAGAAATTCCAATCGAACCTGGAGATAGCTGGTTCTCTCCGAAATAGCTTTAGGGCTAGCCTCAAGATGAGAGTATTGGAGGTAGAGCACTGATTGGACTAGGGGCCCCCAACGGGTTACCGAATTCAGTCAAACTCCGAATGCCAAATACTTATTCTTGGGAGTCAGACTGCGAGTGATAAGATCCGTAGTCGAAAGGGAAACAGCCCAGACCACCAGCTAAGGTCCCAAAGTATACGTTAAGTGGAAAAGGATGTGGAGTTGCTTAGACAACCAGGATGTTGGCTTAGAAGCAGCCACCATTTAAAGAGTGCGTAATAGCTCACTGGTCGAGTGACTCCGCGCCGAAAATGTACCGGGGCTAAACGTATCACCGAAGCTGTGGATTGACACCGTATGGTGTCGATGGTAGGAGAGCGTTCTAAGGGCGTTGAAGTCAGACCGGAAGGACTGGTGGAGCGCTTAGAAGTGAGAATGCCGGTATGAGTAGCGAAAGAAGGGTGAGAATCCCTTCCACCGAATGCCTAAGGTTTCCTGAGGAAGGCTCGTCCGCTCAGGGTTAGTCGGGACCTAAGCCGAGGCCGAAAGGCGTAGGCGATGGACAACAGGTTGATATTCCTGTACCACCTATACATCGTTTGAACGATGGGGGGACGCAGAAGGATAGGGTAAGCGCGCTGTTGGATATGCGCGTCCAAGCAGTTAGGCCGGAAACGAGGCAAATCCCGTTTCCATTAAGGCGGAGCTGTGATGGCGAGGGAAATATAGTACCGAAGTTCCTGATTCCACGCTGCCAAGAAAAGCCTCTAGTGAGATGTAAGGTGCCCGTACCGCAAACCGACACAGGTAGGCGAGGAGAGAATCCTAAGGTGTGCGAGAGAACTCTCGTTAAGGAACTCGGCAAAATGACCCCGTAACTTCGGGAGAAGGGGTGCTTTTTAGGGTGAATAGCCCAGAAAAGCCGCAGTGAATAGGCCCAGGCGACTGTTTAGCAAAAACACAGGTCTCTGCGAAGCCGCAAGGCGAAGTATAGGGGCTGACACCTGCCCGGTGCTGGAAGGTTAAGGGGAGAGGTTAGCGCAAGCGAAGCTTTGAACCGAAGCCCCAGTAAACGGCGGCCGTAACTATAACGGTCCTAAGGTAGCGAAATTCCTTGTCGGGTAAGTTCCGACCCGCACGAAAGGTGTAACGATCTGGGCACTGTCTCAACGAGAGACTCGGTGAAATTATAGTACCTGTGAAGATGCAGGTTACCCGCGACAGGACGGAAAGACCCCGTGGAGCTTTACTGCAGCCTGATATTGAATTTTGGTACAGCTTGTACAGGATAGGTAGGAGCCTGAGAAGCCGGAGCGCCAGCTTCGGTGGAGGCGTTGGTGGGATACTACCCTGGCTGTATTGAAATTCTAACCCGCGCCCCTTATCGGGGTGGGAGACAGTGTCAGGTGGGCAGTTTGACTGGGGCGGTCGCCTCCTAAAGAGTAACGGAGGCGCCCAAAGGTTCCCTCAGAATGGTTGGAAATCATTCGTAGAGTGTAAAGGCACAAGGGAGCTTGACTGCGAGACCTACAAGTCGAGCAGGGACGAAAGTCGGGCTTAGTGATCCGGTGGTTCCGCATGGAAGGGCCATCGCTCAACGGATAAAAGCTACCCCGGGGATAACAGGCTTATCTCCCCCAAGAGTCCACATCGACGGGGAGGTTTGGCACCTCGATGTCGGCTCATCGCATCCTGGGGCTGTAGTCGGTCCCAAGGGTTGGGCTGTTCGCCCATTAAAGCGGTACGCGAGCTGGGTTCAGAACGTCGTGAGACAGTTCGGTCCCTATCCGTCGCGGGCGCAGGAAATTTGAGAGGAGCTGTCCTTAGTACGAGAGGACCGGGATGGACGCACCGCTGGTGTACCAGTTGTCTTGCCAAAGGCATAGCTGGGTAGCTACGTGCGGACGGGATAAGTGCTGAAAGCATCTAAGCATGAAGCCCCCCTCAAGATGAGATTTCCCATGGCGCAAGCTAGTAAGATCCCTGAAAGATGATCAGGTTGATAGGTCAGAGGTGGAAGCATGGTGACATGTGGAGCTGACTGATACTAATAGATCGAGGACTTAACCAACGCTTTAAAAAAATGAAATACCTTCTTCTTATTATCTAGTTTTGAAGGAATGAAAATTTCTTCTTGCATTTTGACTTCATACATGTTATGATAATAAATGTGCTAAAAAGATTAAATGTTTGGTGGCGATAGCGAAGAGGTCACACCCGTTCCCATTCCGAACACGGCAGTTAAGCTCTTCAGCGCCAATGGTAGTTGGGGGTTTCCCCCTGTGAGAGTAGGACGCCGCCAAGCTGTATTCTTTTTGAATAAACGGGAATACTATATTTATAAAAGAAACATTTATACCGTCGCGGGGTGGAGCAGTCCGGTAGCTCGTCGGGCTCATAACCCGAAGGTCGCAGGTTCAAATCCTGTCCCCGCAATCATGAAAAAAACGAAACTTAGGTTTCGTTTTTTTGTTTTATCTGAAATTCGAATAATATGTCCTTAACTTATTTGTTTCTTCTTTTGAAACAAGGTAAACTACATATAGAATGGTTTTTGTTCGGTTCTCGACATGAACTATAGGACGGACGTTTTCCTAATAATGATAAAGGTGATTGATATATGCAACATGTTGAATGGATTTCTCAGAATGAGGAAGAAACAGCGCAATTTGCGCACAAATTGGCACAAAAGCTTTCCAGTGGAGATGTGCTGGCTCTAGAAGGTGACTTGGGTGCAGGGAAGACTGCATTCACAAAAGGGCTGGCTAAAGGATTGGGTGTTACCAGAATGGTGAATAGCCCTACCTTTACGATAATAAAGGAGTACATGGGTCGCTTGCCTTTGTATCATATGGATGTCTATCGGGTAAGTGAATCGGAAGAAGATTTAGGCTTTGATGAATATTTTGATGGTGATGGTGTGACTGTCGTTGAATGGGCCCATTTAATAAAGGATCACCTCCCAGAGGAAATCTTGACCATTTATATCTATCGTTTGGGCGATACAAGCCGGCGTATTGTTTTGGAAGCCAAAGGCGAACGATATGTAAAGTTATGTAAGGAGATTATTTGATGAAGGTTTTAGCTATAGATACATCGAATTTCACATTAGGGATTGCACTTGTAAACGGGAATCAAGTAATTGGTGAGTATACGACGAACCTAAAGAAAAATCATTCGGTGCGGGTAATGCCAGCAATTGAAACACTGTTGAGGGACTGCGATACTAAACCGAAGGAATTGACTAAGATAGTGGTCGCTCAAGGTCCAGGCTCCTATACAGGGGTCAGGATTGGAGTGACGATAGCGAAAAGCTTGGCCTGGACGCTTCAGATTCCGTTATCAGGTGTTTCCAGCTTAGAGGTTTTAGCAGCTAATGGACGTTATTTTAACGGGTTGATATCTCCCTTGTTCGATGCAAGAAGAGGGCAGATTTATACTGGATTATATGAAATGGAAAAGGATTCTTTAAAGACAGTCATTGAAGATTGTAATATTCTATCCTCTGAGTGGGCGAATCAATTGAAGGAATTAAATCGTCCTGTTTTATTTGTTGGTCAAGATGTGGACATCCATCGGGATGCAATTACCGATGCATTAGGCGAATTAGCGGTATTTGCTCCAGTACAGTCATATAATTCAAGGCCAAGCGAACTGGCCTTCATTGGTCTTGATAAGACTGAAGTGGATGTTCACCAGTTTGTACCGAATTATATCCGCATGGCTGAAGCAGAAGCTAAGTGGCTTGAACAGCAGGGGAAATAAACAAGGAAAGCGACCGATTATTATGAGTAAAACATTGACGTTCCGAAAGATGAATACGGCAGATATCGACCAAGTGCTTAATGTGGAAAAGCAGTCTTTTACTTTGCCTTGGAGCCGGGAAGCTTTTTTTAATGAATTGAATCATAATCAATATGCTGTATACATGGTGATAGAGGATGAAGGGAAAATTGCCGGTTATTGCGGTGCCTGGATCGTCATTGATGAATCGCACATAACCAATATTGCGATATTACCAGAATACCGAGGGCAAAAGCTTGGAAAAGCTTTGCTCAGGAAGATGATTGAAATCTCCATTTCAATGGGTGTGGTGAGGATGACACTTGAGGTCCGTGTCAGTAATGCCGTAGCCATTTCGCTTTATGAAAAACTTGGTTTCCAAAAGGGCGGAATCCGAAAGAATTATTATACAGACAATCAAGAGGATGCTTATGTTATGTGGGTGAATTTTTCATGAAAAAAAATCAAATTATATTAGGAATTGAAACAAGCTGTGATGAAACTGCGGCAGCCGTCATAAAAAATGGAACGGAGATACTGAGTAATGTCGTGGCTTCACAAATAGAAAGCCATAAACGTTTTGGCGGTGTCGTCCCGGAAATAGCTTCCCGTCATCATGTAGAACAAATTACGATTGTTCTTGAAGAAGCGCTGCTGCAAGCGGGTGTGACATATGAAGACTTGGATGCCATTGCCGTTACTGAAGGTCCCGGCCTTGTAGGGGCTCTATTAATAGGTGTGAATGCGGCGAAGGCTGTAGCTTTCGCACATGGAATCCCGATTGTCGGTACGCATCATATCGCTGGTCATATCTATGCAAATCGGCTTATTCAGGAGATTGAGTATCCTGCGCTTTCTTTAGTCGTTTCGGGAGGTCATACGGAATTGGTGCTTTTAGAAGAACCGGGTTCTTTCAAGGTGATCGGGGAGACGCGGGATGATGCAGCAGGAGAGGCGTATGATAAAGTGGCTCGAACCTTGGGGCTCCCTTATCCTGGCGGGCCTCATATCGATAGGCTTGCGCAAGAAGGCTCACCAACCTTGAAACTGCCTAGGGCATGGTTGGATGGCAGCTATGACTTTTCTTTCAGCGGGTTGAAATCAGCGGTAATCAACACTTTGCATAATGCAGAACAGCGCGGGGAAAAAATTGAACCTAAAGATTTAGCGGCAAGTTTCCAAGCAAGCGTGATAGAAGTGCTTGTAATGAAAGCTGTGAAGGCTGCAAAGGAATATAATGTGAAACAGGTATTGCTTGCTGGAGGAGTTGCGGCAAATAAAGGCCTTAGGGAAGCATTAACGGAAGCTTTTAAGGATTTACCTATGGATATATCCATTCCGCCCCTCTATCTTTGTACAGACAATGCTGCCATGATTGGTGCTGCTGGCAGTGTCATGTTTGAAAAGGGAAAGAGATCCGGTTTGGATTTGAACGGAAATCCTGGATTGGATATAGAAGCATTTTAATGGACGAGAAGACAGGATCGCTCACTTTGGCATCCTGTCTTTTTATCGTGTTAATAAAATAATAGAATATTCTGTGGATAAAGTTTTTTTGATAATCATCCTGCATGTGTATAAAGGGGTGTTTTTGTGGATAAGTGGATATGTTTCTGTGGATAATGTGTATAACTCAAATTAATGGCTAATAAGCGGTAAGTGGTTTGTTAACAAGTTTGTGGATAACTTTCAAGCGACACTTTGGTTGGAAAAGAAAAAGACCGAGTCAATTGACTCGGTCTTTTATCACTCTTCCAGTTCAGCCCATTCTTCGAGAAGCTGATCCAAACTTTCTTGTGCATGATCAAGTTTTGTTTGGACTTCCAATACTTTTTCGTGGTCCTGAAAAACATTTGGATCACATAGGAGGTCATTATATTCGTTTATTTCGGTTTCAAGAAGCTCCATGGCTGTCTCGATTTCCTCAATGCGCCGTTTTCGCTGGCGTTCAGCTTTTTTTGCTTCTTTATCAATTTTGTAATTTGTTTTTTCTACAGCCGCATCTAAAGTTTTAGCCTGATCCTGCTGTTCAAGTGCTTGGATTTCCGCTTGCTCCTGTTTCTTCTCTAGATAGTAATCATAATCACCGAGGAATTCTTCGTTGCCGTCTTTGGAGAGCTCTATCACTTTCGTTGCTATCCGGTTTATGAAATAACGGTCATGTGAGACGAATAGAATAGTTCCCGGATAATCAATTAATGCATTTTCAAGCACCAATTTACTATCGAGGTCCAAATGGTTCGTTGGTTCATCAAGAATTAAAAAATTCCCTTTTTGCATCATCATTTTGGCTAGAGCAAGCCGAGCCTTTTCGCCCCCGCTTAGTGTGGAAACGGTTTTCAAAACATCGTCCCCGCTAAATAGGAAATTACCTAGTACGGTGCGAATGTCCTTTTCCGGTTTAAGGGGATAGTCGTCCCATAATTCATTGAGTACGCGTTTATTGGAAACAAGGTTAGCCTGCTCTTGATCGTAGTAGCTGACTTCTACGTTCGTTCCAAAACGGAAATCCCCAGAAAGGGCAGGCAGCTTGGAAATGATCGTTTTCAATAAAGTTGATTTTCCAACTCCATTTGGTCCGACAAGAGCTATGCTCTCTCCTTTTGTCATCCGGGAATTAATATTCTTTGATACCGTTTCCCCTTCGTATCCGAGAGCCAGGTCCTGGAGGTGGAGTACTTCATTTCCGCTTTGCCTTTCAATCTGGAAAGAAAAATTCGCCGATTTTTCATCACCTTGCGGCTTGTCCAGTACATCCATCTTTTCGAGCTGTTTACGTCTGCTTTGTGCTCTTTTCGTTGTGGAAGCCCTTGTGATATTACGTTGGACAAAATCGCGAAGCTTTTCGATTTCCCCTTGCTGTTTCTCGAACAGTTTCATGTCCCGCTCATAATCTTCCGCTTTTCCCTCTAGGTAAGAACTATAATTACCATGGTATTTTTTCATGTTATTCCGGGAAATCTCATAAACCAGGTTTACTACTTTATCTAAAAAATAGCGGTCATGGGAAACAATGAGGACAGCTCCCTGGTAGCCTTGTAAATATTGTTCAAGCCAAGAGAGGGTTTCGATATCCAAATGGTTCGTCGGCTCATCCAGAATCAATATATCCGGTTTCCTTAAAAGCAGCTTACCTAATGCAAGCCTTGTTTTTTGCCCGCCGCTTAAAGTGGAAATTGGGGTAGAATAGTCAAAGTCGGCAAACTGAAGACCATGCAATACGGAACGGATATCCGCTTCATATTGATAACCGCCCTTCTCTTTGAATGCCACCATCAAAGTGTCGTATTCATTCAGCACTTTTTGGTAAACCGTTTCGTTTTCAAAGATGTCAGGTCTGGCCATATCAGCCTCAAGGCGACGCAGTTCCTTTTCCTGCTCTATAAGATCAGTGAATACAGTAAGCATTTCATCCCAAATGGTCAATTCGGATTCCAATCCAGTATCCTGGGCCATATAGCCGATGGTGACGCCTTTTGGTTTGATTATTTCACCGCCATCATGGGAAAGCTGCCCGGCTATGATTTTTAGCAGAGTGGATTTGCCGGCGCCATTTCGGCCGACAAGGGCAATTCGATCTTTATTTTGAACTTCGAGCTTCATATTTGATAAAATAAGTTCAGCTCCATAATATTTCGATAGTTGATTGATTTGTAATAAAATCATAGATTTCACCTCAATTGATTACTGTTAGTTTAACGTATTTTAGTTATTATCGGCAACAGCTTGGTTCCAAGCTGAAAGAAAAGCTGTTACATAAAGTGGAATAATAGTGTATGATTTAGGAGGGGTTACTTAAATGGGAGACTTAACGCATTTTAATGAACAGGGCAGGGCCAAAATGGTCGATGTGAGTGCTAAGCCTGAAACAACCCGGACGGCAGTGGCTCAGTCGAGCATTTTATTGAATGATGAAATATATGAATTGGTCACGAACCATAAAATGAAAAAAGGTGATGTACTGGCTGTTGCACAAGTTGCAGGAATCATGGCCAGCAAAAATACATCCAATATAATTCCGATGTGCCATCCCATTGCTCTGCAAGGGGTCAATATAGCCTTTGATTGGGAAAAAGAAGAACAAGGATATAGGCTTAGGATTGAAACGGAAGCTAAGACAAAAGGGAGTACAGGTGTGGAAATGGAAGCGTTAACAGCTGCATCCGTGACTGCCTTGACTGTTTATGACATGTGTAAGGCCATTGATAAGGGAATGGTGATCGGGCCTACATTCTTAGTGGAGAAAACAGGCGGAGTGTCTAGTAGCGATTATAAAAGGCAAGTAAAACGAACAGATAGAGATTAAGTTGAAAAGCATGTGTGAAGGCGGGGAAGAACAATGAACCATGACCCAAAGATACCGCAGGCAACAGCCAAAAGGTTGCCATTGTATTATCGATTTTTAAAGAACTTACATTCCTCAGGCAAACAAAGAGTTTCCTCGGCTGAGCTAAGTGAAGCCGTAAAAGTGGATTCTGCTACCATTCGCCGTGATTTTTCCTACTTTGGCGCGCTTGGGAAAAAAGGCTACGGCTACAATGTCAATTATTTATTATCCTTCTTCAGGAAAACACTAGATCAAGACGAATTGACCAAAGTCGCTTTAATTGGAGTGGGGAATTTAGGAACCGCTTTTTTAAATTACAATTTCATGAAAAATAATAATACAAAAATTGAAATGGCTTTCGAAGTTTCTGAAGAAAAGGTCGGCAAGCGAATAGCTGATGTGCCCATCTACCATATGGATCAAATCGATACACTATTGCAGGAAAATAATATTACTGCGGCTATATTGACAGTGCCTGCACAGGTAGCCCAGACGATAACCGATCGTCTAGTCAAAGCTGACATAAAAGGAATATTGAATTTCACTCCTGCACGGCTGACCGTGCCGCCATCCATAAGGGTCCACCACATTGACCTGGCCGTGGAACTTCAGTCGCTCATCTACTTCCTGAAACATTATCCGGTAGTGGAAGAAGCCGCTTTGGAGGAATGAAAAAACGCTGCAGCTATGCAGCGTTTTTTTATTTTTTCTTATTTTTTTGTGCGGCTTTAATCTTAAAGTGCAGCATGATCATGCGCAATCCCGATCCAAAATCAAGAGTCGCAATAAGGACAAGTATGTAGGCAAAGAGTCCCCATCCTGAAGAATTGACGGTTTGAATTGCGATAGCGGTAAAAAGAGCTCCTAAGCCTGCATAAATGATGCCCATGAATAATGGTGATTGCCGTTTCATAATAAACCTCCGATGAAGGCCTGTGCAGTATCTAGCATCTTCTCAATATCCTCCCGATATACCACTTGAAGGATGATAACAAGCGTGTTCATCGCAATATGAGCGCTCATGGATACGAGAATGCGGCCTGTTTTCGCATAAAGGAAAGCAAAAGTGAAGCCCATTGCCGTATATAAAAGAAGATGTTCAAATTCACCATGCGCCAAGCCGAAAATAACTGAGCTGATTAAAGCTGAAATAAAGAAGTTAAAGCGTTTATGAAGTGATCCGAAAATGATTTTACGGAAAATTAATTCTTCCAATATAGGTCCAATTACTGAAGTGACGAAAATGACCATGGGGACTTTGTAAATGAGTGAAATGAGTTGCTGCGTATTTTCAGATTCAGACTCCACCCCAAGCATTTGTTCAATGCTTCCGGCAATGCTTTGCGCAAAAAGAGCCATGAACACTCCTGCAATTGCCCATAATATGGACATGGATACGGAAGTTTGGTTTCTCGTGTCCAACTTTTCCCTCATATCTTTTCTCATTAAAAAAAGAATCAAGAATAAAGCAGCGAGAAAACTGAAAACTATCCAGTATGCTGCAGATTTCACTTCGAGTTCATCAGCCGGCATTCCGGTATAAGACCCGATCAGCATGAAAATGGGTACCCCGACAATACTGGATAATTGCATGGCAATATAAGTGATGATGACGAACCAATATTCTTTTTTCAAAAATGAAAACTCCTTTTATAGTCACCCATCCGCTTGGAACGTTACTGACATGGGGACAATCTATAAACGCATACTACAAAATGGTATCAAAAATTGGGGAAGAACACCACTTAAAGGTACCCCTAACATGACATTTCAATGACTATGTTTAGGAAATCATTATGCTAAAGTAGTTTACCCGTAATTTATCAGAAATTAATAAAAAATTTTCAATAAGATACTTGCAAAAAAGGCTCGGTTTATTTAATATTATAAATGTGTTAGCACTCGATGATGAAGAGTGCTAATAATCATGAAACAAATTATCAAGAGAATATGAGGAGGTTGTTTCACTTGTTAAAACCATTAGGTGATCGCGTTATTATTGAACTAGTTCAAACTGAAGAAAAAACTGCAAGCGGTATTGTTCTTCCTGATACTGCTAAAGAAAAGCCACAAGAAGGTAAGGTAGTAGCAGTTGGTACTGGCCGTGTCCTTGAAAATGGCGAACGTGTTGCTTTAGAGGTTGCCCAAGGCGATCTAATTATCTTCTCAAAATATGCAGGTACTGAAGTTAAATACGAAGACACTGAATACTTAATTTTACGTGAAAGCGACATTCTAGCTGTTATCGGCTAATTATACATCATACTTAACTGAACGAAAATTTTCTTAAATTTTAGGGAGGTACTTATAAATGGCTAAAGAAATTAAATTTAGTGAAGAAGCTCGCCGCTCCATGCTTCGCGGTGTGGACGCACTTGCAGATGCAGTTAAAGTAACGCTTGGACCAAAAGGTCGTAACGTGGTTCTTGAGAAAAAATTCGGTTCGCCGCTTATCACAAATGACGGTGTGACGATCGCTAAAGAAATCGAATTGGAAGATGCATTCGAAAACATGGGTGCGAAATTGGTTGCTGAAGTAGCAAGCAAAACAAACGACGTAGCTGGTGACGGTACAACTACTGCAACGGTTCTTGCGCAAGCGATGATCCGTGAAGGTCTTAAAAACGTAACAGCTGGTGCTAACCCAATGGGTATCCGTAAAGGAATCGAGAAAGCGGTCAATACTGCAATTGCAGAATTGAAAGCCATTTCCCAACCTGTTGAAAACAAAGAATCAATCGCACAAGTTGCTGCCATCTCTTCAGCTGATGAAGAAGTGGGCCAACTGATTGCGGAAGCAATGGAGCGCGTTGGTAACGACGGCGTCATCACAATCGAAGAGTCTAAAGGTTTCACAACTGAGTTGGACGTAGTAGAAGGTATGCAATTCGATCGCGGATATGCATCTCCATACATGGTTACTGATTCAGATAAAATGGAAGCTGTCCTTGAGAATCCATATATCTTGATCACTGATAAAAAAATCACGAATATCCAAGAAATCCTTCCTGTACTTGAGCAAGTTGTACAACAAGGAAAACCGCTATTATTGATTGCTGAAGATGTAGAAGGCGAAGCACTTGCAACTCTTGTTGTGAACAAACTTCGTGGAACATTCAACGCTGTTGCGGTTAAAGCTCCTGGATTCGGTGACCGTCGTAAAGCAATGCTTGAAGACATCGCAGCTCTTACAGGCGGCGAAGTAATCACTGAAGAAATCGGACTTGATCTTAAATCTGCAACAATCGATTCATTAGGCCGTGCGTCTAAAGTGGTTGTTACAAAAGAAAATACAACGATCGTTGAAGGATCTGGAGATACAGCTCAAATCCAAGCTCGTGTAAACCAAATCCGTGTTCAATTAGAAGAAACAACTTCTGAATTCGACCGTGAAAAATTACAAGAACGCCTTGCTAAATTAGCTGGTGGCGTAGCGGTAATCAAAGTCGGTGCAGCTACTGAAACAGAATTGAAAGAACGTAAACTTCGTATTGAAGATGCATTGAACTCCACTCGTGCCGCTGTTGAAGAAGGTATCGTAGCTGGTGGTGGTACAGCACTTCTAAACGTATACAATAAAATCGCTGAAATCCAAGCGGAAGGCGACGTAGCAACAGGCGTGAAAATCGTTCTTCGTGCCATCGAAGAGCCTGTTCGTCAAATCGCTCACAATGCTGGACTTGAAGGCTCTGTAATCGTAGAGCGCCTTAAAGGCGAAGCAGTAGGCACTGGCTTCAACGCAGCTACTGGACAATGGGTGAACATGATCGAATCAGGTATCGTCGATCCTACTAAAGTAACTCGTTCAGCTCTACAAAACGCTGGTTCTGTAGCAGCCATGTTCTTAACTACAGAAGCTGTCGTTGCTGACAAACCAGAACCTGCAGGCGCTGGCGGCATGGGCATGCCTGACATGGGCGGCATGGGCGGCATGGGCGGCATGATGTAATAGGGTTTTAAATCCCTTGAAATATAGGGGTTTAAAGAGTATTTAGAAAAAAATGCTCACCTATTTGCTCACCTAACATGTAAATATCTTTTAAAGTTGAAGGTCTTCCATCAGTTTACTGAACTGATGGGAGGCCTTTTCTTCCATGTTGTCAGTCATATGAGCATAGATATTCATCGTTGTTTGAATATCTGTATGTCCTAATCGTTGTTGAATTTCTTTCAACCCCACCCCTGCTTCGATCAGTAAGGATGTATGCGTATGCCTGAATGAATGCAACGTTATTTCCTTGTTGATATGCGGTAACTTCTTAAGAAGACGTTGTAATCGTATTGCAGGCAGTTTTTGCACCAATGGATATCCCTCTGGTGAAGTGAAGACAAAGTTTTCATCCATATAATGATGCCTGTTTTGAATTTTCATTTTATTTTGCTGTAGTAGATGCTTTTTTAGCAACTTCATGACCTGATTGTCCATTTTAATCGTACGTATAGATCCTTTTGTTTTTGGTGTAAGCAATGTGTAATTCACCTTGTTGTTCGTGGGATTATATAAAGTCTTGGAAATTCTTATAGATCCACTCCTAAAATTGATATCAGGCCACTTGAGAGCTAACGATTCACCGATCCGAATGCCTGAATAGGCTAATAGCGAAAACAGCGTATAATCATTACTAAGTCCTTCAGTACGAGCAAGGGATAAGAATCCTATAAGTTCGTTTTTTTCTAGGAATTTCTTTCTGAGATTCTCCTTTTCAACTTCTTCAATAGTAGCTTGTTGTTTAGGAAGGCTATAGTTTTCTGTCGGGTTCTGTTGTAACCATTCAGACTCAACGGCAAATTTGAAGATCATTCTGCCTGTTGTATGTATCCCATCCATATAGTTCTGTGAATACATTTTGCTCAGCTCATTTAAATATTCTCTATAAACAGACTTACTAATACTTTTTATTGGTGTGTTTGTCCACTGTTTAAGTAATACGTTAGATTCTTTCGTTCTAGCACGTACACTACTTACTTTAGCTTGTGTTGAATAACTTTCAAGCCACTTTTCTGCTAACGTATGAAAGTTCATATTAGAATCTTGTACAAATTCTCCTCTAGAAATTTTGAATTCCATTTCTTTAGCTGCATCTTTAGCGGCTGTTTTTGAAGAAAATCCTGATTTTGTAATCTGTTTTCGTTTTTTTGTAATAGTGTCTATGCCTAGGTTGACGGTGTAACTCCACTTATCCCCCCGTTTACGGAAGTAAGCCATTATGTGCCTCCTTTAATTAGTCATCTTCCAATAACAATTTCAGCATCGTCTTTACTTTTTCTATTTCAGATTCTGATAACACTTTACCTTTATATAAAACATCGTGTACTTCTTGGTTGAGTATATTATCAAGGTTAAATAAATTTCTTTTTAATTCTTCCTCGGTATAGGTAATATAATAGCCGATTCCATTCTCATCTGTTTTTTGATAGACAGATGGTACACTGATTTCTATTATTTCGAGATCACTTTTTGTGTGAGCACCGACGATTGTTGATACAGGCAAAATTTTTATCAATGCTGAAGCTACTAATTCTAGCCAGTCTTCAAAATTTCCAACACCTAATATTTCTCCGAGCTTTTCTCCATATTCTTTTAGAAGTGCTGAATTACTTTTGAGGTTTTCTTCAAGTGACTTATATGTCTTACTATCTGTATTTAAATGTTTAGCCATTTCGGTGATGTCTTTATTCTTATGCAATCTCAATATTTTTAAAAAGTCACCTGCTGTACCATGTAACGCAAGGAGAAATATAAATTTG
The DNA here is from genome assembly GCF_038003055.1 of Peribacillus sp. FSL M8-0224. Lineage (NCBI taxonomy): Bacteria > Bacillati > Bacillota > Bacilli > Caryophanales > Bacillaceae > Peribacillus > Peribacillus sp. FSL M8-0224. The sequence goes on from NZ_JBBOOJ010000001.1 coordinate 5,604,523, forward strand.
TCATGAACCATGTACTCAAGTTTAGATTGAAATCTCTTTATATCGGATCTAAGGGTCGCCTTATTAATATAAGGTTCGTTATCATCAGGACATGGAATATTTTCTTTCTTCTCAACAATAAATTGTTTTTTATATTCAATGGGTAAAGTAATCAAAAGCTCTGAAATGTCATCTGACTCTTTTCGATCTGGTGTCATGAAACCGGCAATTCTCATTAATGCGAAGTAGTCTACACCTAATCCGGTTGCTATTTTTTTGATTAATTCTGGTTGTGGTGTATCTCTGTTTCCATTTTCAATTTGAGAGATATAAGAATGAGAAACTCCAGATTTCTCACTTAAAACCCTTATAGACAAGCCTCTCGATTTTCTAATACGCTTTATTTCCTCTCCAAAGGCACTAACCTTTTTCATTTTTCACACCTACTTTCACGTCTGTTTTCATTATAATAACACAATTGTGAACGATTTTGTTAAAGTGGTTGCAAAGTTTATGGTAATGATTTACACTGTGGTTGTAAACAATTGCAACCACATTAATTTCGATTGTAATCAAAATGGACAGGGGGAAAAGAAATGATTAGCTTTGAGATTGATCAGGAACTATTGAAAGAACTTTACCTTCAGAAAGTAGAAGAGCATTTACAGGAGATTGAGATGGAAGTGTTTTTCATGGACTCAAAGCAATTGGCAACTTATTTGAACATGTCATGGAATACAATCGTATCGCATCTTTTATATGATGAGAAATTTCCAAAAGTACGATTAGGTTCAAAATGGCTGTTTAATAGAAAAGAAGTACAAGAGTTTATGGAAAAATATTATCTTGAAGTCCGTAACAATGGCGGTGATATTTTGAAGTATAAACGGAAGCTATAATTTGTGGATGGTTGTGTTTGTGATGGAAGAACAAAAAAACCTACTAACTCATAGGCGTGAGTTAATAGGCACCAAAAAAACATTACACTGTTATTTTATATTCGAATTAAGGAATAAGCAAATGCAAAAATAAAAGGGGGAAGTGCTATGGCTAATCGGAAATCAGTCACTCAAAGTGTAGAAAAAGTTCTCCCAGGAGCGAAAATTATTAAATGTCTAGGTTATTTAAATGGGAATAGCAACTATAGTGCAGCTAAAAGACCGTTTGAGTCATATAAAAATAAAGAAAGTTTAACTGAAGAAGAAATACAAAAACATCTATCAAAGGGTGGATGGATTGGAGCATTAATCCCAAGAGGCTTTATTGTAATCGATGTAGATATTCTAGAGCATGCTTCTTATCTTGTAGAGTTGCTCAGAGGAGAAAAAGTCCATCATCATCTAATCAAAACACCAAGGGGCTTTCAATTTATTTTTAAGGCAACTTCTAATGAGAACGTTCAAGTGAAAATGATTAGTCATTTCTTTTCGTCCATAGGGATTGTAGTAGACACTCGGGTTGGCACAACTAATAGTTTAATAGTGTTTCCGACTTATAACACAGAAGGTAGGTTCATATCCCAAATAACGGATCACCCCAATGAACTGCCTTGGTTCTTAAGACCAGTTTGGAATGCTGAAAAGACAAAAGGTTATGAGTTTTCAATTCCTATGCAAAATGGATCACGTAATCAATCACTCTATGATTTTGGAAGAAGGTTGAAATCAACGGGAGTACCGATGGAGCAAGTTGAGAAAAGCATGCTATTAATCTACCAGTATTTCTGTATTGATAAAGACGCTAGCTACACTATAAATGATGTAAAGGCCTCTATTGCTAGTATTGGAAAACTTGAGTCTACTACAAGAAAAAAGCAGTTGGTACAATCAGAATCAAGCAACAATGACTTTGATAAAGTATCGGGATTTGTTATACCTGAGCCATATCGAATTAAGCATGATTCACTTTATAGAATAGAAGTGAAAAAGGTCTACGGAGAATTTCAAGACATTGAAGTCTTTGTGAGCAGGAATGTTCCATTCATAACTAAATACTTGGAACATATTGAAAAAAGCGAGATATATTATGAAATTAGTTGGCGTAACAAAGGAAAGGACTATAAGGAAACTGTTCCTGCGGGTATGCTAGCCTCAAGGCGTGAATTATTGGCACTTGCAGATAAAGGGTTAAGTTGCAATGATTCAAACTCTAAACACCTAATTGAATACTTTGATTTGTTCATAGGACTAAACGAAATACCGACAGTCAAAATGGTAAATCGGCTGGGGGATGTAAAGGGAAACTTCATACATCCAATTTCAACTAAAGACATACATATAGTTCCGAGCGATGGGGGGGAACAACAAATACTAGAGTCCTTTCGAGTAAAAGGAACTGTTGAAAGTTGGATTAAAAATGTTTTTAACTTAGTGAAGGATCATCCAAAGGCTGTTTTCCCTTTACTAGCATCTTTTGCTTCGGTTATTTTACATGAGTTTGATATGAAGCCCATAGTTGTTGATGTATCAGGAGAATCCAGTAGTGGCAAAAGTGGTTTGCTTCTACTCTGTTCATCAGTGTGGGGGAACCCTAAAGAGTATATTGGATCTTTTAACGTAACCAAAGTGGCGGTTGAAAGAAGATCCGCATTCCTGAATTCTTATCCTCAGATACTTGATGATTCAAATGGAGTAAATGACACCAAAATGATTCAAACGATGATCTATCAATTTGTGAATAACATAGGAAAGCTAAGGGGAAGTATCACAGGCAGCCAACACACCGCATCATGGAGATCGATTATGTTAACATCCGGTGAAAATGAAATCTTGGCCTATGCAGAAGCTCAAGGTGTAGCAGCAAGAGTAATTCCTATTACTGATTTCTCGTTCGAAGGTGAGGACGAAAGCTTTTCAGGAAAACTTTACACCTCATTTACCGACAATCATGGTGCGATTGGAATTGAGTTCTTAAATCGTTGGAAGGATAAACGAAATATTTATTCGCGGGAATTTGAAGAGTACAGAAAAATGTATTTGGAAAAATCAGTTAAGAATGATGTTGCGAGAAGAATTTCTCTTCATTACTCTTTTATAGTGTTTACTGGAAAGGTGTTAAATGACCTTTTTAATCGTGAAGGATTGAATGTGGATTTAAACGCTCTTGAGGCACTTTTCTACAATATATCAAATGAGAACAAGGCGGTTGATAGACCTTTATTAGAACTGGAACAGTTACTTGAAGAGATTGATTCAAATCGAAGCAGATTATATGTAGAATATGAACCTACACAAACTATAAGTGCCCTATATCACAATGGGGAATTATATTTAACTCCTGCTTACATTAAAGAGAGTTTAGGGGTAAATGCAAAACAAATTCGATCTGCCTGGTTGAAAAGAAATGTTACTGTCACTTTTAAAAATAAGGATTTGGATGTCGATTACACAACTATTAATAAAAGAGGTAGGGCTCATAAAGGAATATTAATCAATAAAGATATTATCAAAAAGTTGGGGTTTGACTTCAGCACAAAAAAGTTTTGAATTACAAAAAGGGTTACATGAGGATACATAACTTGTATTCTTTTGTAACCCTTAAAATGTTGATAGAGTAGACTTTTTAAAGGTATAAATACAAGAATACAAAAATTACAATTGTTATTATATATTTATATAGATTTTTTGTTATTATTAGTGCTGCTAAATTATAGTATATTACTGTTTCTTTTTTTTTTTGTATTTTTGTAATTTTACCTAAAATATAGCAAGAATAGCGTTGATGTATCAATGTTTTAAATGAATACAAAATAATGAATTTCAGTCTGTTTTTAAGTAACTGCAAGTAATTTCATATCCCATAATAAGGAGTTTTTTCAAACACGACGACCAATCGGAATATAGTATTTCAGATAATGATTCTTGAAAAAGAAATGAATTCAAGAATAGAATTAGTGTAAACTCCCTTTACCTTACTTCTTGATGTTATTTTTTTGCTTGAAATTAAAATATAAAAAGGAGGCTGGCTGATAATGAAAAAAAGGAAAATGTCAGAAGAACAAAAAGAATTAAATGAATTGCTATATCGTATATCTAGTAAATGATGTACTACGGAAAATGAACGGAGAAGGTGAACCGTTTAAACACCTAGAAAAGGAGAAGGACATTGTGGTTTACACAAATGATAAAAAGGCAATGAAGTTCTGGGAGGAATAATCTTAAAAAAATAATCCACCCTTGAGTTAGTGGCTCTGGTGGATACTTCTCACCCTATCCGCATAATTTGGTATGGAAAAGAAATACCTATCTGTGCAATGGAGAATGTAACATTATTACCTTTATTCCGAATACAGAAGGGGAGTTTTTTATTCAATCTTATCTCCTCCAAAGGATTTTAATTTAGACCTTTATAAATTAACTCTCAATCAAATAAGAGCGTCTACTCTTATAAAGCATTATTGTATAATTTAATTCTTTATTTCACCTAATTGATTTGGATAAAGAGAAGAAATTTAAAAAATAGAATAAAGGTAAAATGGAAGTGACAGTAAATTAATTTTAGTAGGTGGTTTAATGAACAGAAAAGTTAAGGTAATTATCGGGGGGGGATTTTATGTATTGTTTTCCCCCCGATTATTAACTTCCTGATGACATTTGGAAATGCAGAAACAAACAATGACTGGATTGGATTTTTTGGTAGTTATATAGGGGCCCTAATAGGAGCAGCTGTTGCTGTTATCGTTAGTAGAATCCAAGCAAATAGTTCGAGTAGGGATCTATTGAAACAAATGGATCTTCAAGCTCAACATGTTAAAGAAAGAATCGACAATGAAATTAACTCATTAAAGCTATCAAACAGAGTTTTTATCGATTACACAATGGATTTCAAGCCATTATTGCTGAGCGATAAGAATGAGGATGAGAATAAGATTCTTCTTCCACGTGATTTCTATCTCTTAATAAAACATAATCCAAATGATTATTTAGAAAAGTTGAAAGTCAGATTTATTAAACTGGAATTCTACGGGGCTACAGATTGTGTATTAGATATAAAGATAAAGATGAGGCGATCAGAAGAGAATGCAGAGGAAGAATGGGATTATATGTATCTCGCCGGATGGAGAAAGGGGGATAACATTTTCATTCCTGTTACCCTTCACTCTCCTAATGAAACAAGAAATTTATTAGAACTAGAAATAGAATATACTACCTTGCTTCAAGAAAGGATAAGATTTGTAAGTGATTTGGTCAAGCGAAGGGAAACTTATTTATCAATCGTAAATGGATCTGAACAAATTATTAACGAGAGAGAACTCCTTAATGAGCAGTATATACTTCCTGGAAATAAATTGAGCCAAAACTAACAGGCCAACCTGTGCTTTTTTTACCAGGGTTTAAAAGGGGTTTTCCACTCATCTGCCCCTATAGTTAAATAAAAATTATCAATCTTTTTTATAAATGATAAGACTTTATTACAAATCTACAACTTTTAAAACCTATAAACAAAAAACAAGCTTATGGAAGAGATTCAAATAAATAAGCAAGTTCTTAAACCAACAGGTGCAATCGTATTATAAGGTTCAGTTGTTTCAATTGATTTTACCCGTTTTGGTGGTTTGACTTCAAAGAAATTTTCATCAACTTCTAGCTCAAACTTAACATTAATTAATGTCGAGCCCTACGTTCTTCGTCATCTATATTGATTACTCTTAATATAAGTGTAGTTTCATTATCAAACAACAACTCTGTGTTTCAAATTGTTTAAATATTTATTAAAAAGTAAAAATCAATTTTGGGCCTAAAGTCTAGATTACTTAGAGAAAAAATGTGAAAGGATGGTATAATATGTTATGTTAAATATAATATAATAATTGAAAAATAGGTGAGGGAAATGAAGATTCATACAGAAATTAAAGAGGCACTTAGAAAGAACAAACTAATATTTTTTGTGGGTTCTGGTTTTTCCAAAGACCTTGGTTTTCCAGATTGGAATAAATTACTTAGCTCCATTCTTGAAGAATTAAGTGCTGACTACGATTATTGTAACTTATTAAAAGCTAATTTAGATTCTGGAATGATGGATACATTAGAAATTTTGGATAAACTTAATAAAAAGGGGTTAAAACCTTTAGTATTAAGAAAGTTAGATAAATACTTCCAATTAAGTAATGAAAATAAACAGAAGTTAATAACTGAACCTTCTAAGTATAAAAAAATGACAGAGATTTCAAAAAAAATTATAACAACTAATTATGATCAAATTATTGAAACTGCTAATAAGGATTTACAGAAAATCACCTATGATAATCAGTTCAGAGTCTCAGATTTACCTAGTTATGAAAACTTTATTTTTAAGTTACATGGCTGTATTGAGGATCCTTCAAAGAGTATATTATTCAGAGATGAATATGATAATTTGTATAATTCGGATTCAGCGGCAGTAGAAGAATTAAAAAAATTAATATCTGATAATACTATTGTATTTCTGGGTTTTAGTTTAAATGATGATTATGTTAAATATCAATTTGATTATATAAATAGTTTGTATAGTGGTTTTAAGGGTAATCATTTTTTAATTACAACTGAGCAAAATACTAATATTTCGGGTATCGAATCTATCAAGCTAGATAACTGGAGTGAAATAGATAATTTTTTAGAATCCTTATTGGAGTTGAAAGTACCTCAAGAACAAGTATGTCCAACTCAAGAAAGTGAAAATATCGCAGAAGAAATTACCAATTTGATTACAGAAAAGGTTGTCAGTCGAATCCCTAGAATTTGTCTGCTAGTTGCAGAACCTATAAATAAAGATGTCATATTTGATAAAAATCAGATTATAAGAGCATTCAAAAATTATGATCTTCATATATCAATTGAAATTTTATCGGTAAACAAACTTAATAGTATTGAGGATTTTGATTATCTGTTCATTTTCACTGAAGTGTATAATAACAAAATCTTAATTGAAGATGAATATATGACATCTAAATTTATTTCGCTTACAAGGTTTGAAGAAGAACTATATCAAGAAGACCTTAAAGGGGTGTTTTTGTTTTCTAATAATGGGGGCTTTACCGAAACATCAGGAGATTTAATAAATTCCTATGTTATAAACATTTATGATGGAAAGAACTTTAATTCGCAAATATTCAAATTATTAAGAAAAAATAAGGCTATATTAATAGAAGAAAGTACAATTATATTAAATGAAACCAATATAATTTTACCTCAGATTTCTAGAGGTAAATGTGTCACTGAGCAAAAACAAACACCTCTTTCATCAGGTATTGACCCAAAGAACTTAATAAATTTTGTTGGCAGAATAAGTGACTTAGAATCTATTACCCGTAAGTGCTTGGATAGCGAGGGACGTGTTTTTTCAATAAAAGCTTCCGGAGGAATAGGAAAAACAACTATTGTTAAAAAAATGGCTACTGAATTTGCTAAGAGGAATTATTATAAGGATGGTATTGTATTTATAGATTGTGAGCATATTCATGACCTTAAAACCTTTGAATATAAAATGACACAATGCTTTGAACTTGATAGTACAATAAATATTGTAGAATATTTACAGCAAAATAATATAAAAAGAGATTTACTCCTAATTCTTGATAATTTTGAGTCTTTATTATACTTAAGCAACAAGGAGGATACTTCTTCTATTAAGAATTTAATTTCTATTATTTGCGATTATAGTACTATTGTTATAACAACAAGGGAACTACTTGATGTGGAGTATGAAGAATTTTACGATTTAAGACCTTTAACAACCGATGAAGCGGAGAATCTTTTTAAAAATTATTATAAATCCTATATCAAAGAATCTGACAGGAAAATATTAAGAGAGTCCATTTTAGAAAACTTACTAAACAATAATCCATTAGCAATAAAGATTGTTACTAGTAATATTCCCTATGGTAAAAATTTACTCACACTTAAAAAAGATTTAGAAAAGGATTTTTTTGATGCAACAACACAAATAAATTATGAGGAAATTTTTGACGAAAAAGTCGATATTAACATTGAAAGGTCGAAATCACTATTTCACTCTATTAATTACTCTTACAGTAAATTAAAACATAGAGAGCAGCTTGTTTTTGAACTTTTAGCACTATTTCCAGATGGTATAAATATGGTGAATTTTAAAACGTTTTTCGACAGTGAAGCTTATAGGAGAGATGTTAATAAAATTACAGATAAAGAAATCAGGTCATTAGAAAATAAGTCGTTGATTCAGGTTTCGAATGGTAGTATGAAATTACAGTCTATAGTAGGAAGATTTGCAAATAGAAAATTTAATGATAGAAGCGAATCTGAAAAAAAACTATATTATAAAAGGGCGTTTGAATATAATCATTTTATATTAGAAACTATTGAAGATTTATATTTAGATGAGAATAATAGTTCTCCAACTTTTCTTAAAGTTATGGATAAACAAATAAACAATTTTATTGAGTGTATTAAATTTGTGGAATATTTGGATAACGATAAATACGAAACTCTTCAATATATAAAGGATGTGTGTGCTAATATTCAAATACTTGAATTACCACCAATAACCTCTATTCTAGAAAATATTAAAGATCTATATAGTGATATTGAAAATGGTGTTTTATTGATTGATATAATCATTTTAAAATCAAAATATTATGACGGGGATTTTGAAAAAGTTCTTAAAAAACTGAGTGAGATACTTCCATTGAATGCCACTTTTGATTTATATAACCTAGGGAACACTTATAACGAAAAAGTAACGAGTAATTTAATATGTAGCCATGCATTGGATATTTATTCTTACAAGCAAGAATTAAAAGTCTTAGAGTTGGCAATTGAAAATAGTTATCCTTTAAATAAATTCACCCTCAAGATGAACTTGTTTAAACTAGGATTAATAGATGAGTATGAGGAGTACTTAAATACGGAAAAAAGTTCATTTTTTTACTGTGAAATAAAGCATAGCGAGGGCAATTTAAGAGTAGATGAATTACAGCAATATATAGATGGTCAGTATACCAAAGCTTTTACAGAGTTAACGCAATTAAATTATATTAAAGCAAAAATGGGTGCAATTAATAAAAAAACTGTAATTAAGCTTGTACCAGTAAATCCTTATACTAAAGGATTAAAAAACTTAATGTTAGCGTTTTTAGAGAATAATTTTGATAAAGCTTATTTCCTATACCAATCTGCATTAGAAGACTTAAAGCACATAAACTACTATTATATAGAAGCGATGTATTATTTTTCATTATTCCTCAAAGAAAATAAACATGAGGATTATAATATATGGTTTAACAACGGACGAAATCAATCAAAAGAATGTGGATATAGATTTTTATTAAAAAAGTTTAATAGTCTTGAAAACTTAAGCGAGGAGTCTTATGAAGCATCCACTGCAATAGATAAAAAAATATTAGATAAATACATTAATGAAATAGTGAGGTCAAATCCTATATCAGTAGAGATTCCAGTTTAATAAGTTTTACTATTTTATTCGGCTTTGCTGACTTTTATTGAGAAGGGACGCTCTCTTAATCGTAATATATAAGTGCTGCTAATGATTTTTATTATTATTATCAGATAAAAATGGGATGGACCTTGACATATATTCTGCTCATATTATCCGTGATTGAAAACATGAGGGTCTTAAATGTTTTTTAACAGAATACTTACTAGACACTACTTCAATTAAAATCATGATTTGCTATGGCACAATTTCAGACCGTCGACAAACCTAGGATTAATCCTAGATTGGGACCGATTTTTTCTAAATGTAGTTGCTTATTACCTATTATTACACTGGACATGGTTTCTTCCATGTCCAGTTTGTCATTTTCTTGAGATTTATGGCAGCAAAATTATGCATCGCAAGCATGGACAGGATTTTAAAGTTAGAATTGATTTATAAAGATGGAAAACCTATCGGAAAACAGGCAGTAGATAGGGATGAAAGAATGAAAAAATACAGAGATATCTTGTAGGAGATAAAAGTAATAACTTACAGTAAAAAGAAAAAGAGCAAGTTTATCGCTACATTTGGCTTAATGATATTAGTCCCAATTACAAATGACTACATTATGAATAAATAAAAAGTCATGACATGTAGACCTGATTATATATGTAATAATCGTATCTCTTTAAATTTTTACAAAGTATTGGTCTATAGTATAAATAAACTCCTTGAGTTTCAAGGAGTTTAACAAATATGTGGCTAAATATTTTTATTCAAAGTATAACTACTCTTGTTAATGTATCATATCTTACTTAGAAACTATGAAAAATACATCGTCTTGAATATCACGAATCCCAGTATTACGACGAATGATTTCGGCGAGCGTAGTTTTCTTTAAATGAGTAATGTCCTCTTCTGAGAATGCTGGGTCATTCTCATACCAGAACCTGTTACCCTTCCGTAGACGCTTAAACTGTTCAACAATTATTGCTGTTAGCAATGGGCCAAGGCTAGAATCAGGTAAGTGATCTTCCGCCAGCTCACCTATTAATGGGTCAATATGATTGATATCTCCATAGATATTTTGGAGGTCATTTTGTAATTGTACGTTTGATGTAATTTCAGCAAAGCTATGAAAAGATGGCAACCCGATATCTTGTCTGGTTTTGTTATACTCAGGTATACCAAAGTCACGTGCACTTTGAATATCGTACGCTAATAAGTCAATTTTTACATTAAATCGAATTGTTTGGTTACGGATATCGTCGATTACTTTCTCATCTATTTCTTGCATAACCTGCGATACAGGTCCTCGGAAAATAGGATTAAGACCGTCACTTAATAACATCTATATTAAAGAACGAATTTCGTTGGAGAATTAAACTTCTATCTCCGTTGTCGTATAAAAGGACAAAATGTGGTGATAACATGCTATGGCCAAAGCTAAAACCCACTACAGAGAAGATTTCAGTGATCGTAGCATTTACGTTAGAGTCATATGCCTCTGATCCACTTGGAGAGTTTGATCCTAATAACGGAGGAAGGAATTCATTGTAGGTAATAACTTGAATCTGTGCACCTACTATCTTACGTACTCGTTGGTAGATTTCCTCATCACTAAGGTTCGGGTTAGTGCTTACCATTTCATTTGCCAGGCGATTATGTTCGCGGACGAAAGTGTGTGCAATGCGCACAAACCAAAACTTGTATTGGCGCGCTCATCCCCTGCAAGGAAGAAATTCGGTCCGGGTACTCGATTAGGTAGGCCAAATGTGTTGTGAGGCAATAGATTCCCCTCACTAACTTTCATTGCCCCATTCTTGAACTCTCGTAAGGCACCAGCTCGGGTAAAATCAATACCATAAATAGCGGAAGCATCGAGATAAGAAGAAGTATTATTTATTTGTAGACGTCTTCAATAAACTGGGTGTATCAGTTGAGAAAGGAACACCAATTGATCAAGTTTTTTTTTATAAATGAATGATTCAATTGAATACATTAAAAGCCTGTTTTGATTAATCATTTTTTCAAAACAGGCTCTTTTTTTTGTTTATTTATCAAAGTTAATAATATTAATTTGATCAAGTTTCCTTTCAAGGCTAGAGTTGTTGACAAAGAATAAAAGTAAAAACATCACTAAAATTGTCTAATTATTTTCAATTTGGGATATAAATAAATTAATAAGGTTTATTTTTTTGGAGTGGTATAAATGAAGAAAAGTCTAGCAAGTGAATATCCAGAATTGGCCAATGAATGGGGCTATGAATTAAACGGTGATTTAAAGCCTAGTGATGTTCCTCCAAAAGGAAGACAGTATGTATGGTGGAAATGCAAAAAAGGACATAGTTATAAGGCTAAATTAGCATCTAGATCTAATGGAACAGGATGCCCATATTGCAAAGGTTCAGAAGTGTGTTTTGAACGTTCATTATTAGGAAAAAGACCAGATCTAGTAGCCATGTGGGACAAAGAGAGAAATAGTTCATTAACTCCAGATAAGGTACTTGCTGGATCTAAAATTGTAATTTGGTGGATTTGTGAAAAAGGTCATTCCTTTGATATGTCAATTAAACAAATGACTAGAAAAAGAGGGAGTAGTGGGTGCCCATTCTGTCGAGGTTTAAGGGTGAATGAAACAAACAGTCTAGCTAACCTCTATCCGCGTATTGCATATGAATGGGTTGAATGTATTGATTATAAAAGTAAGACTGCAAAAGATGTCTCACCTGGCTCATCTTACAAGGTTTTATGGAGATGTAAGAAGGGACATGAGTGGAAAACAACTCCAAAACATCGGACAAGTGGTGGAACAGGGTGTCCAAGGTGTAATACAACGAAGAAAGTGTCCAAACAATCATATGCACTCTTTTATTATTTTAAAAAGCATTTTGATGATGTTGAAATGGAAACATCACTTTTAGGCACACGTATGGTTTTGGATATTTACATTTCTTCGATTAATTTAGTTATAGAGTATGACGGAGGTCTATATCATAAGGATTATAAGCGTGATATAAAAAAAGACATTGCGTTGTTAGAAAAAATGCCATATACAAAGCTCATTAGAATTCGAGAACCGGAATGCCCTACATATAAATCACCAAATCCAAATACATTTTTTTATGATCTTAAAAATCATTCAATGAAATCATTTCAAACGTGTCTTGAAAAGATATTTACTGATCATGTTCAACAAAGTCCTGATATAAATATTAAAAGAGATAATGTGTCGATTTTAGATTTAATGGATCGTTGGGAATATGAAAATTCATTAGCCAATGTTAGACCCATACTTTTAAAAGAATGGGATTACCATAAGAATGGGGATTTAAAACCAGAAAATTTTAAAGTTGCAAGCCATGAAAAAGTAAATTGGATTTGTATTCATGGGCATCAATGGTCTGCTACAATTGCAAGTAGAACACAAGGAGGCAACAACTGTCCTGACTGTGGGAATAGAAGGTTGCATTCGGATAATAATTTAGCTGCTGTAAATTCAGAACTAGTTAAGGAGTGGCACCCAACTAAAAATGAAAAAGGTCCGCAAGCTTTCTTTGCAAACTCTCATTCTAAAGTTTGGTGGTTATGTAAAAAGTGCAGTCACGAATGGGAGGCACGAATATACAATAGAAATTGTAATCGTAGTGGATGTCCGAATTGTTATGAGAACAATCTTAAATATAAGCTAACAATCGCTTCTTGTGCTAACGATCAGGTTTGTAGAAGAAGGAAAGGATACAGTTGAGCAAACCTGTATCCTTTTTTATATTAGTTGACACCGAAAGTGTTTACTCCTCTAATAATTCCTTTGACCAATTCCAATTGCAAATTTTAAAAGTGTTTGTAACATGATGTACTTTACTTGCCCCAATTATTGCTACTACTCGACCCTTAATTATTCTTGTTCACTCTCTATTTTCTCTACAAAAAAGGATAACCATGCTAATGCAATTCCTAGATAAGTAATTAGAGGAAATAATATTTCTTTTAAAGATAATCCAAATAAGCTCGCTGTTATGGTAGCAATAATTGCTAAATAAAATCTTATTCTTACTTTAATTTTTTTTGTCGAAATATCCTTTACTGAAATATGATACATGAAATAAACTATTGAAAATAAGGCGGACGTTAAGAAGAATAAATTATAACACCACCAACTTAAATCAAAATTATAATTAAATATAATACCAATTGCATAAATAATCATTCCAATATAAAGCGAGAAAAAAAATGAATAAATTATTATTCCATATAGAAAAGACCTATGACTAAATATATCAAATAGTTGTGCAGGGTTTTCTGTTTCTTGACGAATAAATTTTAGAATAAATTTTGGTCGCTCACTCAAATAAGCCCTTAGATTATAAACAACAAATGGATAAAACATTGTAATCATTAATAATCCTAAAATTATGGTATTTAGCACATCACTAACTCTATTAAAAAAGTATAAGATGCATATTAATAAAATAAACATTATAGCCCATATATTTACCGCTTTTGAGCTCAGTAACCCATTCATCACTTTGCCGGATTTTAAAAATATGTTTTTGAATTTTTCCTTCATTGAAAACCCCCCATGTCTAAATAATACTACTTTTTTTTCGTATACAACAAAATATGTCATAAGTTATAAATTTACTAAATGAAATTGGTAACTACATATAAAATCAGATTTGGAGTGTATCCTTTTTTAATAAAATATTTTTTGAAAATATAGATACCTAAAGTAATGGGTGCGTTAGTTGCATAACAAAGGTCATAACATATTAGGCATATATAATATGTTATGACCTTTAATTTATAAATCTTTTTTAATTTAGGTCTTGATAATAATAAGGATGTAGGCTGCTTTTATATGTACTTTGTAACTCTAACACAATTACACAATAGTACAATTACACAAAATTCATATTTTCTTTCTTATATTATAGATAGTCATTCTTGTTACACCTGTTTTTTTAATTATGTTTTTCACTGATTCATTTTCATTGAGCAAACGGATTATTTCATTGGAATTACTTGGCTAATTATTTTAATAGTCTGAAAACTTTTGTTATAATAGAAAAAAGGTCAAGGAGTTGGTTTCCTATGGAAAAGAATTTGGCTAATACACCACCACAACCTGAAATAAACGTCAAGGATTCTGAATTTGCTGAAATGGTGATAAACAAAGCCCTTCTTAATTTCCGAAAAGAGCAAATCCGAAAAGAGATTGACCAGTCATTACAGGATAAAAACAAAGTAGAATTCCTACGATTAACAGAGGAATTGAAAAACATTTCTTAAAATGTTGTTTATAAAATGAACTTAACATATTTGTAACTTTAAGAAGTACGCCAAAACGCCAATCTTATATCTATAAGGGATTGGCGTTTATTTAATTATTATAGTCATTCTAGTTACACCTGATTTTAAATTTTAAATTCTCGACTTATTTTTTATCTTATAGTTTAAAATTAAATAACAAATATTTCTAAAAGAAAGGTGATTAATTTGTTAAGATGCATTACATCTAATGAGGATACCTTAATAGCATCAAATTGTAACGTTGATACTACTAAAATACTCTCTACTAAAAAGGCGTTGCTTTGCCCGAATTGCAAAAGCACTGTTATTTATAAGCCAGGAAAGGTAAAAAGACCTCATTTCGCACATCATAATTCAGAATGTGTTACAGATTATCATGAGCCAGAAACTGACTCCCATGTAAAAGGAAAAGAAATTCTATATAAATTACTTAAGAGTCGATTTCCAAGAGCTGAAATAGAATATGAAGTATATATTCCAGAAACCAAACAAATTGCAGATGTATTTATAAAGCACACTCATGGGAATTTTAAAGGATTAAGGTGGGCTATTGAATTTCAGCATAGTCAACTTAGTCTTACTGATTGGGAAAGTAGGCATAACCTTTATAACACTGCTGGAATACAAGCATTTTGGATTTTAGATAAAACTACGTATCTTAAATTTTCTAGAGCCAAGGATCATACAGACGCAAGAAAAAGAAACGAATTAGAGAAAAAGCTTTATGGTGAGGTTGGGCTTTGTTACTTCTTGGATATAGAAAAAGAAGAGCTAACAATCGATTTTAATTTTGAAACAGTAACAGAAAATAATGTCTTTAATCGAAAAAGGGTAACAACAAATTATACTTATCATCGTCCTAAAGAACATGCTGCTCCTATAAACAAGATTAGATTTAGAATGAACGATGAATTTAAATATAGTGTGATGCTGTTTGATGAGATTGAGGACAAAATGAATGATAGGCTTATATGGATTATTAAGAAACTAAAGCGTGAACACGAAGTGCTACTAGAAGAGGAATTACAATTACGAATTCCTGAAAAGAAAGGTTTTGCCAACACTATTTATCAAGATGGTGAAGCGCATATTGCTCGCAGATTTATTCAAGATAATGAGAGAGACATAGCTGAAGATATTAGGGATTTATCAGATAAAGATTTCTTTGAAAAATATAAAGGTCTTATTGATAAGCTAATACTAAATATTCATACGTTTAACGCATTGAAAAAAAGCCAGCAATTAAAACATAAAATAATTGTTGATCTTAATCATTCATGGGATATGTATAAAATCTCCTTCCTAGTTGCTCAAGCAACTAATTCTTTAGAAGAGTATTTAACAATGAAAACCCAAGATAAAATTTCGTTAGTTGAGTATGCATATAACACATATAAAGACGTTTTTGAAAAACTTGCTTCTCGTCATACCGAATTGACTAACATTGCCTTAAAAAAAATAAAATGGTTTTTAGTACCATATAACAAGAACCCTAATGCCATTGACTATGCACTTGTTTATCGCCACTGTAAAACAACCAAAGAAATTGACGAATATTTACATCAAATTGATGAAAGGATTATAAAATATAACCCTTTTTATTAAGAAGAGCATGTTTAATACATGCTCTTACTTCTTTTCTTAATGTTATAGATAGTCATTCTTGTTACACCGGTTTCGGTAAATAGTTCAGGACGTTCGTAAAAGGTACGTGTATAAAAGTTATAATGTATTGAAACGTGCGAAAGGGGATTTTATGTCTTGGTGGGAAGTAGCATTTTATATTTTCTTATCCTGCGGTGGTGTGGGAATTGTTGGATTGTTTATTATCGCAATTTTAAGAGTGGTAGCATCAGCGATTCAGCCATTATCAGACCGTGTAAGCAAAATATGGAATCATTGGTTTTAGCCAGATTGAAGTGCGACCGTTTAACAGCGGTCTTTTTTTTATTAGAAAAAGGTGTTTCTTTGTTTTTATAGAATTTTTATTAGTTGGTATAAATAAAATTAAGGGGATTTTAAAATGGGATTTGATAATATTCTTAGTGTACAGTCTTTGAAAGATGATCTTAAAAATTTATGTATTGAGTTTCGTACCAAATATGACCGATATGAATCTTCAACCGAATACGTATCAAAGAAAGATGAAGCTTGTCAAAAAGCATTAAATGATTTTAAAGAATACTTTGAAACAAAAGGTTGCTCAATAACAGAAGAAATGAACGGCGATTCTTTAACGCTCATAGTTAATAAAATCAATTCAGGTCGCTTCTTTGCTTCTTTGGAAGCTAGTCAGGATAAAACCTTACATTTTAAAATTCCTGAAAGTGAATATTATCAAACGATTTCAATTATTGAGCGAGATTCAAATGAATCCTCGCATTTCCAAGGATATTTGCACAATGATGAACTTAAATTTAATGCAATTAAAGACCACCAAAAGGATGACCCGAATTTCTATATAGAACAGATTGAAAAGATTAAAGAAGATATTAAGGACATTGATGAAAAGATTAATGATGCTAATCCTGAATTTAAATATGAATTGTACGATCGAAACATTTTTTTAGATGACTTTGTTGAATTTCTGAATATTGTCGATAAAGAAATTAAGTAAGTTGCTTTATGAAGTGCGACCGTTTAACAGCGGTCTTTTTTTTGTCTATTTACCTTTTCTTTAGTGTCTAAAAGTTACAAGTTCTAGAGACTTGAAAAAACCCTTCAATTCGCCCTAAAAATAACCCTTCAAAATGTCCGGAAGTTAGTCTAGAATAAAATTACAGAAGTTAATAAACTTTTAGACAAATGAAAAGAGGTTATACATAATGGCTATTATAGGATACGGACGTGTAAGCACCATTGATCAATCATTAGATTTACAGGAAGAGAAGTTAAGGGAATATGGCTGTGAGAAGATATTCATGGAGAAACAAAGTGGTGCTAAAAGTGATCGTGAGGAACTGATTAAGGCGTTGGACTATTTAAGGGAAGGTGACAAGCTGGTTGTTTACAAAATAGACAGACTAGCTAGGAGTACATTTGATTTACAAAAGATTGCTAAGGATTTAGAAGAACGTGGAATAGCTTTAGTATTCATCAAAGAACAGATTGATTTTAGTACACCATCAGGAAAGCTAATGTTTACTATGCTGGGGGCTATTGCTGAGTTTGAACGTGATTTAATCAAAGATAGAACCACTGAGGGACGTGAAAGGGCAAAAGCTAAAGGAACTCATATGGGACGTAAAGGGAAGGACGAGAAGGACGTTAAGAAGGCTTTAAAGCTGTATGATGAAAGAGAATCTAATGGTTTAAGTGTTAATGATATAGCCAAAATGACGGGTGTCCCACGTTCCACTATTTACGCTAAAGTTAAAGAGATGACTAAGCAATAGCTAATCGTCTTTTTTTGCTGCTTGTAGGGGCAGTGTACTGTCATTTACCCGATAATTTGCACTTATTTTATTTTAAGTGTTATTTTGCACATCCAACTAAAAACTCAGCTACCTTTACATGAGAAAAGGGTAGTAGTGTTTAAGTAATTATTCGAATAGATAAAAGGCTTGATAATATTAAGATTCATATTCAAAATGGAATAGTTCCTTTATTGAGTATTTAGATTAATATCAAATATAAATTAAAATTGTTGGGGGGAGCTTATGCGAATTAGATTTGAAGAATGGCTGGATGAGCAGGAAATAGATATTGAGGCAAATGATTTATTTAAGGAAAGTATTATTTGTTATAAAGCCTCTGCATATCGGGCTGCACTCTTGTTTTCTTTCCTTGGTTTTCAAACTATCATAAAGCACAGAGTCATTAATTCCAAACCTGCAAAAGATTATCCCGAAGGAGAATGGAATCAATTAAAGAAAGAACTCTTGAATGATGACAAATGGGACAAATTAATAATCGAAGCTATACAAAGTAAAAAGAAACCCATCTTTAATTTAACCGAGGATTTGAGAGAACAATATTTGTTCTGGAAAAATCGAAGGAATGACTGTGCACATGCTAAAGGGAATACAATTAGTTATCCTCATGTTGAAGGATTCTGGCTATTTATTCAGTCTAACTTAGCTAAGTTTGTTGTTAATGGTGGAATGAAATTTATTTTACAAGAGATTGGGAATCACTTTGATCCTGCCCGTACACCTATTGGAACACCTGTTGAACCAATCATTAGGCAGATTCCATTTACAATTGAAAAAATCGATTATAATGATTTTCTTCTTGAACTTAAGGACTTTTCATTAAAGCATCAATCGAAATCAGTTTATAAGATATTTGATAGAAACATTGCAAATATGTGGTTTCAATTATTTAGTTTGCAGGATTCTTACTGTGAGATTATAGTCGGCTTTTTGGTGAAAGAACTTTCTTTCTGTTTGGAAGTAATAAGACGTCAACCTGAAATAGTTCAATATTTCTATAATAAAGAAACATTTATAAGAATGTTATGGAAAAAGGATTTCTCAATATCTAACGATTATAAAGCGTTTATTGAAATGCTTAGACATAACCTAATTCCTAAGTCGCAACTGAGTGAAGCATTCGATCATATGTTTAACACCTTGGATACAGAATTCTTTGATGAGGATGCTTGGTGGTTACAAATTAAAGAGAACGAGAACGACGGGATAAATGACCTTGATAAATTAGTTTTAATAGAAAAAGGATTTTTTACTAGGTTTAATACGATAGCCTTTGAAAATGAAAAAATAGCATACAACTTTAAATGGGGAAATCGGAACAAGGAATTAATCATTTATTATATAAATCATTTTGGTTTGAATAAAACTGTTGTAACAGCTATAAACAATGCGCTAACAGCATCGAATCCTCCTTTCAAACTAAGGGATGAATTAACATATTTTTATAAACAAAATCAACAACAGCTAGAGCTACATATAGAAATCAGTGAAAAAAATTCTTTAAGTGTTCCGAAAATATTAATTGGATTACGTGACTGAATAGGGGGGCTAAAGGGTGGTAGCAAATGAAACTGGAAATTAAGATGTCTTTACGAATCAAGATTTCAAGTAAGGGTGTCGGACTAGTGCTGCTATGATTAACCTTGCGGTAAACCTGCTTAGCCTGTAATGGGCTGGGCTTTTTTACTTTTAGGGGTCCAGCCGTATCGCCATTGCTTTGGCAGCTCTTTTTCTTATGGAACTAAAATTCTCATTTTTATTTATTATACAACTTAAAATTTACATGAAAAACAGTTTAACTATAAGGTTTTATGTTTGTCCATTTAAAGTGTACTCAAAATTTACACTATACATTTGTGTTATTGTAACATTGTGTTATAAAAACATTAATTGACTCTAGTGTGGATTTTTACTTCTTCAACTAACGGGGCAGGTTAGTTCCTTAAGGATTTTCCCCCTATATAATGAGGAAGGCATTTTTTGAGGTAGTAAATTAGGTGAAATTTGTAAGGTGCCGTAATTCAAGAATTATACATATTATTCGCAATACAGAAAAGTGAGGGGTTTTTGCCCAATCGTACATATACGGTTGCCCCATTGTACATTTTCTTTTTACTTGTTTTCCTCTACAATTAATAATAAATATGTATAAAAATTTCAACTCATGAGAATTGCTATACCAATAATAATAAATGTGGTGAATAAACTGAATAATTTTAGCGATCAAAAGCATTTTTCTTATACAATATCGGATTCATTAATAGTAAATAAGATCCCTATTCTATTATGGATAACATTAGTGTATATAGGTGCAATAGTGTTGCAATATATTAGTAAGCCACTTTTCATGCCTTTTTTTATAGTTACGATAATTATTGCCATTCATATTTTACTTTATTGGTTTTCAGATACATTAACTAAAAATAAGCACACTTATTATTTTATAATACAAGGCTTGCTTATTTTTATTGCATCTTTCATATTACCAAAAGGATCAATTGTACTATTAGTAGGTTTGCTCCCAATTTTGATAGCTCAAAGCATAACTATATTTCATCAAACATTTAAAGTCGTTTTTGTTTTTTCTCTTTTCTATATTCTATATTGCATAGCTATTATCATTAATTATGATCTTAGTGAATTGCCTAAGTTTATCCCCATATTCTTTTTTATACTGATAATTGTGAGTTTTTACTCAATTATTTACAATAGGCAGGTTAATGCTAGAATTCGTATGCAATACTATTTGAATCAATTGGAATTCGCACACAAAAAAGTAGAAGAGCTAACTTTGTCAAATGAACGGCAGAGGATGGCAAGAGATTTACATGATACATTAGCACAAGGTTTAGCAGGTTTAATTATGCAACTAGAGGCGGTGGAGTCACATTTACATAAAGGGAATGCTGTGCGATCTCAAGAAATCATTCTTATGTCTATGGAACATGCCCGTAAGACATTGCGTGATTCAAGGGTAGCTATTGACAATTTAAGATTAAAATCTTTAGGCGAAAAAGATTTTAGAGAAGCAGTAATTGATGAGATAAATAAATTTTCAGAAGCAACTTCCATTCCAGTAGAATATGACATTCAGGCTATTTATAAATTAAATAATTTAATACGCGAACATAGTCTTTATATCATAAGTGAAGGTTTAACTAATATAGCTAAGCATTCAAAAGCTACAAAAGCAAAAATTACACTAAATGAGGGAAATAAATTATTGTATATAGCAATGGAAGATAACGGAATAGGATTTTCGGATAAATTAATAGGTAAACAACCTGGTAAATATGGCTTACTTGGCTTACATGAACGTGTTCGCCTAATTGGAGGTCATATAAATATTCAGAGTAATCATGACGAGGGTACAAACATTTATGTGAAAGTACCTTTAAATGGAAAGGGATATTCATGAAATATAATGTGTTGATTGTGGATGATCATATGGTGGTTAGGGAAGGATTGAAATTAATTTTAGAAACAAACGATTTATACCATGTTCTAGGTGAAGCCGAAAATGGTCAAATTGCTCTTCAGATTATTGAAAATCAACGTCCAGATGTTATTTTGATGGATTTGAATATGCCAATTATGAGTGGTTTAGATACAATTAAGGCGATTAATGATCAGAAAATTTCCATTCCTATCATTATCTTGACTACTTATAATGAAGATGAATTGATGTTAAAAGGAATAGAGCTAGGTGCAAAAGGATACTTATTAAAGGATACTAGCAGGGAAGTCTTATTTCGCACTATAGATTCAGCAATCAGAGGCGAAACGTTAATACAACCAGAGATTATGATGAAAATAATAAACAAAAAAGAAAATAAAGAACTTGAAGTTACTCCCTATAAAACAAATTTAACAGAAAAGGAGCTATTTATATTACAAGCAGCAGCCAAAGGATTTCGAAATAAAGATATAGCTTTTGATTTGGGGATTGCAGAAAGAACAGTTAAGGCCCATTTAACTAATATTTTTAATAAGCTTAATGTATCTAATAGAATGGAAGCAGTAACTGTTGCTTTAAATCAAGGATTAATCAATATATAGAATTATGCCCTTTCGTACATTGGAGCTTGCCCATCCGTACGATTTTTTTTTATCTTTTTTCGTCTAAAATAAAGTTTGTATCTAGTGAGTTGCTTTACAAAAGCTCTATTAAGAATCGGAAGGAGATAAAAAAATGGCAAAGTTTCTTTATAAATTAGGCAACTGGGCAGCAGAAAATAGAAAAAAAGTATTAGGTGGTACAATAGGATTTCTTTTAGTGATAGCTATCATAGCTTTAAGAATGGGGCCATCTTTTAGTGAAGATATGTCTATACCTAATACACAATCTGCTAACGCTGGAGAACTGCTTGATAAAGAATTTCAATCATCTGAAAATACCGCAGGAGGACAGGTACAATTGGTATTTAAGGCTCCAAAAAATGAAACATTAGAGTCTGATAAAATAAACCTGATAATTACTGAAACTCTAAATGAAATAAAGAAGGACGATGCTGTGGCAACTACAGTAACTCCAAATGAGTTAGGTAATTTAAGTGAGAATAAAAAAATAGGATATGCTACAGTAACGTACAAAGTAGCTGCAGATAAAGTCACAGAAGCTTCGAAAGAGAAAATATTGGAACAAATAGAAAAAACACGTGAAGCAGATCTCCAGACAGAACTAGCTGGGAATGTTGCTTTTTCAGAAATGGAAATTGGTGGAGTTACAGAAGTAATTGGTGTAATTATAGCCTTTTTGGTATTGGCTCTTACACTTACCTCGTTCTTAGCTGCTGGAATGCCAATAATGACAGCTGCAATAGGAATCGGTATTGGATTAATGACTATAATTTTTGGAACAAGCTTTTTTGATATTACTTCTGTATCGCTTTCTTTAGCAGCGATGCTAGGACTTGCAGTAGGAATCGATTACGCTTTATTCATTATTGTAAGATTTAGGCAGGAAGTAGAAAAAAATCATTCTATTCAAGAATCGATTGCACTAGCCACTGCAACCGCAGGTAGTGCTGTTGTATTTGCGGGTATAACTGTCATTATAGGGCTTTTAGGGTTATCCGTTGCAGGCATTCCATTTTTAACAATGATGGGTGTTTCAGCCGCGGTCTGTGTATTAATTGCAATTCTTATCGCAATAATCTTAGTACCAGCTATATTAGGCATTATTGGACCAAAAATTAGTTCTTCTCGAAAAAACCAATTTTTAAGTAGAATATCATCAAGCGATAAAAAACAAAAAGGATCTAACAAGTGGGGAGAGTTTGTTACAAAACGTCCTATATTGGTTACTATATTTGGAGTGGTTTTGCTTTCAATTATAAGTATTCCTTTTTTTCATATGGAACTTGGATTGCCTGACAACAGTACAAAATCAGATGAAACAACCGAAAGAAGAGCCTATGATTTGCTGACTGAAGCTTACGGCCCAGGATATCATGCATCGTTGGTAGTCGTAGCTAAAGTGGATAAGCAATCGAAGGATCATGAAAAAGCCATAATTGAGGCAACAGAGGAGATAAGTCATATATCCAATGTTAAAAGTGTGGGTCCAGCAATCTCAAGTCCGTCTGGTAAAGTATACATGATTTCCATCACCCCAAAAACCGGACCTAACGATTCTAAGACAAAGAACTTAGTTCAAAAAATTAGAGATAAATCAAAAGAAATGAAAAAAGAAAATCATATAGAATTGTTAGTAACAGGTTCAACAGCGGTTAACATAGACATTTCGCAAAAATTAAACGATGCAGTTCTGAAATTTTCCTTAATAATTGTAGGATTTGCGTATATACTTTTAGTTCTTGTGTTCAGATCGCTCCTTGTACCTCTAAAGGCTGTATTAGGGTTTATCCTTTCTCTAGGTGCCACATTAGGCTTTGTTGTATTCGTTATTCAAGATGGAAACCTAATCAATTTATTTGGATTCCCTACAGCAAGTCCTGTCTTGAATTTTTTACCGGTTATTGTTGTAGGAATACTGTTTGGACTAGCAATGGATTATGAAGTTTTCTTAGTAAGTAGAATACGTGAAGAGTTTACACATACTGGGGATGCTCGCAAAGCGATATTGGTAGGTATAAAAGAAAGTGGTAAAGTAGTTACGGCTGCGGGTCTAATAATGATGGCTGTATTTGCTGGATTTATGCTGGCTCCAGATCCAATCTTAAAGTCAATGGGGTTAGCCCTTACATTTGGTGTTCTCTTTGACGCTTTTATTGTGAGAATGGCTATAGTTCCTGCCGTTATGACATTATTAGGGAATTCAGCTTGGTATTTGCCAAAGTGGTTGGATAAAATCTTACCCAATATAGATATTGAAGGAGAATCAGTCATAAAAGATATGCAAAGAGAGAAAAAACATTATAAAAAACCTAAATTGGTGGAAGACAATTAATTATTAACTCTAGAACATAATTAGAGAAAATAACTTCGATCGATATATTAGGGACTAAAAATTCAAGCACATTGTCTGGTTAACATTTGTAAATATATTCACTTAAACTAAACCAGCCAATAGTTTGTCAACATTTTTCAATAAACACTTAAAATGTTTCATGTTATACTAAATTTGCGTATGCCAAATAACCTTCCAAGGTTCTCTGTTTGGAAAGTTTTGGACTGTTTAGTTATACTTTGAAACTAGGCTAGATCTTGGAAAGTTGATTTGCTTTTTAAAAGTGCATAAATCCAATGTAAGAATTTATTGGCACATGCTATCACAGCTACTTTAAAGGGCTTTCCTTCCTCACGTTTCTTATCATAAAACTCTCGTAATCTCTTGTTACGAGGAATAATTTCATCTGTCGTTTTCTTTTTGCGACAATCACGAATGGCACATTTTACAGCCATATACAAGGCGTGCCGTAGCCTACTAGAACCTCTTTTGGTAATCCGATTTAAAGTACCTTTGAATGTACCAGATTCAAAAACACTTGGGTCGATTCCTGCAAATGCAACCAGTTTCTTAGGGTGATTAAACCGATCAATTTCCCCAATTTCAGAAATTATCGTGGCAGCGATTTTTTCACCGATACCAGGGATCGATTGGATAATCTTACACTCTTCAATACCTTTTGCTAAAGCATCTATCTCATCTTCAAGCTTGGATAGATGCTTTTTGTATTCAAGAAGCATAGTAATATACATATCCAGGCTTAAGGTCAGACTATGATATAAGTTTTTCTGAAATGGATTTTGAGCTGCGGCGGCCATCAATTTTTCTGCCTGACTGTCTGCCCATTTTTGCGAACGACTTTTACATAATTCCTTTATTTTTTTGGCGACTGTCTCTTCACCAGTATCCAGGATTTTTTGTGATGTAGGAAATGTTTGTAAGGTTAGTAAAGAAACATATGAATGTAAGTCACCAAAAACCCCACGGTATTCAGGAAACATTTGATCCAGAATTGCTTGAAATTGTAATTTAGTTTGTACAAACAGGCCTGTAATATTTTCGTGTTGTCTTGTAAGGTTACGTAAGTTTAAGAGTTGGATTCCTCGCTGTTTATACGGCTCTAAGTCCTCTTTATAATACAGCTCGCAGAGATGACGAGCGTCAATAACATCTGTCTTTACCTTACGTAAACTAGAACTCTTAGCTCGATACGATATGAGTGGATTTACGATAATCAATAAGTACCCTATATCCTCGAAAAACTGGACAACTGGTGTATGATAATGTCCAGTGGATTCTAATACAATGGGGGGCCGTCCCCCGGATACATTTTCTACTTCTCTAATAAAGTCTAGAAGACTAGCTAACCCTTCAAGAGTATGTGCTACTTTAAAGCTTTTTTTGTAAGGCTGCTTCTTATCCAAGAAAGCTTGAACCTGACTTTCCCCTTTTGCCACATCCAGACCAACAACTGGATTCATAAATTATCTCCTCCTCATATAAAGTCACCGGTACCCCATTTCCTTCTTGTAGTATCATAGCTTCGCTTGTTATACGAGATCATAGTCCCAACCAGCCTCAATCATGTTTCTACAAGTAGGGGGCGAACTGTTTAGTTGACGGGATCAAATCCCACGGGTGCGGACGTTCTACCCCGGCTACGGTTATCATATATCGATATAAAAAATGGTCAACCAGAAATATTTTCTGGATGACCTTATAATACGAACAGGTGCGTTAGTTCATTAAGGATCACAAAAATAATCAATCTTTTTATAAAGTAATCAAGAAGATTAAAAATATATGTTGTTCGAAAAAGGGGAGGGAGTAGATATTGCCTTCCCCTTTGTGTTTACAGATAAATTTTTATGACTGTATTGTTTATAATGTACTCGATTTTGTATCTCAAAACAGTTTAGTGATTGAATTGGTGCGGTTTTGAGTGGATTAATAACTCTATGTACTCAAATTCATGTCCCCAATGTACTTATCTTTGTGTCTTCGTACATTACATTTCGAATTTGTGTAATTGTACAATTGTGTTATGTAATCATTAAATACTCTAGGGTGGAATAGCCATTTTTTTCTACCTCCCATAAGAACACTAGTTCGTATATAATAAATGAAAAGGAGGTATCTTTCTAATGGGTACAATTCGTGATAGAGGAATCATTAAATGGCAAGCAGCATTGATGTTACCAGAACATAAAGCATTAAATAAAAAAAAGGATAAGGACGATTATTTCTTAAATAAAAAACCTATCCTTGATGAATACCAGGTTGAAGAGTTTGAAAACAACATTCATTATGCAATGGAATATCATTTACCGATAAGCTTTAGATTGCATAACGAGGGAAATCCAATTGAACTGCATGGATACTGTGTGTATATTGATCCTGTCACGAAAGAGTTAAGTATTCAGAAGAAAGATAGTTCCTTCGAGAAAATTAAATTTAATGAAATTATTAGTGTGATCGTTGAGGATTAAAAAAAGTCCATTTTAAATTCAGGAAGGAAAAGCCACAGAGATCTAGGAGTATACAAATGGAAATTCAGATTGAGGTTCAATTGTTTGCGAACGGTGCTAAGTTCTTACAGTCTGGTAGTTGTTCAGTAATAACAACTGACTTTAAAAAAGAACCGGAATGGACTGCTGCTGTATCAGCTTATGAGTGGATACAAAAGATAAAAAGCTCTGTTCGCTATCCAGGCGACTTTCAAATTGTTAGTGTTGTTTACAACGGAGAAAATGCCATTACGGATTTAGTAAGAAAGGTACGCCCTATAATAAAAGATGATTTACCTTTTTAAAATTAATCAACTAATATTTTGGACTGGACAACTCTTAAACCAAAGAATTAAGAGGGCTTTTTTATTTGTTTGTATTCATTTCCATTGTTTTTTTTACATGCGATAATAAAGAAAAAAAGCTAATTTTCGGGGGAAGATATGTTCTTAATAGGAGCAGCAGTTCAAAGTACAGGGTTACCACCCAGTTTTTATGGTTCATTAATCGGTTCATTTATATCAGGTTCGGTAGCAGTAGGAATATTGATTTACAACAACTGGCAAAAAAACAAGGAATTTAATTTTCGTTGCTACGGTACAATGAAAGTTATTAATGATCGATTGATTCAACTATCTGAGGCGGAAGATATGACAGTGGAGGTTTTAAGAAGCGTGCTCGCATACGAAGAAATAGGCGAAGAACTTTTAAACCTTCTTACAGATAGCAAAGGTTTTTTCGAAAAAAGTCATTCATTTTTAGAAAAAGAGAGAGCAAATATCCCTTATGACTTTACAAGCAGGTACTTCACAATCACAAGTGCCATCAACTCGGTCATTGTTGGATATGATGTACTCATGGAGGAACCTAGCAATCTTAAAAAATTTAAACCTCTTATTGATGATTTGGAGTATTGTAACAAATTGATAAAAGAATTTAACAAGAATACTACTCAATACCTGAGAAACGTGGAAAAGAAATATAAAATACAAGATTTTTATTAATTAGGGGGGGGGTAATAAAAGACCAAAATTATCTGTGCATGTTTTTAATCCCTGCAACCGAAGACTGGAATACTTGGAAAACGTCTCTTATGATTTATGATGAAAATGGAGTAGAAAATAAAACTAAAAAGAAGACGTTATTTTTTAAAAGATTACATTTTAATATCGATTAGCACTTAGAAGAAAAAAGGAGGAGGGAAAATCCTTCCTTTTTAATTACGAATTTCAATATTCTATTTATTATTCCTTGAATTTATTTGCTCTTTTCCATTTTGAATTTAACAAAAATTCTTCAAGAAAATATATCAAATGGTTTGTTTATTCCTCCATGAGTTCGTACATTAAATTCTCAAGCCTTTCAACAGCTTCTGTCATTTTTTCCATGACTATAATGTTTTTTGAAATAATCATTTCATTTCGTATGTCTTTTTCATTTTGTTCCTTTTCATATGCTGATTTTTCAATGACAGCTTTTAAAAGTTCTTGTCTCGAAATAGATTTTTTCTTTGCCATTTCATCAAATTTTTTTACTGCAATTGGGTCTATGTTTCTTAAAAAAATATCCATTGGTCAACTCTCCTTTTGAGTAGAATACAAAATTCGAATTTTAAGGCTATTGAGTGAGAAAGAGCATAAGGAAAAACTGATATCACCAAGGGTGATATCCTAGGCAAAGCCTAGTGTTTTATATGATATCGTTAATCTCTTTCAGGTGGGCTGACGTGGGGCTCATGAATAATATAGGTGGGCTGACATGGGTCTTACATTATTATTAAAAAAGCAAGTATTTAGTGATATCACTAAATGCTAATCAATGTCCCCTTTAAGTCCCCTTATTTTCGACCAATGTCCCCTTCAAGTCCCCCTTTTGTTGGTTGTTATTTAAAAAAAGAGAAGGGAACCTTCTCTTTAATTTTCCTTTTTTACTGTTTTTTTCGACGATACTTAGCGATGTTGTTTCTTACACTTTCTCCTGTATTTTGACCAATTTGATAGGTCCGTTTAACCCTTTTTACTGATTGACTGTTTTGCACATTATCAGCAATTAGGCTTCCAACATGACGAGTTTCTCGGTCAGTTCCTTTTTCTTGTAGTGGTGTTTCCTTATTAGGCTCTGCTTGCATTTCAGATGAAACCGAAGGAAAATTTGATTGTGAAAAGGAAGGTGATGATGGACTGGGACTGTCATAGTCACTTGATATTTTCTCGTTTTTTTGTACATCGCCATTGTTCATTTGGCTTGGTGATTCAGATGAGATGAAGTGTGGACTGTTTACAGCTGCACTCCGTTTTCCATTACTGGAGATACCATTTAGAGCCATTTGATCATGCAACCCTATTACTTTCCCTTTTCCTGTTTGTCCTTTTTCTTGTTGTTGTTGTGCCATTTCTTGTTCAATTGAGGAAGCTACTTCTTGCGTCCCAGTTTCAATTTCTCTGGGATCTTCCGAACCATTTGGACTTTGTTTTTCTTGATTTTGATCTTGTGCCTTTAAATCTACAGAATGACCACTTTTAGAACCATTCGAAACCGGTTGTGTGGGAAGGTCAGTTCCTTTTGCTCTTAAGCCTTGTGCCATTCCAGCAACTCCTGCAATACCACTTACACCCTTCAATGCGGCTGATTTACCTTCACTTGATAATCCTTTCAGAGTATTTGCAGTTCCTTTTGTTGCTCCGGTTACGCCTTTTGCAACAGCATAACCACCGGCTACGGCTCCCCAGCTAGATTTCAGTCCTCCATCAATTCCAAATAACCGTTCAACGATATTGGGACCGTCAATTACAGCAAGAGAGAAAGCAAATAAAGCAATTAAATAGGCGACACCATCCAATTTATCGGTAATAAACTCTGTACCAATCAGATAAATCTTCATTGAAAGGAAAATCATAATTGTCACTAGAAAAGTATTTAGGATACTTTGAAGGATTTGCTTTGTCTTTTGCCCTGAATGAATATCAGCAGGGGCTATAATGATTGCTAATATATAATTGAATGTTAATTCAAAGAACAGTTTTGCTAGTTTTATAGCGATTGTCAGCATCGTAAAAGCTGTTATACCTAAAGTGATTGCAATTGTCCAAAAGTTCCAGTCCCAACGGTAATATTTTTCTTTAAAGGTAGTAAAGAAACCATTATCTAATTTAACTTTCTTGGCATTTCCAAGATCGTCATACTCCAAACGATGAGAGTAAACCTCACGCCCTGTATCTGTCATTTTTTCCCCTGCAAGTTCAAAATCTTTATCAATAGATTGTGTGATATTAATTTTGAAAATTCGATCTTTTGGAATTCGGTTTGGATGTTTAAGTTCAGTTGTATTCCAACCCGTTACGTCAAATTGAGCAAGGTCAGTCATATTTTCTTTAATAACTTTTTGACTAATTGAACCTTCTTCAACAACATCAAGAGCATCAATAGCTTTATCTGTGAATTGATTTGCCTTATCCATACCTTCTTGTATCAAAGCGAAAAAAAACATTATCATAAACACATTCACTATAATGGCTTCACGATCCAACTTTTTTTGAAAAATGAGCTGATATCCTGTGTAGAGAAGCGAAAACCCCATCAATATCACAGAAAGGGGAATAAGAAATTCTACAAAAGTGGTAATTTCAACACTGTCGTAAAACATTTTTAATCCCAGGATTGAATCCGTTATGTTCGATAGGGAATCAACAAGCCATGCAAGCCCCTTAATAATGACCCATCCTATCCAACGGAGCATATAACTGATCGGATTGGTTACTTCGAGAAAATCAGAGAATTTATCAAGTATCTTTGCTACTTCTTCATCCATGCAATCTCCCCCTAGTTACCTATTTCAAATATTCCTGCTGCACACTTTGAACAAATGTTGCTACTTCCAAATAAATATCATCTTCTGAGAGATCGATAAAATCTAGTTTCTTTTTTACTTCACCATCTTGATAAAAAGCAAATGTTAACGAATTTTGTTTTAGGCCAAGTTTTGAAGTATCTTCCTTAGCATAATAAATATTTAAATCAATGTTTTTTGCTTTAGCTACACGTTCAATTTCCTTAATTTTAAAATCTTCTTCTTCTTTTCTACTCTCAAATGGTGACCTTACATATAAAAAGCCTGTTTTAAACTTCTTAGCTTCCTCTAGACTCAATTCAGTTGTTTTACCATTTCCTTTTACACCATCACTCCCACAAGCTGAAACATTCAATACAAGGAATAAAACAAGACACCCATTAAGAATCTTTTGAAAGTTCATTTATAAAATCTCCTCTCAATTTTTATAATAAAATTGCACCTTTCACAGTTTTGCAGGGAGATTTATAGACATAGAAAATCATATCTTCTGTTCCTTCTAAAATGAAAGCCTCAGTTAAAATGCCATCTTTTTCTTCAAACTCATTTATATGTTTCTTTAATAATGCAGTTTGAATTCGATTTAAGGATTTTTTCATTTTCATGATAATTTTTTCTCCTTCCGGTAAATATAGGATTAGGTTTATGCTTCCTCTTGTAATAGGGGGGGCTTTTTCAGGTTCTTCATATCAGTTATAATATAATTGAAAATGCTCACCTATTTGCTCACCTGACATTGAAATATCATGACACTAAGTGAAGTTATTTTAGGTGGCTTTGACCAAATGTGTTGATATTATTACTTTATTACTGGCTATTAAATTATGAATTGAATGGGCGGCATGATGTAATCATCGCCTAGAACCCTTGATATATAGGGGTTTGTAAGGTGGAGATTAGTGAAATGCTAACTTTTTGCTAACTTTCAGTTTTTGAAACAAATTTACTTCACCAATTAGAGGAGACCTTTCGTAAGTTCACTGAACTTATGGGAGGTCTTTTCTTCGATATTTTTTGTCATATGAGCGTAAATGTTCATCGTCGTGTTGATGTCTGAATGCCCTAATCTTAGATATGTATATTAATTAGCTCTTTGAACACAAAAAACATCTATCCATGCTTGGAAATGAGATAGATGCTTTAGCAAAAAGTATTGAAGAATCTAAGATTATCCGATCAATTCCCGGTATCGGTGAAAAAATCGCAACCACGATTATTTCTGAAATTGGGGGAATTGAAAGGTTTAATCACCCTAAGAAACTAGTCGCATTTGCCGGTCTTGATCCAAGTGTATTTGAATCTGGCAAATTCAAAGGTACTTACAATCGAATTATCAAAAGAGGCTCTAGCAGATTACGACAAGCTTTGTATATGGCTGATATATGTTCTATCTTGACTGTCGCAAATAGAAAACAACGATGAAACCCTTCCTCATAATAAGAGATTACGAGAGTTTTATGATAAGAAATGAGAAGAAGGAAAACCTTTTAGAGTAGCTGTGATAAGCTTGTGCAAACAAACTCTTACATTGGATTTATGCACTTTTAATAAACAAAACCTTTTCGAAAATATTGTAAGTTCAATATCTCGGTTTAATTATGAATCATTTCTTTCTTAAGCAATTCTTCCATAATTTTAAGGACGTCACTACGTAATTCTTCGTGTTGCAATGCAAACTCAATTGTAGTTTTTACAAACCCTAATTTCTCACCAACATCAAACCTATTTCCGTAGAAATCATAAGCGTAGACCCTTTGCATCTCATTCAACTTTTGAATAGCGTCTGTCAATTGGATTTCCCCACCGGCACCTGTTTCTTGGTTTTCCAAGAACTCAAATATTTCAGGTGTTAAGACATAACGTCCCATTATTGCTAAATTAGATGGTGCAGTCCCTTGCATTGGCTTTTCAACAAAATTACTCACTTGATAACGTCTACCTTCTATAGTAGAAGGATCAATAACTCCATAACGATGTGTCTCATTGTGTGGTACTTTTTGTACTCCTATAATAGAAGAGCCTGTTTGTTCATATTGATTAATCAATTGACGTACACATGGAGTATCACTTTGAACAATATCATCACCTAAAAGCACGGCAAATGGTTCGTCTCCAATGAAATTACGTGCACACCAAACAGCATGTCCTAGTCCTTTTGGCTCTTTTTGTCGTATATAGTGAATATTCGCAAGATCTGAAGGATAACGTACTTTATCTAGAACGTCTAATTTTCCTTTTTCTAGTAAGTTCCGTTCGAGTTCTGGAGCATTATCGAAGTGGTCTTCTATTGCGCGCTTCCCTTTACCCGTAACAATAATAATATCTTCGATTCCTGATGCCACCGCTTCTTCAATAATGTATTGAATTGTTGGTTTATCTACAATTGGTAACATTTCCTTTGGCATAGCTTTCGTAGCTGGTAAAAATCTAGTACCTAACCCTGCTGCTGGAATTATTGCTTTTTTTACTTTTTTCAAATTTAATTCCCCCGATTATTTTATTTATCTAAGAACACAACAAAAATCTAATAAAAAAACACATGAATTTATGAGTTCCTTTATTAGATATCCGT
Organism: Peribacillus sp. FSL M8-0224; assembly: GCF_038003055.1. Taxonomy (NCBI): domain Bacteria; kingdom Bacillati; phylum Bacillota; class Bacilli; order Caryophanales; family Bacillaceae; genus Peribacillus; species Peribacillus sp. FSL M8-0224. The sequence continues at coordinate 5,637,977 of NZ_JBBOOJ010000001.1, forward strand.
TTATTGATCCATTTTACCTACTATACTATAATATGTAATTTTTATGTCATAATCAATTAACATTTTTGTAACGTTTTTAACATGGGATTCTTCATTTTATATACCTTTGCTGGAAACAGGGATGTCATCCATTCATATATAGGCTTACTGTCTTAAAGTAAAAATGATTTTGAATATATTGAGACCTTTCAAGAAGATCCGTTTTTTCCTTTAGCACTAGATATTTAGTGGTTCCTTCTTGTGCGACATTTACGCCCTTCAGCTAGTCTTTTTCCTCTATTCTCTATTTCTTTCTCATTCCATACACTAAGTTGTCTTTTTCATTATTATTTTTATTGATTCACATCTGTAATAATCGTGTTTTCTAAAATTTCACCATTGCTGGACAAATTGTCCACCTGAATACTGTTTTTCTCAGGGCTAGTTATAATTTTATTTTCTTTGATAGTAAATCCTTTTGTATATTGAATAAACAGCCCCATTTTACCAAAATTCGAGAGATTATTTTGCGTTACTTCAATATTATTTGTATATCCTTTATGTTGATAGTTTTTATCAGGTTCGTCTACTAATAATCCATCAGTCACAATATTTTCCAACGTATTTTTACTGATCGTTACATTACTAGCAAATCCCAAATATATTCCGAGATAGGCATTGGAGATCCTATTGTTTGAAATATATACATCATCTACCCAGTTGAGATAAATGTTAGGCCTTTGATTACCACCAAGTTGATGATTAAAGACGTTATCAGATATAATAACGGACTCTATTTTTGCAATAGTTGAATGGTTAGGCCAACCCTCACCATATATATTCTCTCTACGAGTATTTTCAAATGTGTTTTTCGATATCGTCGTATGACTACCTGATTGTGGTAGTCCAGTTTGAATACCATCAGACGTTTTCGAAGATTCCCCTTTTCCATTAGGGTTAGAAAGGGCTATCCCTCTGTTACCATCTAAAAAAGTATTGTTTTGGATGGTAGTATCTTTCCATTTAAAGTTACGAATCGCTACGAAGGTAATTCCTCTAAATATGTTATCGTGTATCTTAATATCCGTGCTGAATTTGTTGTGGACAGAACCATGGTTTCCAATTCCTACTGGCCAAGCAATTGTGCCCTTCGTTCCACTAGCACCAAAGTAACAGTTGCGAATTGTGACATTTTTGGAAGGTGTTCCATCATACTCTCCATATTGACTAAAACCCAATTTAGTATGCTCAGAAACTTGGATAGCTTCTGAATAAAAGCGGGAGTGGTCAGGTGTTGTGTCCTTAAATCCCAAAAATTCGCTATTTTCTATTACGACATTTTTGGAAGCGTTTAAATCAATAGCATGACCACTGGCTATATCTCTAACTTCTATATTTCTTATGGTAATATTTTTACCTCTTGCAATTCCAATAGCATTGAACGGGTCTGGGTAGTTTGTGATATTGCCATCCCAGATTCCACCCTCTATAGTAATATTGCCATGTCCATTATAATCCGTGTACATAGCCCCAGCGTCACCATTGACCATAATTGTATTGTCATGACTACGCAATAGCACAGCACCGTCTTCTAGAACTAAATGAGTATTTTTATATATACGTAACGTATTTGTAAGTTTATATGTTCCTTTTGGAATGAAAATCTTGATCGGCGTATTGCTTGTCTTAGCCAAGTCTAAGGTTTCTTGAATTACTTTCGTATCGTTATGAATACGATCCCCTTTTGCACCCAAAGCTTGTACATTGAAGACAGATTTAGACGACTCATTGTCTTTCAATGATTCGATGCCTTCGAGAATAATAAAAAAGGCAAAAATAAAACAGATGATGATAAAAGTTACTTTTATTGGTTTGTTTATTACACGTTGTTTTTTGTTCATTTGAAAGATAATTCCTTTTGTCAGTAGTTTGATAGTAACATATCAGCTAAAACACTTATTTTTTAACAATCTTTATTTCGAATAGTTTACCATTTTGAGATAAGTATAAATTAAGCTTCTGTGGTTCAATGTAATAAACGGATGTATATGGTTCTAATTTCATCTTTCAACTATATTCCCTATCCTTACGTAATTACAAACAAAAAATCCTTATGGTTTGTAACTAGATGGTATGATATACTCAATTTTGTTTAAAATATTAGGTTATTGTAAAAAATATATGAATTTTATGTAAAATTATCGCAAAATACATTATACAATTGGGAATTGGTTCATGCAAAAAACAAACTCCTCTTTTTACAAATGAATACTTCCCAAAAGATATGATTTTCTTACGGATTTTATCAAAACTTAATAAGTTTGGAGACTAGGAATTCTATTAACACTCATGATCCGTGACTGTTAAAAGTTTTTTTCACAAACAACAGAACCTTGTGAGTTAAAAACTCATTATATTTTTTGATTTGAGAGGTGCAACATGAAGGTTTTAGAATTATTATGGCTTCCAAAGGAACAGTCAGAGTGTTCTTTGTTTGATATCAAGTACCAAGGTGAAATATTAAACATCACATTGAAAACAGATGAAATGGTAAAAGAAGGAACAGTGTCTTTCACATTAATCGAGAGATCATCACAACAGGTTTTGAAGTTTCCAGTAAACGAGTACGGAGAAACCGATATTTTAAGTATAGATATTTCTATAGATAATTATATTAACTACCTTACAACGGGAATCTGGGATGCTTATCTACAAAATGAAAAAGAAGGAACTATAAGTAAATTTCGGGTCAAAAATAAACTTACAGAATCCATTGAATTACCCCCTTTTTATTTAACAAACTCAAATATTTCGTTAGTTCCTTATTCCACCATTAAAGGGAATTTATCTTTTAAATGCGAGGAAAGTAAAGCTATCCTCAAGATAGAAAATTTTGCCCTTGAAGAAAACGGTAGTTTAATGTTAAGTGGATATTTTTTAGTTCCCTCATGGAGTGTAGAGAAGGCTAAAGATGTAAGGAAGCAGCTTATTCTTCGTTCAGGGAATAATGAACTAAATATGGATATTCATAATGTGGCGCGTCAGGATGTTTCAACATTTTTCGGACGAACAGACAATAAGTATGATTGGACAGGGTTCGATATTCATCTTGACTTCTCCAAAAATTCTTATGAGTTATTAGATGAAAAATCAACAGACCTCCATATTAAAATGACCTTTAAGAATCAAGAGATGATTCTACCGATTGTGATTTCACCGACAATAGATTTCAATAAAACAGCCGTTTTCCAGTCTTCTGACGGGATTAAGAATATTTACATTAATATAGATGAAGAGAGTCATAGAATTGCTTTATTAGTGACTAAAGAAAACTTACAGGCTGAAGTTGACGCAATATATTCCGAAAATGGAGAAATCACCTTGTTAGGCAGTGTCATTTCACGTGATAAGGCCAAGAGAGTTTCCCATAACAACACCGATATTGTTGTGAAGGAACGTCAGTCTGGTGAAGAATACCACTTCGGTGTTGAAATCTATCAGTCTTGTTTTACTCACACATTCAAAGTAAAAGAACTTTTAGAAAAGGGCATTTTCACAGCCGGAGTTTGGGATTTATACCTTTTGATAGAAGGACAAATGTATCGTTTAGTGACCCGTTTGGATGGCATTATGAATAAACAAAAGTTAGTCTCAATACCCCAACAGATGTTCTCTAATAAAGAAGGGAAAATCCTATCTATAAAGCCGTATTATACCCTTCATGAAGAAGTGTCTATATTTTCTAGAGACTCTCTTGCCGTAAAGTCAATTGAAAAAGTTGCAATAGAAAAAGGGATTCTTTCTATAGTTGGAAAGCTAAATATCCAACCGCCTAATCTCGACTTCCCTACAACTAACATAGGTAAACTAACGATTAAAGGGAAATTTGGTAAAACCTACGATTTCCCAGCTACATGGCAAACAGAAAAGACGGGAAAAACTAATCTTGAGTTCCAATTTATAGCATCCGTAGATTTAGTTAACCAAGGACTTACGGAATTAAGCGATTCCTTGCTCAAGGATATAAACTTTGACCTAATTCAGTGTGAAATTTTTCACGAATTAGGTATCATCCCATTTACCATGAATATTGATCCAGCTAAGGTAATCGTAACCTTAGAGGATCGTTTAAGACAATCAAGTAAGTATAAAGGACTACTGACTAAATGGGGCCTTCGCTTTTATAAGGCTTGTAATAAAATTCTTCCTATTAAAAAGAAGAATGTCGTCTTCCAAAGTTTTCATGGAAAAAGCTATTCTTGTAGTCCAAAAGCCATCTACGAAGAAATGCTTGAGCAAAAACGGAATATCAAACCTATATGGGTCTTAAATAATCTTAAACAAGAAGTGCCTGGGAATCCAATTCTAGTACGACCACATTCCCTCAAATATTATTATTATATGGCTACTTCTAAATATTTCGTAAATAACGGAAACTTCCCTGACTTTTATGAAAAAAGAGAAAAGACAGTACATCTTCAAACATGGCATGGTACACCATTGAAAAAGCTCGGATTTGATATCGACCCTAACTCTCCATCCTATGCAGAAAATACATCCCCTCAGATATGCAGACGAAATGCAAGGTGGGATTATCTAATAGGACCAAATGAGTACACATCAACCATATTAAAGAGAGCGTTCAAATTCGAAAAGCAGATGTTAGATGTTGGATACCCTCGTAATGATATTTTCTATAAACCAAACCTTGAAGGGAAAGCAGTGCAAATTAAGGAAAGACTTAATATTCCAACAAACAAAAAGGTTATCCTGTATGCTCCTACATGGAGAGACTATGATTTTCATAACGGAAATCAACATAAGCCATATGAATTTAAATTCAACTTAAATAGTTTCAAAGAACATTTCGGAGAAGAATATGTCTTACTGCTTCGATTACATTACCGGGATGCTACCCGTATTAAGATTGAAGGATTTGAAGACTTTATCTACAATGTTTCAAGTTATGACGATATTCAAGAATTGTACTTAATTTCTGACTTGTTAATTACAGATTATTCATCTGTCATGTTCGATTTTGCAAATATAAACAGACCGATCATTTTCTTCACCTATGATTTATCACGTTACGGTTCTCAGGTTCGTGGTTTCTATATGGACTTTCAGACGGAAGCTCCAGGACCGATAGTCCTTAATGAACAGCAGCTCTTTCATGCAATTGAAAATGTTAACAAAGTAGAGAAATTATATAATCAGAGATACAAAAGTTTCAGAGAGAAATTCTGCCATTTAGAAGACGGAAAAGCCTCTAAAAGAACAATAGAAACTTTATTTAAAAATGAATAGAATTGGGGTGACCGTTGTGAAAATTCGATTCTTAGTGTTTGATATTTATGGAATGGGTGGCACAGTACGGACTGTTCTAAATGTGACGAACTATTTAGCTCAATCTGGTTACGATGTAGAAATCATTAGTGTCTTTCGATATCGTAAAGTACCCTTTTTTGAAATTGATCCCAGAATCAAAATTATTGTCCTTCACGATGTAGCAAGCAGAAGAAAAGATGATACAAGCTTAAAAACAAAAACAGCTAATAAGTTAACTAAAATGAAAAGCAGACTTATTCATCCTGATGACGAGGGGTATCATTTCTTTTCGTTACTGACAGATATAAAGTTGTATAACTTTCTAAAAACGATTAGTTCAGGGATTTTAGTCACCACAAGGCCAAGCTTCAACATCTTTGCTAGTAAATATGCGAATAAAGAGGTTCGTATTATTGGACAAGAGCATTTAAATTTCTCCATCTATCCTGAAAACATGAAGAAATCCATTTTAAAACATTATGGTAAGCTGGATTATTTGGCCACATTAACAGATGAGGATACAATGGACTACACACAACTTCTAAAAGGTGGAAAAGTGAAAGTAAAGAAAATCACCAACTCTATTCCAAATTTACAAGGTGTGATATCTCCTTTGGATTCCAAGACTATCATTGCAGCTGGTCGTTTAGTGCCACAAAAAGGATTCGATCTATTAATTGAGGCATTCAAAATTGTAAATCAACAATATCCAGATTGGAAGCTGAAAATTTTTGGAGATGGCCGTGAGAAAAACAACCTTCAAGATCTAATTACAAAGTATAAACTTTATAATCATGTTATTTTAATGGGATCAACCCAGCATATTGATATAGAACTGTCTAAAGCTTCTATTTATGCATTAAGCTCCAGGTTTGAAGGATTTGGAATGGTCATAGTAGAGGCTATGCAATGTGGTGTGCCAGTAGTGAGCTTTGATTGTCCGAAGGGACCGAGTGAAATCATTGCTCAAAATGAAGATGGGGTACTCGTAGAAGATGGAAATGTAGAGAAATTTGCAGAGTCCTTAATGGAACTAATGGGTAATGCAGACAAAAGGAAATATTTCGCAAAAAACGGCATTAATAATGTTAAGCGTTACGAAATAGAGAACATCGGGAAAATATGGGAAGAAACAATCAACGAAAATTTATACAACACGAATAATCAACCAGTAAATTCCTTAGTTTAAACAAAGTATTCTTATTCTATTATTAAGGAGGATAATATGAGTGTTTTAGTAACTAATTTGGGATACAGCAATGGGGTATTATCCCTGAATGGTAAAGCAGAAGCTGCATTAGAAGATAACTATTTCCTTTGTATTAGAAGAAGGGAAATAGAACATGGATTAGAATATCCAGAAGAATATACATTTCCACTCATGATTAACGGTAGTGAATTTGGTTTTCATAAAGACATGAACGATTTACTGCAAGGAATTTACCTAGATAACGGAATGATTTGGGACTTGTTTTTATTGTCTGGGGATAATTATTTCAAACTGGAAGCAAATACTTCACTAACATTAGACAGAAGTGACTACGTAAGCTTAGATAATAAGCTTTTTAAATTAAAACCATACATTACTGGGGAAAACGGCGTATCATTATATATATTGAAAAATGAGATTACAGCAACTATTGGTCATGCCACTTTTAATGAGGGTGTCTTCAATTTATCAGTTCAGTTGAGCAATTCAGCCATTTCGGATTATAAGGATTGGAATCGCTATTCCATTCGATTAAAGATTAAAAAAAGAGAGCAAGAACACCTTTTCGAGTATTACGAATCTATGGTGTTTGACTCTCTTTCAGAAGTAAATCCATTAGATTTCTCTCTAAATATTAATGATATATTTGAGAACTATAACTTGAATAAGAATCTTATATGGGACCTATTTATCGAATTAAGAAGTAAAGATGGGTTAATAGTTGAATCTCCATTGATGTGCTCAAGCGGAAATAAAGGACTTTTTAATTTCAATTATTTTAAGTTTGCCCATAATGATTTATATAGAATCAAGCCATATGTTACTGGTAAGAATTCCATTTCCCTGTTTATAAGATCAAACGAACTAAAAATAAACCTTTCGCAGCTCAAATTTGAAAACAATAGTGTACAGCTTACTGGGACAGTTTCTTCTCATGAATATGATATATGGAATTTCAATGAATTCGAATCATATATAGTTTTCAAAAAGCGGTATACGGTTGGGAAAGAAAATGTGTACTATACAGAAAAAGTAATTGAAATCCCCTTGTTAAACGCCCATTTTCAAGCAGAATTATCAATGTCAGAACTTCTACACGAAGAAGTGATCCGTCATGGAGATGTATGGGATATGCTTGTACGTTTAACTACGTTGGATGGTAGAATTACGGATATAGTTGTAAACCCTTCAGAAGAACTTAAAAAAGAGAAATATTCGTACGAAATCATGAGTACGAATCCATCCTTTAAGTTTAAACCGTATGTAAACGGACAAGGTCATTTCTCTTTCTATTTTATAGACTCTAATAAACATCAGCATGATGCAGTGAAAGTTGCGGTATTAGGCTCATGTTTTAGTCGAAATCCTTTCAATTCGACAAGTTATTTTAATCCAAGTTATAAGAAGAATTACAGTTGCGTGTTGACGCAATTCCATTCATCTATTGTTAGCATGGTTTCTACCCCTAGGGAAATAGATATTGATAAGATGGATGATGTAACGGCATACAACAAGTATTTTATTCAAAATGACTTTGAGAAGAACTTCTTTGATCAGGTAAGCGAATTGAAGCCTGATTACTTGATCATCGATTTATACGCAGATGCTGCACGAGACCTAATTAAAATAAATGATGACACATATGTTAGTGCAAGTCTTGCTTTAAGACAAAGCAAGTACTTTAAGGAATTCATGAATTATGAAGTCGTTACACATGCCAATAATGAAGCCTACTTTGCCTTATGGAAGGAAGCCATGATTCAATTTGCAGAAAGGATTAAGGAATACCTTCCTGAAGATCGAATCATCCTTAATGTTGGAGGTTTCACTTCCCAATATTTTGATGCAGATGGATCCATCAAGAAGTTCCCACGGGCGCATATCATTCAAAGAAACAATTATTTCTGGGATAAGCTTAATTCTTGGTTCTTACAATGCATCCCGGGCTGTAAGGTAATTAGCTTAAAAGATACAAAGTATATAGGACAACATGATCATCCATTCGGGAACACGTTCTCCCACTATCAGTCAGGTTATTACAAAGAGTTCATGAATAGATTGAATAAGCTTGTAATGAAAGATATACAAAGCGAGAGACACCAACAAGGAAAGGAACTATTGGTGTAATACAGCTATCGTTTTTGTGGAGTGAACCCTTTCAATGGGAAAGTATTGAAAGGGCAACAATTTATTCAGCCTGAGTCCTGAATTCATAAGGACTCAGGCTATTTAATTTTTCTGGATACGGCGTAAACGTTCAATGGTTCATCATGATAAAATATTCTAACTTGAATAAAATTATTATTAATTATGAAAAAATAAGGAGTATATTATTCAGCAAAACCAGCCTATAGTTGTCAACATTTTTCAACAAAAGATTTAAAACTTACGGATATACTAAAAATGAGTATGCCAAATAACCTTCCAAATACTACGTTTGGAAGGTTTTGGTTCACTTGGTTAAAGCTGAACTTATAATAAGATCGGGCGCGTTTGTGAAATAAGTCAATAGCTTCTTACTAAGGATCAGTTTAATTCGTTTAGGTCAACCATCGGTATTGGAAAGCTAATAATCGGAATCATTTTGGGTCCTGCTGTTTTGGGCTGGTTGAATAATAATGAGTTTATTCATTATTTTTCAGGGATCGGTGTTTTATTACTTATGTTTATAGCAGGTCTAGAAACAGACCTAGAACAATTAAAGAAAAACTGGAAATCTGCCTTTGCAGTTGCGGTTCTCGGTATTCTTTTACCTTTCCTTGGAGGCTTTGGTGTTGGTGAATTGTTTGGTTTAAGTATGGAGTATTCCCTTTTTATAGGTGTTCTTCTAAGTGCAACTTCAGTGAGTATTACTGTACAAGTTCTAAAGGATATGAACAAACTAAACTCTCGTGAAGGAAGTACCATTCTGGGTGCAGCAGTTGTTGACGACGTTCTTGTAGTAATAATATTAGCAGTGATGCTAAGCTTTTTAGGAACTGGTGAGGAAATATCATTAGGTTTATTAATAGGTAAAAAGTTAATATTTTTCCTAGTGGCTATACTTGCAGGATGGTTAGTCGTACCGAGGATTCTAAGCTGGCTATCTAAATTAAAGGTTACAGAACCCACAATGTCCATTGCACTTGTAATATGTACTGATATATCTCCAGCAATTTTTGTGAAAAATAAAATTAAAACTAAATAAAAAATAAACTCCAATATGGTTTTCCTCCCAATAAATGATTGGTTGTCGACACCAGCAAACCTATTGTAATCGTTAGAATATCGGTCGTCAATATAGCCTTTAAACGCATGAAAATAGGTTTTAATGGCTTCTAAATGTGAAATTAATACTAGATTACGCATAAGTGTTTTTAGTTGATTATAAAGGGTTTTAAATGGGTTTTAGTTATGGCGTTTTTTCGATGATTTAAGAATAAACTCAAAATTTGAAGTCTTATGGAATTTTCTTTGGTAGCAAAAATTAATTTAGGTATAAGAAGAACACCAGTTCGTATATAATGAATGAAAGGGAGGGATCTTTCTAATGGGTACAATTCGTGATAGAGGAATCATTAAATGGCAAGCAGCATTGATGTTACCAGAACATAAAGCATTAAATAAAAAAAAGGATAAGGACGATTATTTCTTAAATAAAAAACCTATTCTTGATGAATACCAGGTTGAAGAAAACAACATTCATTATGCAATGGAAGTTATCGTTAATATGTCTTCAGTGTCAGGAATGGAGGGAAAAGGAAGGAAGCTGAAAGCCAGCAAGGTCAAAAAGCAACTGAAACTCACTTGTTACAAAATAGTGGGTTTGCAAGAGGTTATTTCCGAAAGTATAAAAGTAAAAGCGGGAAACCATGAATTATCAATGGTTTTCCCGCTTTTTATCATTTTATATTTGAGTTACATATAATCATAAACAGAGTCATCAAAATAGAGCCAGTGATAATATTCAATCTGTGAATCTGTCATCTTGGAAATGTCTTTCTCATTGAATTTTTGTTGCTCAATTAATTTCTGCACTTTGGATTTTCTTTCTACTTGGCTCATCTTAAATCCTCCTTATAGTATGAGAAGTAACGAAGTATTTAAATATTGAAAACGCTTTCTTTTTTTCTTGTTTTTATTATATATCTCAATGTCAGATTAAACAAATATCAAATATAGATGATTTTTAAGGAAATAATATAGAAATGTTATTTATCTATTTACTTTGAAGCAGTTAAAGAGGCAAGGTCGAATTCCCAAAGCCTGAGTTTTGTTAAAATATCAAGCCCAAGTTTCTGGAAAAGGGAGTTACTTCCTTTTGCGGGAAATAACTCCGATGATTTTTGGTTTTCACTTTTAAATAAGGAAAAATGTCAAAGAACCAATTCCAGGTAATGCAGCCAATACTGCCTGAAAACGCATCTCGGGCTTACTATCTGAATATCATCTTCTGAGAGATCGATAAAATCTAGTTTCTTTTTTACTTCACCATCTTGATAAAAAGCAAATGTTAACGAATTTTGTTTTAGGCCAAGTTTTGAAGTATCTTCTTTAGCATGATAAATATTTAAATCAATGTTTTTTACTTTAGTTACACGTTCAATTTCCTTATAATGCAGTTTGAATTCAATGTAAGGATTTTTTCATTTTCATGATAATCTTTTCTCCTTCCGATATAATATAGGATTAGGTTTAGGCTTCCTCTTGTAATAGGGGGGGCTTTTTCAGGTTCTTCATACCAGTTATTTATAAGAATTTAATTGAAAATGCTCACCTATTTGCTCACCTGACATTGAAATATTATGACACTTTGTGAAGTTATCTTAGATGGCTTTAACTAAAAGTGTTGATATTATTACCTTGTTACTTCCTATTAAATTATTAATTGAATGGGCGGGCATGATGCATCGCTAAATCCCTTAATATAGGGGTTTAACGGGAGATTCAGTCATGAGTGCTCACCAAACATGTGAATATTTTTAAAGTTGAAGGCCTCCCACAGTTTACTGTGGGAGGCCTTTTCTTTATATATGAATTCGTTATTTCCTAATGGTTGTTGATTTTTTAATTCCTACTACAGCTTCAATCAATAGTGAAGTGTAGGTATGCCTAAGTAAGTGTGGAGTAATGTTCTTTTCCATTCCTGCTTTTTTTCGGAAGCCGTTTAAGCTGGGTATCAACTATTCGGTGCTTCTATGACATGTTAACAGGGCTTCATCAATCTTAATCGTATGTAAAGAACCCTTTGTTTTTGGTGTTAAAAGTTGCCCATTTTAAGGGGAATGATCGTTGATTCTTGAACCGGTATAGGGAATACAAGATTTCTACCAGGGAAGCATCGCTAAAAATACGGGAATTATGAAATGTAAATTATATCGTTTCACTTTTGGGACGAGAGGATTTACTAAATATATTAGTATAAAGTTAGAAGTACGGAAACACTTACCCTAACCCCATTGTTAAAAGGAGTTTGACCACAATTGAAATTATTAGAGTTAGAGAAGTTGCAATTGCACTTTGGGTATTATAATAGTAGGAGATGAATTTAATGGAAGAGTTAGTAGATGAATTTAAAAAGATGAAATATCATCAAAAGTTATTACTTACAATTGCTTTGGATAAAGATCCTGAACAATATACTTTTTTTCATTTCATTTTGAATAATGATCTGAGTGAAAAGGATTCAAAGGTAATTTTTGAAATACTTCATGCTTTAGAAGATATAAAGGAAGGGACTTACAAAAAGGGTAAATATGAAGCAGTCATTACTTCATTATTAGGAGATAATCCTTCAGTATCCATGGATATCTTTGAAAAGGCATTGTTACATGTGAATATTGATGTGAACCCTATTTATCTAATTAAATCCTTGAGAAATCAATATCTTCAAGTTGATTTATGTAATTACCTCTTGGAACAATAAAGTATGATATTTTCAACCCCTTTTCCTATAGTTGCACTGACCTAAAAATGAGAAAAGTAAAACACTTTTCGTTGAAAAGTAGGTATTGAATATCAGCCAATCAATGTGAAGGTGTTTTTTCTATGGGAAAAAATGCAATGTAGTTAAATAATTCTAAAAGGATTTGACGTTATAATAATTTTTTTGTATAGGGTAGCTTTTTATCCATAGAGGGTGGCTCATCCACGTACCCATTTTTTTATAATTTTCATAATAATGATGAATTGCGTATAATGAGGTTATGGAAGGGTATACATACATTTAAATCAATACGAATTGAAAGAATGGTTATCATTCTATTCTATAAGCAAATAATCTATCAAAGGTGAAATGATTATGATAGCTAGTCTTATGAAGTCTTGGACAATATGGATGAAAATTGGAGTGATTTTATTCGGGGTATTCTTACTATCGTGGTTGGGTCCTGACGAAATTGGTCTTACTGATTTGCTTATTTCATTAAGAGAAGGTGAAGAAACAGGAAATCAGTTAATGCTTGCGGTTTTTTTGCTAGTGTCTTTAAATACAGTTTTAGCTTTGTTTCATTATATTGGTGCACTACTGTTGGGTGACGAAATCGCTGCTCGTTTAAACCGTCCATGGTTAAAAATCATCATTCCTCTTATTGTTATTCCTCTCGATTATATCGTGATAAATGCTTATTATTCTTTAACATACTCATTTAGCGCATATGCTTTGTTATTGTTGTTAGCCATCTTATTATTGCAAGCCTTTGAAAAGGATAGGCTAAAGCCAATTATTAAAACGATTATTTGTTCTCAATTAATCTTTGGGATTGAATGGCTGAATGAGATTCCTTCTTTATCCCAATATGGATTTGGCCAAGGGTCGATTTCAAAGGAATTAACAGGTATAGCGGTTCAAATTGGATTCGAGCAATCTTTAACATTGTACAGTTTAACTTTGTGTTTAATTTTCGTTATTAATGCTGTTATTTTAGCTGTGTACTTTTCATTGGCTGAACAAAAGTGGCGGATAAAGCAAGAGCTTCATTATGCGCAGTTAGAAGCAATGCAGTCAAGATCAGGACGGGAAGCACTATATCTGGTCCATGATTTAAAAACGCCTCTTACAACAATTGAGGGGCTAAATTCTTTAATTAGTATGAAAGTGGACGATTCTAAAATTAAAGAATATTGCCAAAGGATTTCAGCATCGATTCTTTCCGTTAGCGACATGATTTCCGAGATTTTATATGATGATAAAAAACATTGGTGCCGTATAAAAGATTTAGTTGAATATGTCGAAGCAAGCAGACTGAGCGGGACAAATCTTAATCTGAAGGTAGACTTTCAAACAGATCCTGAAATTAAAATTTTCATTAATAAAATCCGAATGACAAGGGCATTAGTGAATTTAATTGACAATGCTTATGATGCAGTGAATGGAATAGAAGATGGAAAGATTTTGCTTAAGGTAAAAACCTATGAAAATGAACTTTGGTTGGGCGTATCAGATAATGGGAAAGGGATTTCACCTAAAGAGCAGGAGAAAATATGGAAAGCTGGGTTCAGTACAAAATCGCATCCAGGCATGGGATTAGCTTTCGTACGACAAGTTGCTGAAGGACATGGTGCATCGGTGGAAATTGATAGCAAGCTTGGGCACGGGACAATATTTTGGATTAAACTAGCTGAGGGGAGTGTGTCAAGATGAACATTTTAGTCATAGATGATGATACATCAATTCAATATATGCTAAGTGAAATTTGTGAATTTGCCGGCTGGAATGTAGATACGGCTAACAACGGAAAAGAAGGGTTAAATGTATTTGCAGAAAAAGGAGCAGATGTTGTTTTAGTTGATTATCATATGCCGGAAATGGACGGAATAAAAACAGTGGGTGAGCTTCGTAAACTTAATGCCGATGTTCCGATTCTTGTATTAACAGTCGATGAACGACAGGAAATTGCTGATCGCTTTCTTGAAGCAGGCGCAACGGATTTTGCCTTAAAGCCTGTAAAAGCACCTGATTTGATTTCAAGAATTCAACTGCATGCCCGCCTAGCAAAATTAACCCAATCAGCTCCGCAGCAAAAATCCAGTGAAGAAAAGGATGTATTTGTAACAAAGGGAATTAGTAAGAGAACACTTCGTCACGTTAGTGATTTTCTACATTCTAATCGCGAGCCTTTTTCTGTTGATACAATTTCTAAAGAAGTTGGATTGGCTTATCCGACCGTTTATCGCTATATTATGCATTTACTTGATGAAGGGAAAGTGGAAACTATTGTGAGTTATCAAAAAATAGGAAGACCCAAAAATTTATATCAATGGATTGTTGACTAAGAAACTGCCTTAATACAAGGCAGTTTTTTATTATGATGGGGGGGCTCCGTTGCTGCACAGACCGTTAATGCAACAAGACTTTTTTTCTTTTTTTTCTGTATTTTTATATTTTCTGATAATATAAAATTATTTTACAACACTAAAGATTCTTTAAAATATAAATGCCTTCATTGAATGTCTTTATAAGTTAATGCTCATGTAGATTTTGCTATCAGATTCTTTTTGCACCAGAGTAAAGATTAAAAATGTAAACGCTTACTGATGGTGAGTTGGATGGCATGAGTGGCCATCATTGTACCAATCAATTGTTCTATTAAAATAAAGACCATGCAATTATTTTGTGAATGTAACGATTGGTGGTTAACCATATTGAGGAGGACTTTATTATGCAAGCACTATTAAAAGAAGAAGTTCAGCAGCCAAACCAGTCCAGGAAAAAGCATCCTCCAGGACTGTATATGCTGTTCGCTACTGAGGCATGGGAGCGCTTCAGCTATTACGGAATGAGGGCAATCCTTGTTCTTTACTTAACAGCAACGGTTGTAAACGGAGGGCTTGGAGTCGACAAATCTGCGGCTATGGGCATATACGGATTTTTTACTGGTGCCGTTTATATTACGCCAATGATTGGCGGATACTTGACTGACCGTTTCATAGGAAGAAGATTGGCGATCACGATAGGCGGTATTTTAATGGCGCTTGGTAACTTTTCGCTATTCGCAAGTCAGAGTTTGACAGCGCTTTACATTGGTCTTGGTTTACTGATTATCGGTAATGGTTTCTTCAAGCCAAACATCTCGACAATTGTTGGTGATCTTTATGAAGACAATGATCCGCGTCGTGATGGGGCTTTTACCATCTTCTATATGGGTATTAACGTTGGGGCTTTCTTCGCACCGTTAGTAGTCGGGCTTATGAGCTATAAATATGGGTTCTTGACAGCAGCAATTGGCATGATTGTAGGACAGTTAGTTTTCAACTTATTAGGCAATCGCTATTTAGGTGATATCGGTAAAGAACCTACTGGCAAACCGGATGTCACAGCTGGTAAAAAATCAGCTGCACCGTTAACGAAAAGAGAACAAAAACGTACAACGGCAATCGTTATTTTGGCGGTCTTCGTCATTGCGTTCTG
The DNA here is from genome assembly GCF_038003055.1 of Peribacillus sp. FSL M8-0224. Taxonomy (NCBI): domain Bacteria; kingdom Bacillati; phylum Bacillota; class Bacilli; order Caryophanales; family Bacillaceae; genus Peribacillus; species Peribacillus sp. FSL M8-0224. The sequence goes on from NZ_JBBOOJ010000001.1 coordinate 5,653,882, forward strand.
GGCCGCTTTCGAGCAGGCAGGAAGTTCATTGACATTGTATGCTAATGACCAAATTGATCGGAATGTATTCGGTTTTGAGGTTCCAACTGCCTGGTTCCAATCATTGAACCCATTATTCAACGTGATTTTAGCGCCAATTATGTCTGCTTTATGGTACAAGCTTGGCAGCTCAAAACGCGGTGACTTAAAAACCCCAACGAAGATGGCTCTTGGTTTAGTCACTGTTGGTTTAGGTTTCTTAGTACTGCTTCCTGCCGTTATGTACACAGGAAACGATACAGCGCTGAAAGTGAACATCCTGTTCATGATTGTTACGTATTTCCTTCATACATTAGCCGAACTAATGATTTCACCAGTTGGTTTGTCAATGGTAAGCAAAATTGCTCCAATCAAGCTAGCCTCTCTTCTAATGGGAGTATGGCTGGCAAGTTCCGCGGTGGCCAATATGGTAGCCGGTCAATTAGCTGCATATACGCAGTCTTTAGGTTACCTGGAAATCTTCAGTGTGATTGGTTTCGTAACAATTGGTTTAGGTATTGTATTGTTGTTTCTTTCGAAGCCAGTAGCAAAGCTGATGAAATAATGAGAAATGGAGCTCGACCCAAAAGGCATATAATTGGCCATTTGGGTCGAGCTTTTTATAGTGTGAAAAAATAAGCTGGTGAGAGAAGGAATCTCCACAACGACCCAAACCAGAATGGAACGATTCTCTGAAGTTTTATTTCTTTTTGCTTAATCTTGTTGTGTTTCGCATTTTCACGAGTCTTTCATCAATTTGAATGGTACGGAATGCTAATATGAGAAGTGATAATAAACACTTAGGTGGATTAATGGACTTGGTTTCAATAATCTGCCATCCACTTTTAGTAGAAAAGGACTCAGAGCTGGTTATGTAAAAGAGCCTATGAATTTAGGATGGGATTCTACTCTTTATTGACCACTTCGAAAGAAAATATGAACAAAGTTATTCTAGAAAGCCTGCGTTGATAGAATATCATGTATTTAGTGTTGGAAATCATCGAACGTTACGGGCCATATTAGTGGGTGCTGACTATAATAGAGCTAGAGTATACACCTATAAATTACAATCTATCAAGAATGACAATTATAAGAGGGTTCAATCTAACTAAAGTGATAATACGAAATTTAATGTGAGTGTGTAACTTGCAACAAAAAAGGGGGAATCTTGAGGATAAGGCTGGGGAGATAGAGGCCATGCAAGAGAAGGCAGGTAAGCAAATAGATGATCTAATCCTATATGGAAACAGAAGAAAGGAAAAGGAAATCATATCGCTATCCCTAACGACTTCTAGATAGGCTATACTTATCTAGACAGAAAATTTAAGGTCAGGTAGACTACAGATACAACTAGTTATAGAAAAGAGGTCCGATATGCGACGCGATATACAACTGAATGAACGAGCTTTCTCTTCCAAGGAAGTGGCAGAAGAAGTGGGGATTGCAACTCCCACTGTTCGAAAGTATGGTCAAATCTTAGAACGGAATGGATATGAGTTTTTGAAAGATGGAGATCGACGTATCTTTGTTAAATCTGACATCGGAGCGCTTATAGCGCTACGCGATACGGACAAGCCCCTAGACGATACAGCTAAAGACCTTGTATATCAACAAAAAGAAAGATTAGAAGGATCCAATGAAACACACATAGCGATACCCGATACATATGAAAATTCACCCCACGACCCCAATCAATTAAACGAGGTCTTAATGTTTTTAGTCAATGAACTCGCAGCCACACGTGAAATGAATGTCCAACTGACAAACGATATGTCACAGCTTAAAACAAAGGTTTCCCGGCTCCAGCAAGATCATCATGTTATAAGTTCTAGTATTGGAAATTCAGCGCAAAGAACTAATTCTAAAATTGAACAATTAACTGAACAACAAAATACCCATTACGAAACATTGCTGGAACAAGAAAAACAAAAAAGTGAACTCTTACAAAAAGAAATACAAAATATGCGGGAAGAACAGAAAAAAGAATGGAGTTCACAAAATGACTTTAATAAACGTTTAGAAGAGGCTCTACAAAAACGTACCGAAAAATGGCGGGGGCTTTTCTCCATATTCAGAAAATAAGGTGACTGTTAAGGTTTTTTGCCTAGCTGTGTATTGATTTGTTATTGATGAAGAAACATTTGATAAGTATTTTTTAAATAAATAATGATGGATAAAAGCATTGAGATGCGAATCCACAAAACATTAAAAAATTCATCGTACCATATATGATTCGCGTAGCTGAAAAACAGAATGAAGAAAGAATATTTAAAATTTACAGGATTTGGAATCTGTTATGTAAGAGCTCGGCGATTCCAATGTATCGGACGTTCAACCAAAGGCAAGCGAAGGCTCAATTGAAATTCATTGGAGATTTGTTTAAGCGATATGCATCTAAAACAAAATACACAATTTGAAGCAAGAAATAAAGGCATGTTTGATAAAAAGGGGGCTGAGGAGGTTGAAAACATGCATTCAAAAACAAAAGTCATCCTTAATAGAGGTGCTCTAGACAGGGATTGATCGGCTCTTTTTTTCTGTGTTGCGTATCGCTGGGCGATATAGCTTGCAAATAAATTCGAATCTTTAGGTTTAATAGAAAAGTGACGTTTGATGGAAACATGATATACATCCGAATGAACGAGTATTCTTTTCTTAGGGAGTGGAAGAAGAAGTGGGAAGCACACACCCACTGTTCAAAAGTATGGAAAACTTAGAACGAAACGGATATGAGTTTTTTAGATGTGGTTGCCTATCTTTATTCAATCTGACATCGAAGCGCACATAGCGTTATACGATACGCGATAAGGGCAAATCCCTGGAGGGTACAGCTAAAGATCTTATGTACAAAAAGATAGATTAGAAGGAACCGATGAAACAGAGATAGCGATACCCGGTATAATGACAACTTAACCCATAATTCCAAACAAATAAATGAGATTTTAAATGTTTTAACCAATGAACAACTCGCAGCTACGCCTGAAATGAACAATCCACTGACAAACGATATGGCTCAGCTTAAAACAACGGTTTCCCAGCTCCAGCAAGATCTATGTCCTCAATAGTATTCCTCAAGAAAGGGGCTTGTTTCGTATCGGTGTGCGATATAACATGAAAATATTCAATGAACCTTCATCTTTAATAGAAAGGAAGGTCCGATATGCGACAGGATATACATCCGATTGAATGAGCATCGTATTCCAAGAAAGTGGTAAATACGTGGAGATGCAAAATCATTGTTCGAAAGTATGTTTAAAACTTAGAGCGAAACGGAAAGTGATTGTGAAGATATGTAAAAACGCACACCTTCGTTCAATCCGATATCAAAACGCTTAAAGTGTTACACGATACGGGCAGCCCCCTAAACGATATAGCTAAAGACCCTTGTAACAAGAAAAAGTAAGATTAGAAGGCACCAATGAGACAGAGATAGCGATACCCGATACATATGACAATTTAGTCCATGTTCTCATTCAATTAAAAGAGAGCTTAATTTTCAACCAATAAACTCGCAGCTACGCGTGAAATGAACATTTAACTGACAAACGATATGTCATAGCTTAAAACTGAACAACAAAAAAACCATTAAGAAACATTACTTCAATAAGAAAAAGGTTTCATTACTTTTTTTTAGTCTCTTTGACTATATTGAGATGTTAATAACAATTAAACCGAGGTAATCAAACCAATAGTAGAAATTCCTTTGTTCCAACTATTCAGAATCACTATTTTCAAATTTCAACAATTTCCCGAGAAATAACTACAAATTCTGAGTAGATATCGACAAAATTAGAAGGTTCTAAAAGATGTAGTAAAACATTGGTGAAAATTATGACCAATTGAGTTTTTTAACAAGGAATTCAGATAGGAAGCGTGGTTGATTGGGTTAAAAACTTGATTGAAAACGTTTATGGGTATTGAGCATGGGGAAGTAGACGAACTATATCTCTTTTGAATGAAAGCGTATGTGTTGGAGAAGAACACACCTTTCAGGACTAAAGAAATATAAAGGGGTGAATGAGGGACAACCTACGATAGTACTGAAGGCAGCTAAATTGCCGCGAGTAGCGACCTGTGATGACTCGTACATCACAACAAGACCTAGAAACGAGTCAAAGAAAACAAGGAAGGCCGAAGACAAAAGGAGTCCCAAGGCCAGGGATACTTATGTCTTGTAGCGAAGCCAAGACCACGCAGGCCAAACAATGATAGCGTTTTATAGGGAAATAAGAGCCGTCTAAGTAAATTAAGGAAGGCAGCTAGATCCCCTCGAGTAGCAACCTATGCTAGTTACAAGTACTATGCAATCTCTAATTGGTCTAGAAAATCAACTATAAAAAACGTCAAGCTTAGCACCTTAAACAGGTGCTTTTTTATGTGCATACTTAATAAACACTCCTTTTAAAAGGAGTGCCTTCTTGTTATACAATTTCAGAGTAATAACTATCTGATAATTCACTAAAATCTACATACTAAAGCTATCTAAACCTTGTTGGGTCAAAGTAACAGAAACAATTGCCCAATTTTGAAGCTTTTTTCGAAGTGGACAAGCAATAACTTAATCGTTTTCTTTGTCCTTGGGTTTGAAAAAAGAAATACAAATTTTCTGGGGGAAGGAGGAGAACATCAATTCCTAGAATCATTCTAAGTAAAAGGGTTTGTTAAAATTTAGATTAAAATGAATGACCCTAAGGCGGCTTTCCCTTTACTTGCATCTATTGCTTCGGTTATTTTGCATGAGTTTGATATGAAACCCATCGTTGTAGATGTATTAGGAGTAATTAAAAACAGTTGGAGTTAACCTCAGAAAAAAACTCACCCCCGAAACTTGATGTCTGGAGGTGAATTTTACGGATTTAGAAAATGTATTTGAAGCTTTTGGAAGTTGGATATTTAAATCTAAAACTTAGTCTACTGTGAAATTATTTTTTATAGGTTCAATGATTAAGGGACTGAAATGTTCCTTCTTCTTTTTGTATTGTTCGATTATCTTTTCATTATTTAGTTCAATTTCCTGGATCCCTTCCATAATATCGAGAGCTAGTGTATCGGAATCGGTTGAAACGACTAAATTCTCCAGCCCAAGGGACTGAAACAAATCAAATACTTTAAATCTGTAACCGAGGGCGATACAGGGGACATTTCCTGCTAAGGAAAGGATATTGGCGTGAAGTTTAAAGTTAATGCTCAAACTGCAGACAGAGAGTTTTTCAATAAGCTCTTCCTCTGAGTATAATGATGGATCATAAGTCACATTCAAGGGGTCATTCAAGTTATCGTAAAGTCGTTTGGAGGCTTCCCGGTCACTGCCCCAGAACACGTACAATAAAATTTTATAACCCGACTTTATTAATTTTTTGGATACTTGTAGTAGCGCATTTTCAATAGCAGCTTCATCCTGGCCGTACAATCGGTTGAATGTTGTAACCCAGTTTATTGCTGCTATTTTTTCCTTTTTCCTAATCACTGTGGGCGGGTTAAGCAAGATCCCGGGATCTCCAATCAGAAGTGGAGTGTGGACTGTTTACAGCTGTACTCCGTTTTCCATTACTGGAGACACATTTAATACCTTGTTACTTCCTATTAAGTTGAATGGATGGCATGAAGTAATCATCGCTTGAATCCGTAAAATAGGGGTTTGTAAGGTGGAGATTAGTGAAATGCTAACTTTCAGTTTTGAATCACACTTATTTCACCATAGTGGAGACCTTTCGTAAGTTCACTGAACTTATGGGAGGTCTTTTCTTTGATATTTTTATGTTCTTCGTAATGGGAACTATAGTAGGGCTTTAAAATTCCATATCTAGAACAGGGAAAAGGAATATGGACGGTTCCCAGGAATTAACGCTTTATACGATGACTATTTGTATGAAGTGATTGATGAATATAATCAGGGTCATAACTTTGTTTTTATTAAACTGCTGGCGAAAGTCCAGGGACGTGAGGGAATATCATAATAATCATTCAAGAATTTAAAGAAAAAACGAAATCCATACCATATATGTTTCGGCATTCTCAGCAAGAGCGTTTGGGACATTCACAAATCTATACAACGATTAAATGTCCACCTTCCGATGTCTTCTACGTATAAATAATTATTCTAGAATAATATTATCGGCTTTATACTCTTATAAGGTTAAGAGGATTGCAACTGATGATTGTGTTATCAAAAAACAGGTGAATGATGATTATTTCTTCACGACGGAATGTTTTGGTCAAGTTCCTTACTTTCACGAACAATACCGGTTTTAAAAGGGGGCGAACGTGTGAATATTCGGAGCAGCATCATCATTTATGGCTGAAAAGGATATTGGGGTTCTACGTATCTACATATGATTTCTTATAAACATATTTATATTTTTCGAGAGTTTCGACATTATATTGACAATAATATAGTTACTCATTACAATTGAAAATAATTCTCAATATGATACAGGGGGCACCAATGTGATGTCAAAACGAAGAAACAGCAAACAAGTGTTATTAATATCGGCAATCGTTTTAATTTTATCAACGCTTTTACTTGGATGTACAAATGAATCAAAAGAAAATTCAACTTCAAACAAAGACAGTAAGGACATGCTTACTTTGGCTTGGCCGAGGGATATAGGTGAAATGAATCCGCATGTCTATAATCCTTCTCAATTATTCGCTACATCAATGATATATGAACCTTTGGTCAGCTACCAAGATGGAGGTAAGCTGAAACCGCATTTAGCTGAATCTTGGGAAATTTCCAAGGATGGGAAGGAATATACGTTCAACCTCCGTCAAGATGTGAAATTTTCTGACGGTACGAGCTTTAATGCTGAAATTGTGAAAAAGAACTTTGATACTATATTGAAAAATGTTGATTTACATAGTTGGTTGGGCTTTATTACGAAAGTGGATCGAACGGAAGTAATCGACCAAAACACATTTAAACTAACATTAAAGGAGCCATATTATCCTACTATTCAAGAGTTAGCCGTTGTTCGTCCAGTCCGATTCTTAGGTGATGCTGGATTCCCTAAAGATGGTGACACTTCTAAAGGTGTTACAAAACCAGTCGGTACAGGGCCGTGGATTTTGGAAGAACATAAAGCAGATGAATATGCTATTTTCAAACGCAATGAAAATTATTGGGGTGAACTCCCTAAAGTTAAGAAAATCAAAGTCAAGATCATTCCTGATGCGGAAACCCGTGTTCTTGCTTTCGAAAAAGGTGACCTGGACCTAATTTATGGTGAAGGTGCTATCAGTCTGGATGCTTTTAAACAATTAGAAACAACAGGTAACTATGAGACTAGTATTTCTGATCCGGTTGCGACAAGACAACTAGTTATGAATACGAAGAAAGAACAACTTTCTGATTTACGTGTTCGTCAAGCGTTACAATATGGATTTAATAAAAAAGCAATGGTTGACGGAGTTACTTCTGGGTTGGAAGAGAAGGCAGATTTCATTTTACCGACAAACTTCCCGTATACTTCAGACATTGATGTAACAGCGATTGATTATAATGTCGAAAAAGCAAAAGCTTTATTAGATGAAGCAGGATGGAAGCTTCCAAAAGGAAAAAACGTTCGTGAGAAAGACGGAAAGCCGCTTGAAATCGAGTTAATGTACGACTCTGCAGAATCGATTCAAAAAGCAATGGCCGAAACATTACAATCCGAGTGGGCGGCACTGGGTGTTAAATTGAATATCGTTGGAGTTGAGCTTACGGTACAAATTGAAAGATTCAAAGCTAATGATTTTGAATTGAATTTCTTTAGTAACTATGGCGCTCCATATGATCCACATACTTTCGTAAATGTCGTTGGTTCGGAAGGATTTGGTTTTAACGAAGCCATTTCATCTTATCCGAACAGAGCTGAGTTGTTAAAACAAATTGCAGATGTTCCTGGAACAACAGATGAAAAAGAACGTCAAGAACTTTACTCAACCATTTTGGAATCACTGCAAGACCAAGGAGCGATTGTGCCTATTTCTTATATTAAGAAAATAGCTGTTTACCAAAAAGATGTATCTAATTTTACATTCCCTGCTAACCGGGATGAACATCCATTCACAGGAATTAGCATCGAGAAGTAAGTTACAGGAGGGTTATCATGGGCACATATATCTTGAAACGAATTATGGCCATTATTCCCATCTTTCTTTTGGCCACTCTTCTAACGTTTGGAATGATTCACCTTTCACCTGTGGACCCAGCTGAGGCATATTTATCTGCAGCACATATCCAATCTACAGATGAGATATTGGCTCAGAAAAGACATGAGTTTGGCTTAGATCAACCCCTCCATGTTCAATATGTAAATTCTATTATTAAGATATGCCAATTTGATTTTGGCATATCTTATCTTTCGAATAAACCTGTTTGGGAAGAGGTTACCTATCGAATGCCAGCGACCATTCAGTTAGCTTTAGGTAGCATCCTATTAGCTATCCTGGTCAGTGTCCCTCTAGGATTTTTGGCAGGCATTAAGAAAAACAGTGGTATTGACCATTTTAGTCGCCTTCTCTCTTTTTTCGGGGCGTCCATCCCTTCTTTTTGGCTTGGTTATTTATTAATTTTTTTCTTTTCTGTTAAACTCGACCTATTTCCTGTCGAAGGAATCGGGACTTGGCAACATCTGGTTCTTCCTTCCGTTACTTTAGCTTTGCCATTAATAGCTTTGTATACTCGACTATTACGTGCTAGCGTTCTTGAAAATATACAGGAACCTTATGTCCTTTTTGCTCGCACAAGAGGGATTCATGAAAAAGTCATTATGGGAAAACATGTATTGAGAATAGCCATATCCCCCATGATTACTGGACTGGGGATGAATTTAGGAAAGCTGCTGACTGGAACCATTATCGTCGAAGCGGTTTTTTCCTGGCCAGGATTCGGTCGTTATTTCATTGAAGCTATTTTTAATCGGGATGTTCCTGTCATTCAATGCTATGTGCTTTTAGCTGCGGGACTTTTCATTTTTAGCAACTTGATTGTTGACCTAATCCAAATGTGTATCGACCCACGCATCTCCAGAAAAGGAGGGCAACGTCAATGATAACAAGTCTTCGTATTATGATGAGAAGTCAGAAAGTGATTGTCCTTTGTTCAATAATATTAAGCTTCCTATTTATCATCACCATCTTGGCTCCTTGGATTGCACCTAATGATCCTATTGCTGTCAATTTAGCTAATAAACTACAGCCATCTTCTTTTGAGTATCCAATGGGAACGGATCATTTAGGAAGATGTACGTTATCACGCATCTTATATGGAGCTCGCATTTCGTTAGGATTTGCTACATTAATCTTTATTTCATCTTTAGGCATCGGTTTGATTGTCGGAACCCTTGCTGGTTATAAAGGTGGATGGGTGGACCAGGTGCTAATGAGACTGTGTGATGGTGTTATGGCATTTCCGAACCTTTTGCTCATTCTTGGACTTGTTGGTATATTGGGACCTGGCCTTAAACAGGTCATCATAGCATTGATGCTTGTACAATGGGTATATTATGCGAGAATTTTCCGAGGAATGGTACTTAGTCTAAAAGAACAAAACTATATAGCGGCGGCTAAAATAAGCGGTTCTTCTCAATGGAAGATAATAAAGAAACATATTGTTCCAAATGTTCTTCCTCCGCTCGCTGTTATGGGTACATTAGAAATGGGTTGGGCCATCATGGATATATCGGCCATGTCGTTTCTAGGTTTGGGCGTGCAACCCCCTACACCAGAATGGGGAGCAATGATTCATGAAGGGAAATCCTATATTCGGACGAATCCAGAATTAATGCTATATCCAGGTTTGATGATTATGCTTGTTGTCGTCACCTTCAATTTATTAGGCGAAGCGCTATCAGAACGTTTTGGAGTCAAACGTCGTTAATAAAAAGGAATGAGAAGATTGAGAACAGAACGGTCGAATGTATTAACAGTGAGCGATCTACATGTACAAGTACAAACAAAGGATGGTGCTTCCACCCTCGTTCAGGATATTAATTTTGAACTGGAAAAAGGGAAGGTATTGGGTCTTGTTGGGGAAAGTGGGAGTGGTAAAACCGTTACGAGTATGTCCATTCTACAGCTTCTTGATCGGAAAACAACGACAATTAAAGGGAGCATTACCCTTCAAGGACGAGAATTAAATGGTTTGGACGATAAAGAAATACGTGGTATTCGCGGCAAGGATATTGCCTTTATTATGCAAAATCCGATGAATTCATTTACGCCTGTTTTTACAATTGGCAATCAATTTGTCGAAACGATTAGGTCTCATACCGCATTGAATAAAAAACAAGCAAAAGAGCTTGCCATCGAGGCGATGCAAAATGTAAACCTGCCAAATCCCGCGAAACTATTAAAAAGCTATCCTTTTCAACTGAGTGGAGGTATGCTTCAACGGGTGATGATTGCGATGGCCGCATGTTTACAGCCTTCCGTTATTATTGCTGATGAGCCGACGACTGCACTCGACGTACATAACCAATTACAGGTACTTCGCCACTTGGATAAAATCCGTTCTGAATATGGAACATCCATTTTACTCATTTCTCATGATCTTGGCGTCATTTCTGAAATGGCAGATGATGTAGTCGTTATGCAACATGGCAGAATTGTAGAAACAGCAAATGTGTTTGAACTATTTGATAATCCGCAGCATGAATACACAAAGAAACTGCTAAATGCCCGCCTTAGCATTAAACATGAAGAGCCTATCACCCATATGTCGTGATATATGGACTGCATTTTTTGGAGGGGTGAACAAATGAGTTTATTACAAGTAAAAGCAGTAACTCATAGCTATAATTCTCATACGTTTTTAAAATGGAAAGAGCCTTCTAAAAAAGTACTCACTGACATTTCCCTCTCCATTGACGAAGGAACATGTTTAGGGCTGCTTGGCACGAGTGGAGCTGGAAAAAGTACATTAGGAAAAGTGATCCTTGGTTTAGAACGTCCACAGCAAGGACAGGTTCTGTTTCAAGGGCATGATATCTATACCGCTGATAAGCTTACCCGACAAAAGATACGCCGGGATCTACAAGTCGTCTTTCAGGATTCATATTCAGCTGTCAATCCACGAATGACCGCCGAAGGTATTATAGGCGAGCCATTGGAAAACTATGAAAAACTAACCGTAGCCGAACAAAAAAGAACGGTTATTGAGTTATTGGAAAGAGTGGGCCTAAGTGAAAAGGATTTAAAAAAATACCCACACCAATTTAGCGGTGGACAATTGCAAAGAATTAATATTGCTAGAGCAATCTCTCTTAAGCCACTGTTAATCGTCTTGGATGAATCCGTAAGCAGTCTGGATATGGTTAATCAAACATTGATTTTAGAATTATTAAGTGAGTTGAAAAAAGACTTCGGCTTATCTTATCTTTTTATTACACATGATATTAAAGCGGCTTATTCAATCTCTGATACTTTGGGTGTACTGGAAAAAGGAGAATTAATCGAGCATTACAATTCTAAAGATCAGTTTTTTTCGTCAGAACATCCTGTCGTTAAACAGATGAGAAGTTCTATACTCGCTGAGCATCCGCGTTTTCGTTCTCTTCCAATGAAGATTAACAAGCCCTAGTTTAGAATATATATTTGAAGGCCTCGATTTCCGTTTGAAAATCGAGGCCCTTGTTTATCTCATATTTGAGGAGTTGCAATAGCATACTTTATACCCGTTATCGTTTTTTATGATTTAGCGATGCGGGCTTTCGTTTTTATGTTGAATATCCGGCAGCCATCTGGCAGCTTCTTTTGTTTTTGCAACTAAAGGGGAAGTTGGTTTCACAAGCTATCGAGCGTTTCGCTGTAAGGGGGAATGCTTTTTATTTTTGTCTTATAAATGCATAAACAGTAATAATGTAATTAAATTCAATAATATTTTATTGTAAAACAATAAAATACGTGTTAAATTCAAATTGACAATAATTAAATGAGGTGCTTTTCATGAAACGAAGTTCAACACTCTTTTTAAAGGTAGCTGTTATTTTTATCGGCATTCCGGTTCTTGCTTTGTGTCTATTTTTGTTGCCTCAGATAGCGAATGAAGCAAATGAAGCAGCAGAAAGAGGTTCAGATTTGGCTTATGTGGTATATGGCCTATTAATGGTTATGTATGTGTCGGCAATCCCATTTTACTTCGCTTTGTATCAATCGTTTAACCTATTAAGCTATATTGACAAGAATAAAGCTTTCTCGGAATTATCAGTAAGAGCTCTAAAGAAAATCAAAAAATGTGCCATCATTATCACTGGCTTGTATGTGGTGGCCCTGCCATTCGTCTATATCATGGCGGAAGTAGATGACGCACCGGGTCTCGTACTAATCGGAATGGTCATGGTTTTTGCCCCCATGGTGATTGCTGTCTTTGCGGCTGTCCTTCAAAGACTTTTACAAGAAGCCATCGATATAAAATCAGAGAATGACTTAATAGTCTGAGGTGAATAACATGGCAATAATAATCAATATTGATGTAATGCTGGCTAAAAGGAAAATGAGCGTAACAGAACTTTCGGAAAGGATTGGAATAACGATGGCTAACCTTTCTATATTGAAAAATGGAAAAGCAAAAGCGATTCGACTATCCACGTTAGAAGCGATTTGTAAGGCTTTGGACTGTCAGCCGGGGGATCTTTTGGAATACAAAAGTGAAGAGGGCACTCAAGGACAATAGATCATTTAGGTAGGCTGCTGCGGCAGCTTTTTTTGTATGAAAACACAATAGTAAAAAGCCATGCTAAAATAAACCCTCCATATTCTCATTTTTTTGATGGGGGTAAATGTACTATGTCGTTATTTAACTGGTTATGCAGTTTGTTGTTCAGATGGAGCGATTGTATAGCCTTTCTTTTTTAGGTATTCGATCATTTTTAATTCTTTGTTATTTTGTTTTTCTTCAAGGTAATTTGAGCCTAGTTCATGATAAGGTTCTCCTGTTTTTAAGATGTTGTAAGTAATCGTTAATAGTAAATGGGCAGAAGCGATTCGTCCCTTCATTTTCCCCTGTCGTTTAGTAATCCTTTTTCGATGTGAAGCAATTCTATTATTTTGCCTTGATGTTGCTAATACACATTCTACGGCCATTGTTTTTAAAGCTTTATTTCCTTGTGTGGTTTTACTCGTTTTTTTTTACCAGCACTTTCGTAATTTCCAGGACTCACACCAGCCCAAGAGGCAAGATGTTTAGCTGACTTAAATACGGACATATCAACACCCATCTCCGCAATAAAAGTGGCTGCGGCAGCTTTGTTCACACCAGGTATACCATCCAATAATTCTACTTCCTTACGATAGGGGGACAGGAGTTGATCGATTTGTTTTTCCAATTCTTCTATGGTTTGTTCTAAATAACCCATATGATCCCAATGGTAACGCAACATATCACGATGATGACGGCGAATACGACCATTAATTGCACTTGCAATGTCAGTTATACTTGCTTTTGTTCGCCAATCCACCATTTTTCGAAGACCATCGGTCTCTATTTTTTCACCATTTAGAATCGCTTCAAGGATACGACGTCCCGATAAACCAAAAATGTCTGATAGAACGGATGTTAGCTTGATATTAGCATCTTGAAGGATTTTGTGAATGCGATTCTGCTCTGATGTGCGATGATGAATCAATTTTTTTCGATAACGAGTAAGATCTCGTAAATCACGAATATCCTCTGGTGGGACAAAATTGTTTTCAATAAGTCCGCATCTTAGAAGCTTGGCAAGCCATTCGGCATCTTTCACATCAGTTTTACGCCCTGGAACATTTTTGACATGTCTGGCATTGGCAAGAACAAGGTGAAAAGAACCTTCGAGTATATTCCATATTGGTTTCCAGTAGACTCCGGTACTTTCCATCACAACATCGGATACCTGCAGGGTAGCGAGCCAATCACTTAAAGCCAAGAGTCCCGTTGTTGTAGTTGAAAAAGTTTCAATAGAGGTCTTTGGCTTTTTATCTAATGGACCAAATAATACACAGGCTACTACTGTTTCTTGGTGTACATCTAGGCCAGCACACCGTTCAATCATTGCTTCCATAGGAGAAATCACCTCAAAAAAAATTAACAATACATATGACAGGAGATTTGTTACAAAAATTTTTGTATACGTACTAGTAGTACACTAAATGGTTCTTCCATACTGTCACAACCAGTTTCTTATACAGGGTATCTTCCTTAAGATCCACCAAAAAAAGTTCAGCCTGGTTGTATTGTTATTTTCCATTATTGTCAAGGGGTTAATGGGTTAGACTCTATTTTGAGTTTAGATTTTCGTAGTAGATGGTGGCGGCGAGGAGCGCCGCCATAGGAGTTTCTTATGGAACAGACGGGGTGGGATAGTTGAAAAGTGCTCTTTGGCTTTTCTTCAACTATTGGGCCAGTTTGTTGAAGAAGGATATTTTCTGTTTTTAGAGAAATAGAATTTAAATAAGCCATCCTCAAAATAGGTGGCTTGTGATATTTGTCATTCTTGTTTTATAAATAAAGAATCTGCTGGCATACCCTCTGGTAATTTTCATGAACAGCAATTCTCCAATTACTTAGGAAACTTTATAAATAATAACACCACTAATCCTGGGGTATATTAATAACAGTAATAGCGCAACAATGCATATCGTTCCGATTGAAGCTAAAACATTAAGGATTTTATTTGATTTTGTACTGAACAGCTTACAAAATACAATATTAACTCCAACTCCAGTAATTCCACCTAATGTATTCCCCATAAAGTCAGTTATATCGCTTGCACCTATAGCAAAGATGAATTGCAATCCTTCAAATAACAAACTAACTCCTGCTATTACTGCGATCTTTCTCAAGAAAGACCAATTTGGTTTTAGCATACTAATATAAATTCCCAATGGGATAAATGCAAGTACATTATAGATTATTTCATTAAAATCTATTTGATTATTAACATTAGCTGAACCAGCAAAAGGGATTAAGTTGATTTCCCTAAAATCCGGCAAGCTTTGGAATGAAAATTGCATTTTAAAGACTATAATCCATGTTAATGCAAATAAATATACGGCCAACAAGCCAGCAGTTATTTTTTTTTGATTGTTTTTTGAGTTTTCCATATAAATCCTCATTTCCTAATTCTTTTCAAATTTATAATCTATGCTTTATCCTACTTTACACTATGCTATCATCTCCGAAAATTTTTCAGATTTGATCCTCTACTTTATCTTGGGATATCGGTAATATCTTAAAAATAAAAGCTAATGCAAAAAACCAATAAAATTCCCACTTTTTCATTTCTAGTCTCCTCCATGAAGTAACATGTTTTAGGATAGGAAAAACTTTTAAAATAAATAGTGGGGTAAACATTAAATTTTTCTTAAATTTTTACTTGGATTTTATTATTAATCTTCTTAGGAATTCGCCATTGGTAATTGTGTATTTAAAATAAAATTGCGATGTTTGAAGATAGATGAGAAGTTTTGTATAAAGTTGTGATACTTTATCTTTTCAATCAAAGATTTCTAAATGAGTTTTGGCTAAACTTTTTGAAAACGGAGAGTACATTCAAAAAGAAAGGAAACCATTTTGATTCCTTTTATTGCTTGGGGTTTACAGAAAACTTTTAATCAAACTTTATTCAAAACCAACACCAATAATTGATGGATTTTGACATACCTGCAGAGAAATTGTAATCAAGTCGATAAAGTTGTTCCGATAAGAATCGCTTTTCTTAATGAACGAACGGGGCAGGTTAGTTGAATAACAGTTGCAGAACTCAGTATGAAATCCTTACTTCAATGCAGGATGTAAGGATTTTTTTGTTGAATAAATAAAAATAGAATATTATGGAATTTTCGTGTGAATAGGAGAGGGTAATATGTCGTTTATGATGGTTAAAAAAGAATTTAAGCTGGTTGGATTAAAGGGTAGTGGGGAGTTTGTTAACTTTGGTAATGAAGTACCCTTGCGTGCAAAGCAACTATTAAGTCGCTTAAACGAAATACTAAATCCAACAGAGAACGAAATTGCATTATTTGAGCCTAAAAAGGATGAGGAGCATAGGATAGGTCATTATTATGTAGGGTTAATTGTGAGTGAGAAATTATATGAAGTACCAACAGGTATGGATTATATTGAAATAAATAAAAGTTTCATAACTACAAGAGGGAATATATCTAATTTGGGAGAACTTCATTTGAATTTATTGAATTGGGCAGAAGAACAAGGTTATCAAAGAGATCTCGATTCTTATATTATCGAGACATATCACCTTATGGGGGAATGCAATGAAGAAGTACAGATTTATTTACCAATTCAGGCTTAAAAGACAAATCAAAAATCTTCTTCAACAAACGGGGCAGGATAGTTCAAGAGTACATAAGGAGTTATTGAACAATTGGGTCAGATTGCGAAGGAAGGATTGCTGCCTTTACAAAAGGTAAATTAGGTAAGGATAAATAGTGGTGAACCGAAAAGAAGGCACTTTTGAGTGGAGTTATTATTTGGAATTTAATGAATAAGATTGGAACCAATGCCCATTTAAAACGTAAGTAATGTAAAGACTTAAGGTTGGGAGGCATTAGTATGAGGCAGCTTTATATTAAACAGAAGGTATTCAGTCTAAGCGGGAAATTTACAGTAAAGGATCAGCAGGAGAAGGATATATATTACGTGGAGGGAAGTTTTATGCAAGTTCCGAAGACCTTCTCCATTATGAATACAGCAAGAGATGAAGTAGCACTCATAACGAAAAAGGTGTTCAGCTTTTTACCAAAGTTTTTGGTTGAGGTGAATGGTCGAGAGGTATTAACAATAAAGAAGGAATTTTCCTTCTTAAAAGCACGATATACAATTGATGCGGCAGGCATTGAAGTACATGGTAATTGGTGGGATATGGATTTTCAAGTTTTACAGCATGGTAAAATCGTAGGTAAAGTGGGCAAGGAGTGGTTCACTTGGGGCGATAGCTACAAGGTTCAAATAATTGATGAAGAGATGGAAACGATTATTATTGCACTTGTTGTTGCAATTGATTGTGTGAAGGCTGATCAAGCAGCTGCTTCCTCATCAGCGTCGATTTAAAATAGAAGTGTAAAATTAAAAGGCTGACAGTTTTTGTAAAATCACAGCTTGAACTGGTACGGTGAATTGTATCCTAATTAAATGACTAGACCATGTGGTGGATAAAGGTAAAATCTTGTTGAACGAACAGGTGCGTTAGCTGAAGATCGGAGCTGTCTTTAAGGCAGCTCTTTTCTTATGGCACTAGGGGGCAGGATAGTTGAATAAAGACAATGGTTTTTTATGGTAAAATTAATAGGAAAAGGATAATGAGGGGGATGACTATGGGAGGGTTGGAAATATACGAAATGCAAACTGAATTACATTCTGCACAAAATAAAAAATACGTCATACATGTGGAAGAAATATTTTGATACCTTTAGATGAACGATTCTTTATACTTAAAGTAGTTCTTATTGTAATTGCTGTATTGGTTGCCATTCCTGCCAAATGGATTCGTAAATGGTTCTGGAAGGACTAAAAATTTTTCGCATCAGTTTATTGCATATAACATATGACATGTTTTAAAGATTGTTGTCAAACGTAGTAAAGACAATGGCAAAGCCATGGGTAATGTAATACATAGTTAAATAAACATAAGTCTGCCCTGGTAGGTCAGATGCGATTTATATAGATGCAATTTCAGGATCAGTACCGACAAGCCCCTGTTTACAGTTAATTCTGTAGCAGGGGCTTATTGAAGAGACGGGGCAGATTAGCTCCATAATAAACAAGTGATTTATCCATTAATCATATATGTTAATATACAAAATAAACCAATAGAAAAATTAGGGGGATGAGTATGTTCTTACATAAGATTGATGAGGAGTTATCATTGAAACTGTTAGAATTAAAGGATGCAGAAAGAGTTTTCGAAATAACAAATCAATCCAGAGAATATCTACGAGAATGGCTTCCTTGGCTGGATAATACAACAACACTTGAAGATACAAAAGGGTTCATTAATATGTCTTTAAAAGGTATTGCTGAAAACAAGAGTGTCAATACAGTTATTATGTATAAGGGACAAATTGTTGGTGTAGCAGGTTATAACCAAATAAATTGGTCAAATAAAACTGCATATATTGGTTATTGGCTCGGAGAAAAATATCAAGGAAATGGAGTTATGACAAGAGTAGCTAAGGCATTGACTGATTATGCATTTAATGAATTGAAACTAGATAAAGTTGAAATTAGGGTTGCTGTGGAGAATAAGAAAAGTAGAGGAATTCCTGAAAGATTGGGTTTTGTTAATGAAGGTTGTATTAGACAAGCAGAATGGTTGTATGACCATTATGTTGACCATATTGTTTACGGTATGTTAGCTAAGGATTGGAATAAGTAGTAATTCATACCTTAAAGAACTAATGGGTGCGTTAGCTGAAGATCGGAGCCGTCTATAAGGCAGCTTTTTCTTTATGCAACTATCGGGGCAGGACAATTCCATAAGGAATACTATTAAGTGACATTATAGTCGGTTAAAAGCGTCAGTCCTGTTATTCCATTAAAGGGCCGGATTGAGGAGGATTGGAAAATTTTAATTCTACAAATAGATGTAAGTTCATGCTTTTTATGTAATAATTATTTTGTAGAAATGTAAAGTTGCAATTCATACATAGTGAAGGTGGGGATCATAATGGCAACGGGAACGCATACTGTAGTAGTTCCAGCAGATGTACAGGCAGTTTGGGATTATGTCAGTGATCTCGAAAAATGGGCAACGACAGTACCAGCCTATAAAGAACATGAAATCATAAATGACAAGCAATCTATTTGGACATTTGAAGGTAGTGTGAAAGGTATAAAGAAAACAATCCAAGCTCAGGTAGATATTACCGAATGGAATGAACCTTCAAATATTAAGTTTGAACTAAAAGGTTTATCAGATAATTTTACAGGAAGCGGTCACTTTACTGCAGAAGATGTTAATGGTAAAACAATAATGACTTGTACGGTGGAAATCCATGCAGGCGGATTATCTGGTGCGGTGTTAACACCAATTATTAAATGGGCTGTTCCAAAAGTAGCATCTCGTTTAACAGAATCTATCGCACGTAAAATTGCAGTATTCTCATAGTTTTCAAAGATTGAAAGCCAATTCATTTTGGAGATGCCTTCTCTGAATTATGGATGGTAACATTCCGAAGTAACCAATATAATGATATCGAGCGCTACTAGAAATTTTATAATAGCGGAAAGGGGGCTGTCCAAAAGGATGGCCTCTTTTTTAATATTCCAGAATCGCTTTTCTTAATGAGCTAACGGATGCGTTAGCTGAAGAACGGAGCTGTCTTTAAGGCAGCTTTTTTGTATGAAAACACAATAGTAAAAAGCCATGCTAAAATAAACCCTCCATATTCTCATTTTTTTGATGGGGGTAAATGTACTATGTCGTTATTTAACTGGTTATGCAGTTTGTTGTTCAGATGGAGCGATTGTATAGCCTTTCTTTTTTAGGTATTCGATCATTTTTAATTCTTTGTTATTTTGTTTTTCTTCAAGGTAATTTGAGCCTAGTTCATGATAAGGTTCTCCTGTTTTTAAGATGTTGTAAGTAATCGTTAATAGTAAATGGGCAGAAGCGATTCGTCCCTTCATTTTCCCCTGTCGTTTAGTAATCCTTTTTCGATGTGAAGCAATTCTATTATTTTGCCTTGATGTTGCTAATACACATTCTACGGCCATTGTTTTTAAAGCTTTATTTCCTTGTGTGGTTTTACTCGTTTTTTTTTACCAGCACTTTCGTAATTTCCAGGACTCACACCAGCCCAAGAGGCAAGATGTTTAGCTGACTTAAATACGGACATATCAACACCCATCTCCGCAATAAAAGTGGCTGCGGCAGCTTTGTTCACACCAGGTATACCATCCAATAATTCTACTTCCTTACGATAGGGGGACAGGAGTTGATCGATTTGTTTTTCCAATTCTTCTATGGTTTGTTCTAAATAACCCATATGATCCCAATGGTAACGCAACATATCACGATGATGACGGCGAATACGACCATTAATTGCACTTGCAATGTCAGTTATACTTGCTTTTGTTCGCCAATCCACCATTTTTCGAAGACCATCGGTCTCTATTTTTTCACCATTTAGAATCGCTTCAAGGATACGACGTCCCGATAAACCAAAAATGTCTGATAGAACGGATGTTAGCTTGATATTAGCATCTTGAAGGATTTTGTGAATGCGATTCTGCTCTGATGTGCGATGATGAATCAATTTTTTTCGATAACGAGTAAGATCTCGTAAATCACGAATATCCTCTGGTGGGACAAAATTGTTTTCAATAAGTCCGCATCTTAGAAGCTTGGCAAGCCATTCGGCATCTTTCACATCAGTTTTACGCCCTGGAACATTTTTGACATGTCTGGCATTGGCAAGAACAAGGTGAAAAGAACCTTCGAGTATATTCCATATTGGTTTCCAGTAGACTCCGGTACTTTCCATCACAACATCGGATACCTGCAGGGTAGCGAGCCAATCACTTAAAGCCAAGAGTCCCGTTGTTGTAGTTGAAAAAGTTTCAATAGAGGTCTTTGGCTTTTTATCTAATGGACCAAATAATACACAGGCTACTACTGTTTCTTGGTGTACATCTAGGCCAGCACACCGTTCAATCATTGCTTCCATAGGAGAAATCACCTCAAAAAAAATTAACAATACATATGACAGGAGATTTGTTACAAAAATTTTTGTATACGTACTAGTAGTACACTAAATGGTTCTTCCATACTGTCACAACCAGTTTCTTATACAGGGTATCTTCCTTAAGATCCACCAAAAAAAGTTCAGCCTGGTTGTATTGTTATTTTCCATTATTGTCAAGGGGTTAATGGGTTAGACTCTATTTTGAGTTTAGATTTTCGTAGTAGATGGTGGCGGCGAGGAGCGCCGCCATAGGAGTTTCTTATGGAATTAAAGGGGCAGGATAGTTGAAGAGTGCTGTTTGACCTCTGTTCAGCAAATGGGCCAGATAATGAGCAATAAAATAAGTTATTAGATTGTCTTTCAAACTCTATCACTCTTACAGCGATTTCATAAATTCTAACATTATGTATTGAAACTTATGTTACTTTATTAATGGAGGTGACATTTATGAAAAACAAACCAATCTATGTGGAAATTCCAATTCAGGCAACTATAGACGAGGTATGGCGTATGACTCAAAAGCCTGAACTACATGAACAATGGGATTTGCGTTTTTCTTCTATTACCTATTTACCGAAAAAATCAGAAGATGATCCGCAATCTTTCTTATATGAAACGAAATTGGGATGTGGTGTAAAAGTCGCTGGCTGGGGTAAAAGTATCGGTACGCATAATAAGAAGGATGGTCCAAAAACATCTTCTCTTCACTTTGGTACCGATCAAAAAATTTCGCCAATTTGTGAAGGAAAAGGATATTGGCAATATATACCGAAAGATAACGGAACCACATTTCTCACCCAATATGACTATGATGTACGTTATGGTTTATTTGGACGGTTTTTAGACCTCTTTTTTCGGCCAATCATGGGGTGGGCAACAGCTCTAAGCTTTGATGTGCTAAAACGCTGGATTGAAAAGGGGGAATCGCCACGATCACAGTATGTACGTTTCATTATTAACGCTATAGTAACAATGCTCTTTTTCTTTGTTTGGCTTTATCATGGGCTAATACCGAAGATGATTGCCAAACATCCTGAGGAAGTATCGATGCTATCTAGTTTAACTTCCTTGGAGGGGACTGCTGCTATAAAGGGTGTAGGGATAATAGGCGTTCTCGAGATTTTATTTGCAGTGGTTTGGCTTCTTTATCGTAAGAAAAGACATTTACTTGTTCTGCAGATGATTGCTTTTCCGGTATTGACCATTAGTGCCTTGATCGCCAGTCCTTCATTCTCATTACACCCGTTTAACCCTATTACATTTAATGCTAGTCTGTGGGTTCTTTCCATTATTAGCTTCTTACTCGCAACTGATTTGCCATCGGCAACAAGTTGCAAGCGTACGAGAAAGGGTGAATCATAATGACAATCTACCAAGACCTCTTAGGTGAGGATTTTCAAAGACTTCATCCTAAGCTACAAGAGCGTTATGCCCTACCAATTGATAAACCGTTTAATGGGGGCGGAACGATGTCAAAGATTGAAACGGGGGCTTTCTGGCTAAAACCCTTTTTAAAATTAGCAACACGCTGGAAATTTCTTTTTCCCGAAAACGGGAAGGATGTACCGTTTTCGATCAAAAATACCTGTAGATCATTGCCGACTGGTGAGGCAGAAATATATTGGGAGCGTACTTTTTATTTTGAAGAGATTACTCGGCATTTTAATGCGTTTATGACGGTTGATGCAAAGCGTAGAGTTGTGAAGGATTATTTAGGGGAGCCGAGCTTATTTTATTCGGATTTAAAATTTGCGGTGACACCTGAAGGGCGCATTCACATTCGCTCTGGTCCTCAACGTATCGTTATAGGTAACCTAGAGTTTCCAATTCTTCGGTTATTGGAAGGAGTTGTGAACGTTGAGGAAGGGTACGATGATACCCGAGAAGTATTTACGATTCAAGTCGATATACGAAACCGAATCGTAGGAAGGTTGATGGCTTATGAAGGCGAATTTAAGGAGCAGACTGTTTAGTTCAATCACCATTGCAGGTGTGTTCTTTTTCATAGTAAGCAGCATTTTGACATCTGAACCCTATTTGTTAATGCTGACAGCTGCACAGTTGATTTTCGTGCCACTTATGCTCCAGCTACTATTAGAAACAAAGGTGAAACATATTATTTTCAATTGGATTGCTATGCTCTCCATCTTATTATTGCAAGTTGTCCCATCAAGTACAGGACAGATGGTACTCGCTTTCATTTATATGATTTTAACCTTTTTTGTGGCGTGTTATGGGCTAAAGCGGTTTTTTCAGCGTGGTTTTACAAATTGGGCAGAAATATCGATTGATATCGGGATGATGTATTTATTTGTAGGCGGACTATGGTTCTTTGCTTATATTGCGGGAATTGATACAGGGTTTAGTCCACTAATCACATGGTTAACAGCTATTCATTTTCATTACTCTGCCTTTTTATTGTCCATATCTCTTGGTTTTTTTGGACGCTTACACGATTCAACATGGTATCGATTAATTGTGCCAATTATATTAGCAGGTCCCATGCTCGTCGCCATTGGCATTTCATTTTCGCCGTTACTGGAATTCATCTCTGTGTTGCTTTACATATTTGCCATTTACACCTTAATCGTACTTGCATACCGAACACGCTTCCTTTCCAACTTGCAGACGATATTGATACGGCTTTCATTCAGTGCACTAGGCATCACAATCTTATTTTCAGTGCTTTATGCGACAAATATTCGTTTGGACTTTGGTTTGTTAGTATTGATTTTATGCTAAAATTTCATGGCTTATTTAACTGTTTAATTTTTGGCATGTTAGGCGTACTCGGTTGGGTGCTTGTGCCTCCTGAAACGAAGCAGGATGTCTGGAATTTCCCAGTGAGCCGAATTCGAGGTGCGTTAAAAGGAGCAGGCAAGCAACACCCAGGACTAGTGGATGAACTAAGTGATTTTGTTGATACCAAAACTTTACCAAAAACAATCGTCCATTTTTATGAGAACACCGATCAGTATCGGTTATTTGCTTCTGTAAAATGGGCAACTTGGTTTAAACCGTTTGCGGTGTGCTATAAATTGATAAGTACAAAACTACAGCAATTGAACCTGCCCATCTCAAGTAAACGTACTGAAATGACATATAAAATACGTGCTGTTGATCAAACGCTAGATGGGAGGGAAAATCCACGCGCATGGATTCGCCAGGTGAAGGAGAATACAGTATTTGTGGCCATTTATTCTCAGCATAAAACGGAGGCCAGGACGTATATGAATATAGCACTTCCTCTTCCTTATTCGTCAATGATTGGTATTTTACAGCTTGACGCTATCGATGGCTCTCTTATTCTTTCGAGCGAGGGAGAAAGTGACTCTGGTATTTATTTAGCAGCTGGCAAAGTGCTTTTCAAGCTTCCATTATCCGAGCACTTTTTAATTAATGAAACAATTGCAGGAATACTCACAGCACATCATAAAATGCGAATCTTTGGCATTCCTTTCTTACATATTGATTACACCATTAATCAAAAATGATGGTGTAGGGTATTAATGCTTATTTGGAGGGATTTAAAGAGGGAAAATTCAATAAGATGAATTGGAGGATAATAGTTTTTCTAATTATTTATACAATCATTGATACGACTTATTCCATTAAAGGGCGCGATTCTTTAAAAAGGATCGCTTTTTTTAATGAACTAACAGGGCAGGCTAGTTGAAGAAGGATTTTGTTTTTACGTTAAACTGTATACAGTTTAACGGTTTTAGGAGGTGAAAATGATGAAACGTGCGATAGGAATATTTCTTACTCTTTCTTCTTTACATACTTAATTGTGGACATGCTTTATGATCCTGTTGAGAATAAAATAACAACAACAGATATGAATTCAGGAGTTACAACAGCAACAGTACTATATCAATATCCTTTGATGTATTGGGTAATTTGTGTCATTTTAATAATTACTTTTATTCTTGGGATTTACTTTATTCTAGCAAAGGAAAAGCAATATGAGGAACGTCCACTCTGTGATACTCCGGAATATACTAGAAATAAGTGAATCGAACTAATGGGTGCTTTACTTCAATAAGGGAGTTGCTTGGGCAGCTCTTTTTGTTATGGAGCTAAAGGGGCAGGATAGTTGAACTAAAGGAAACTTTTTCCTTTATTATTCGTATAAAAAATAATAAGAAACAAAGTTGTCCTTGGGAGGTGTAAAGGTGGATTACGGATTATTGGTTATTGGTATAGCTCTTTTACTTGTGTCTTACTTAGTAGCTGTGAAAAAACAAACCTGGTTGTTAGCTGGATTTAATGAAAAAATGATTAAAAATAAGTCTTTGTTAGGTACAGTAACAGGTGGGTTTTTTTTTCTTCCTTTTGGATTGTTAGCAGTTATCAATAGTTTCATTGACTATCCTTATGAAGGAACGGTTCTTATAATTGCTATGTTGGTTTTATTAACAATTACGTACGTATTTATCAATAGAAGATTACTCGATTAATGCAACGAACGGGTGCGTTAGCTAAAGATCGGAGCTGTCTTTAAGGCAGCTTTTTCTTCTTTAACTAGCAGGGGGTATTTTTTATTGTCTATACTGCCTATTAATATGGTATAGATTGGAGAGAAACAGGTATAATCTTAACTGATGTATGGGGTTTATATAAGGCAGATAAGCAAATCCAAGGTTTATTCTCCACAAACATTAAAGGCCTATTACGTGCAATTTAACTTGTTAATCGCAAAACAAAATATAAAAATAAATGATCGTTGGGAAAATCATCAGGGTTTTAGCCATAATAAATCCAAATGATTAATTTTAAATGTCTGCGTATGAGGTGCTTTAGGTGAAGATTCGAGCTGTCTTTAAGGCAGCTTTTTCTTATGGAACCATCGAGGCAGTTTAGTTGAATATGGTAATATTTAGATTTAGATAGATATAAGTAGAAAAGTTAATAACAAGGGGTGGTGTTTTTTGAAGAAAAATATTGGGAATGTAGATTTTTTTTTTAACTAAGTAGTAAAAAGACTTTGCAAAAAAAAACAATATTTCCCCTTAGAAACCTAAATTTGAAATCATCGAGAACGTAATGGTTATTAGCATTAAGAACCATTTAAAAGATGGAGTAGACTTAGATTGTTTTAATATTGTAAATCTTATTTACCGAACAATTGGACCTTTAGAAGAGAGACGAACAAACAAGAAATAGAATTATTGAGGCTTATGCAGAGTGGCAAGGGATTTTATTTTGATTATAGCATTGAAATGAATACCATTTGGCGATTAATTATATTACTAAGTTTTTAATTTTTTTACTGATATATGCAATGTTAGCAGTACACTAATAAAGTAATAAGGTATACTTCAGTAAAATAAGGTATATTATATTTGTTGAATAGATCTCTTTAAAGACAAGAAAAGTGGTGAACAAAGTGGGAAAATATCAATTGGATACCAAAGGTAAGGTAGCTGTGACAAAGTTTCATGAAAAACAGAAGCCTGCCAAATTTGATAAAAAGCAGCAACTTGAAAAAATACGTGCAGAGTATTTGAAAAAGAAGCAAAAACAAACAGATAAATAATATGAATGAAAACATAGGAAGACTAAAATCTCCCTATGTTTTTTTATTCGAAGTTCTTTTTTCAATTGATGATAGAGTTTATTATTCCCATAAATTTCAGATTCGGTGACAAAAAACTTGTCATTTCAATTTTACGCTTAATATTCATATTTATTTACTTATCGATTTCCTTTCTTTCAAAATTTGAATAAAAAGCTTTCTATTCAAATTTTCTAGAAATATAATGAAACCGAAAGGAGGCAATATGAGCATTATGAGCTTGATGTAATTAGCAGGTGTAGCCTTGTTTGTAGCTATCATTAACCCCATTCCATCATTTTTTGTAACAATGAAGTTGTTAAAGGAATATTAGACAAAATTACTATAGGTAGCTCCCGTCAGAACATCTTCAATGAGTGGATTGTTTATATGGAGTACAAAGTCTTGGACCTGATCTCATGATGAATGGAACAAGCAAGTAAAATAAATTGGAAAGTGCAATTGAGTACCAAATAATTAAAGGCGAGGTTTGAATATGACAACATTCCTTTTAGTCATCATTTATTTGGCTTTTATTAGCTTAGGCTTACCTGATTCATTGTTGGGGGTAGCGTGGCCTGTGATGCAATCGGACTATGGAGCCCCGCTTGAGACTGCTGGATTACTTTTTATGACGATAGCTGGTGGTACAATTATTTCCAGTTTAGCTAGCGGAATGGTACTTAAACGGTTTGGAACCGGCAATGTTACATTTGTCAGTTGCTTACTGACTGCTGGTGCTTTGTTGGGATTTCATTTTGCTCCATCGCTTGTTTGGTTAATTGTATGTGCCATACCACTTGGATTAGGTGCAGGATCTGTTGATGCAGGATTAAACGATTATGTTGCTACACAGTATAAGGCACACCATATGAGTTGGTTACATTGTTTTTGGGGAGTCGGGGCTACTTTTGGTCCTATCATTATGGCTCAGTTTATCTCAGAACAACATTCTTGGAGAAATGGATATCTTGCAATCTCTGGAATTCAGTTCACGTTAACTATAATCCTTCTCTTCACTTTACCCTTATGGAATAGAGTGAAAAAAAACAGCAATATAAAATTAAATGAAGAGCAGGAAGATTCAAAAGGTGTATTTTATAATGAAGATGCTAAACATGTAAAACCTCTACAGATTAAAGGAGTTAAACTGGCTCTGATCTCCTTCTTGTTTTATTGTGGGGTTGAATCAACAGTGGGTCTTTGGGGAAGTAGCTTTCTGGTAAATGTCAAAGAGTTACCCGTAGCGGTTGCTGCACAATGGGTTTCCTTATATTACGCAGGGATAACAATGGGTAGATTTATTACAGGCTTCATTACCTTTAAAATGAGTAACCGTACTCTCATTCGGGTGGGGCAAATAATAGCTTTAGCTGGTGCCACACTTCTATTCCTACCATTGCCTTCCACTTTTTCGCTTGTAGGTTTTATTATGGTTGGACTAGGATTAGCACCGATATTTCCGTGTATGTTGCATGAAACTCCAACACGTTTTGGGAAGAAGCATTCCCAGACAATTATGGGGTATCAAATGGCTGTTGCTTATACAGGCAGTACTTTCATACCACCTCTTCTTGGCTTCATTGCATCTCATTCAACAATAGGAATCTTTCCATTTTGTATTGCTGTTTTTGTTGCAGCAATGCTCCTAAGTTCAGAAAAATTGAATACCTTACTGACAAAGAATGATTTATTAACGAGGAAAGATAAAAGCTCAAAAGCATTTTAAGTATCCTCGAAATCAATCACCTTAGATCGATTACCACCGAAGTAGTAGAAGCTGCACGAAATAGCTTAGTGCTTGGACGTATATAATAAAGAAACCCAGCTATTCTACTCATGTGAAGATAGCTGGGTTTTTAAAGAGGTATGGACTTGATTTTTGCTGGTGGCTACCCCTAATGCCCATGAGGTCCGTGGCTCTTTAAACAAACATACTGCCGCCGTACGAGCATATCGCCAGGCTTGACCAGGCCGCCGCTGCGATCTGGCCTGGTCAAGCCTGCTCACTACCCTGTTTTTAGTCCGCCCATTCAACATCGGTCGTGAACACAATTGTTAACCATCGATCAGTACTTTCCTCGCCGATGGCATTACCGATTTCATCACGGATTGCGTCCCACTCTTCAAGGCATTTTGCCGGCCACCCGCCAGGCACAATAAAGTATAGTTCAATTTGCTTTCCCCGGCCAACCTTTGCGACGTAAGCTCGGTAAGAAACGAAGCCGTAGCGCTTCACAAAGTCCTGTGCGACCTCGTCCACATGCTGCTTGAGTGATTGAGGGGTGATCAGCAGGACATCCGCCAAGGCCCGCTTTACCGTTGAAATCGGCAGCGGAATAATTACCAAACAGATCAGCACAAGTACTGCAGGATCAATATAGGGTGTAAGCCATTCCAAATTCGTTCCTTCAAAAGCGTATCCGATGCAAAAAGCGATCAAGAGCGCAGCGGTGATGCCACCGGTCATCATCCAGGCCTTAGCGTCAAGGGCAACAAAATCCGAGCTAAGTGTCTTGTTTAAGCGTGTTTCGAAAATCGCCATAAAACAGCATGCGATCATCGTCACAACGGCATAGACGATGGCGAAACCGAATTCGAGATTGCGACCGCCCGTCAGAAGACTACCAATTGCATTAATCAACGCGTAAACGGCCGCTCCCATGAGCATGACACCGTTGAGACCAAGGACGATTGGCTCCAAGTGCCAAAATCCCATTGTGAAGCGTTCACTCAATTTACCATTCTGCTTATTCGGTGCAGTGGACGAGGTAATCAACTTTGAGACAATGAGCGCCAAGACACTCATGATTGCATCGGTCAGAGAATAGAACCCATCAAAGGTGATAGAGAACGAACCTGATAGCAGGCCGAAAATGATCCCAAAGCAAGCAACGAAGATGGTAACGCCAATGGAGACTCGAAGTATTCTTTGTTCGGTATTCAATTTTTTTCCCCCTAGGATTGCAGCCAGAATAGCCGTAGTAGCGTTTCCTCTACTGGACGCCTACTTTAAGTGAAAACATCGCCATTATCTGCTCTTTAACATCATAATAATCTCCCAACCTTTCAAGTATCATTTTTGTCTTAAGGTTCAGAGTTTATACACCCTAAAACTGTCGTGCTCTTGACTGGTTTTTGGTTTATAAAAATCGATTAGTCTAATTTGCCTCGAACAGAGATAACTTAAAACTACTTTAAATATGATAAACGATGTGCAACCATTGATTTAACAGTGATTGTCAATTTGGCATACACAAATTATTACATAAATGGACATAGAGTGGAAGAGTGGGTTGACTAAAAGGTACATGGTATGCAAAAAGTGCCTTGGAGCATTGAATTAGCTGAGCCTATGAAATTAAAAGACGAATTAATAAAAAAAGGAGTTAAGGTATCATGAATGGAGTTGGATTTTACTCGAGCCCCAGTTAAGGATCGTCAAGATTGCAATCTTGAAGTTGGCAATGAAATTAAAATACATTTAACTAAAACTAAGTAGGCGCGTGTGTCCTTGATTCTTTAGTAAAAAGCTTCATGTTACTAACTGTTCAAATTAGCAGTGCTGGTGCAAAGGGGCGAAAAACATTTGACTCGATGATAAACAGAAAATGTGTATGAAAATGGTAACGAAGCCACAATTAAATGGGATATTTGGACATAGCAGACCATAATAGGTAACATCAAGCTGGTATTAGCCAATCGCGTATATGGTTAAGCCAAAGTTGATATGTCGTTATCTTGTAGATAGGGGCTATGAAAGAAAAGGAAGGTAAGCGAATAGATGATCTAATTCTATATGGGAAACAGAAGAATGGAAAAGGAAATCTTATCGCTATCCCTAACAACTTAAGGATAGGCTATACTCATCTAGACACAAAATTTCAGGTCAGACTACTACAGATACAACGAGTTATACAAAAGAGGCCCGATATGCGACGTGATATACAACTGAATGAACGAGCTTTCTCTTCCAAGGAAGTGGCAGAAGAAGTGGGGATTGCAACTCAAACTGTTCGAAAGTATGGTCAAATCTTGGAGCGGAATGGATATGAGTTTTTGAAGGATGAAGATCGACGTATCTTTGTTCAATCTGACATCGGAGCGCTTATAGCGCTACGCGATACGGACAAACCCCTAGACGATACAGCTAAAGACCTTGTATATCAACAAAAAGAAAGATTAGAAGGATCCAGTGAAACACAGATAGCGATACCCGATACATATGAAAAAAATTCATTTGCAAGTTATATCGTACAACGATATGAGACAAAAAAAGTGCCGGTCAATCCCTGTTCTGGAGGAACTCTAGTAAGGTTGACTCTTGTTTTTGAGTATAAGTTCTTAACCTTCTCAACTCCCATTAACCCATGTTCTCATTCAATTAAAAGAGAGCTAGATTATTAACCAATAAACTTGCAGCTACGTGTGAAATGAGCATCTACCTGACAAACGATATGTCACATTCAAATTTCAACAATTTCCCGAGAAATAACTACAAATTCTGAGCGGATATCGACAAAATTAGAAGCGCTTATTGAGTAAAATTGATATCTATGGAGTTTTTTAAAAAACTTATATACAAGTTGCAAAAGAGGATTCCTTATCGAGCATAACGAAGAGTTTAATATTTATGAAGTTAACGCATTGGTGTTACCAATTGAGCTGTTTTTTTCATTAATACTGTGGGATAACGGTTGTGAAAATGGGGAAAAATTGAATTGGGGATTCGATTTACATAATACTCACTATCGGATTTTTGCAAAAAGCCAGCCTTAGCAAAAATTACTGCATTTAGCTTCTATATTATTTAGCCTTATCAATTGACAGGCACCCGAGCCTCTAGGGTATAAGAAGTTTTCTTTCCTGCTCCTTTGAATGACAAAAAACAAAGCAGTGATCCCAATTTTCGGGTGCACTGCTTTGTTTTTTGTAGTATTCTACGCATTCATCATTAGCTCGATAACTTGTTATCATTCGTTAAATCAAAATCCGCATAATCCTGAACCCTTTCGATTTTACCAACCAAGAAAATGTAGGACATGGCTCCAGCAAAGGTTATACAAGCAATAAAGGTAAGTGCAGGAGCAAAATCACCGCCCTTTGCCAGGAAGCCAATCACAATCGGTATAATAATTGATGCTGTACCACCAATGAAGTTGAAGGTACCTCCAGCAATCCCAATCAGCCTTTTTGGGGCAAGCAATGAAACAAACACCCAGGTGATTGAAGCGAAACCGTTTCCAAAAAAGGCGATACACATGAATAAAATAACTAGATTAGTATTGTCAACGAAATTCGCTCCAATGATTGAAGTGGAAAGCAATAATCCTGATATTACAGGAACTTTCCTTGCAATATCTGCAGATACTCCTTTTTTAACAAGGAAATCAGATAGGAAGCCTGCTAGTAAAACTCCGACAAATGCCGCTAAGAATGGTAAGGAAGCCAGAAGACCAGACTTAATGAATGTTAAGCCCCTGTATTCAACAAGGTAAGTAGGGAACCATGTTAAGAAAAACCATAGTGTGGAGGCTACTGCAAACTGTCCTATATATATTCCCCATAGTTTTCTGCTCGTCAGAACAGCCAAGAAATCTTTTTTACCTATTTTTCTGACAGGTGAATCATCTTTTCGAGAAGAAGATTCAATGATTGCTCCACCTTTTTTGATATAATCCATTTCAGCCTTGCTTATGCTCTTACTATGCTGTGGATCTCTATATAAAACATACCATAAAATGGACCAAGCCACCCCTATGATCCCTGTTATAATAAAAAGCCCACGCCAGCCTACGGACTGCTGGAGAAACACTAATGTTGGAGTTAAAAAAGCCAGGCCTACAAATTGACCAGATGTGTAGATGGAGATGGCTCTTGCTCGTTCATTTTCTGGAAACCAGCTTGCCGCAACCTTACTGTTGGTCGGGAAGGCTGGAGCTTCGAACGCCCCAAGTCCGACCCGTAACAAGAAAAACCCTGAAAACCCGCTTGCAAATCCCTGTAGAAGCGTTGCGATGGAAAATCCCGCAATTCCGTATGCGTGAGTTCTGCGGTTCCCTAGTTTTTCTAAAATCCACCCGCCTGGAATCTGCAAAGCACAATAAGTCCAGCCGAACGCAGAAAAGATTAACCCCATACTTACGGAATCCAATCCTAGTTCTTTTGAAATAAAAGGTGCTGCTATGGAAATATTGCTTCGATCCATGTAGTTAATAATTACGGTGAAAAATAGCATCATTACAATTCCGTAACGAACTTTTGTCATTTTCTTATTCACTGTACTCACCTTTTTCATTTGGGATTTTCTTTTACCACTCCGCGATACTACCGTCCTTGTGTCTCCAAACAGGGTTTCTCCAATTATGACCAATCTCCGTCATTTTTCTCACATGGTCCTCATTTATCTCAATTCCCAGTCCTGCCCCATCTGGAATTTTCACATAGCCTTCCTCGTATTTGAACACTTGATTATCAACTATGTAATCCAGCAAATCACTACCTTGGTTATAATGAATGCCTAGGCTTTGTTCTTGGATAAATGCGTTATGGCAAGTAGCATCCACTTGTAGACAGGCTGCCAAAGCAATCGGTCCTAATGGACAATGAGGAGCAGCTGCCACATCAAAAGCCTCAGCCATCGAGATGATTTTCTTACATTCTGTTATTCCCCCAGCGTGCGATAAGTCAGGCTGAATAATATCAGCATATCCATCTGTAAGCAGCTTTTTAAAATCCCACTTAGAGTACATTCTTTCACCTGTTGCAATCGGAATCGCAGTATGATTCACAATATCCCGCAAAGCTTCATTATTCTCTGGTAATACAGGTTCTTCAATGAACATCGGTCTGTATGCTTCCAGCTCTTTTACAAGGATTTTGGCCATTGGTTTATGGACCCTTCCGTGAAAGTCAATTCCGATTCCAATATGAGGGCCTACCGATTCACGTACAGCAGCAATTCGCTCCATCACCTGATCAATTTTTTCATAAGAGTCCACATATTGGAGTTCTTCAGTCCCATTCATTTTAACCGCTGTGAATCCCTTAGATACAACTTCCTTAGCTGCTTCACCAACATCGGAAGGGCGGTCTCCGCCAATCCAAGAATAAACCTTAATAGAATCTCTGGCTTTTCCTCCAAGTAGCTGGTGGACCGGGGCGTTATAATATTTCCCTTTGATATCCCAAAGAGCTTGATCAATCCCGGAAATCGCACTCATTAGGATTGGGCCTCCACGATAGAATCCTGCTCTGTACATGAGATTCCAATGGTCTTCAATATCAAGTGGATCTTTACCAATTAGATTTTCCATTAATTCATCAACTGCAGCTTTTACAGTTGCCGCTTTTCCCTCAATTACGGGTTCTCCCCAGCCAACAATGCCTTCATCTGTTTCAATTTTTAAAAATAACCAACGAGGTGGTACTTGGAATAATTCATAGCTTTTAATTTTCATTGTTAATCTCTCCTTAGTAGTTTTTGCTGTGATTGATAGACATCTATGATTTTAAGATCGAATAGCAGAAACAAATGATTTAGCTTTTTGCGTCAATGCCGTTAAGTACTTTTCATTTACTTCCTGTTTTGCGTCGACAAGCGAGCTGCCAATTCCGAAACCAACAACTCCAGCTTTTTGGAACTCGGTTATATTGTCTAAAGTAACTCCCCCTGTAGGTAAAAGAGGGATATGAGATAACGGACCACGAATATCTTTAAAATAATTGGGACCGACACTTGCCGGGAAAACCTTGATAATATCTCCTCCATTTTCATATGCTGTTAGAATTTCCGTAGGGGTGAAAGCCCCTGGTATACTAACTGCACCATATCTTTTCGTCATTTTAATGGTTTCTAGATGTACGGTTGGAGATAAGATGAATTTTGAACCTGCGAGTAGGGCTGCCCGGGCTGTTTCAGGGTCTAATACCGTACCAGCGCCCACCACCATTTCCTCGCCAAGCTCTTGAGAAATTAGTTCAATAGATTCTAGTGCATTAGGAGAGTTAAGAGTGATCTCAATTAATCTGACACCACCATCCCGTAAGGCCTTTGCAATTTTTAATGTATCCTCTGGCTTTGCCCCTCGGACAATGGATATGATTTTATTTTCAAAAATGTGAGTAAGCGTATTCATTCTGAACACTCCTTTAACGGATTACATCCTCTTTATTGGTTTGGTTCATATATTCTTCAAGTGTTTCTTTATCTGGAAGCCCTTCAATATCACCATCTACAGATGTAACAATTGCTCCTATCGCACAACCACGTTTTACCGCTTCGTGAATGGGTATTTCATCCAATATTCCGGATATTACGCCGGCAGCGAATCCATCGCCAGCTCCAATGGGATCGATTACCCTTTCGACTTGATAAGGCTGAACATAACCAGAAGTATCAGAAGTGGAATAGTATGCTCCCTTTTCTCCCAGTTTCACTATTGCCATTTCGGCACCTAATTGTTTACATTCTTTCGCTATCTCTTCACAATCTGTTGACTTGAATAAGTAGTATCCTTCCGAGATTCCTGGAAGAATGATATCGGACTTTGCTGCTATTTCCAATAACGTTTCTCTCCCAGTTTTATCATCAAGAAGCGTCTTTCGTACATTGGGGTCAAATACGATTTTTTGACCATTTTTCTTGGCAAGCTCTATTGCATGTAAAACGGTGTTTTTACAAGAATCACTAAGTGCAGGTGTTATTCCAGTAAGATATAGGAACTTTGCTTTGGCTAAATAGCTTTCTTCCATATCTGCAGGGACCATTTTACTTGCAGCAGATTGATTTCGGTAATAGAAGACTCTTGAACTATTGATAGTCGTTCTTTCTCTTAAAAACAAACCCGTGGGTGCGCTTTCATCTTCTTTTACAAAAGAAGTGTCTACGCCTTCCCCCCGTATTTTTGAAAGGATACGTTTTCCAAGCTCATCCTTGCCTACTCTGCTCATCCATCCCGTTTGATAGCCAAGTTTCGCTAATCCAATAAGTGTATTTGTTTCAGCACCGGCAACTCTCGAAGTGAAATTCCGGTTGTATCGTAATTGACCTGTTTCTTCAGCAGAAAATATGATCATCGTTTCCCCTAAACTTACAACATCCATATGAACACCCCGTTTCATTAAAACTGACTATTCCCTGCATTTCCAATACTGGTTGCAACGTCTTTTGCCGTAGTAATCAATTTTTCTACGATAAAATCCTTTTGCTTAATCATCCTATCCTTTGGACCTGCAACACTGACGGCTGCTTGAATGGTATGGTTGGTTCCATAAATCGGAGCAGCAAGACAAAATAAACCGTCTTCATTTTCCTCATCATCTATCGAATAACCAAGCTCATTAAACAATGTTAGCTGCTGCTCAAGCCGCTTTTTGTCTGTGATGGTGTGCTCGGTGATAGGGTGTAATTCAAGACTATCCAGGATAGTGGTCCTTTGTTGCTGAGGTAAAAAGGCCAAAAAAGCCTTTCCGAGACCTGTGCAATATAAGGGTTTTTGACTTCCAGGCTGTGCAGTAGTTCTAATGGAACGGTTGTTATCAATTTTCGCAACATATACCAGTTCATTCTCTGATAACACGGCCATGAATACCGTTTCTTGAACATCCTCCATCAATTTTTTTAAATAAGGCATCCCTTGAGAGGAAATATCCAACGAATCCATAGCAGCGCTGCCAATTTGAATCAGCTTTGGTCCTAACTTATATTTATTAAAGGAATCGAGAGAGAGATACCCTTCATTTAACAACGTTCTAATGAGACCAGAAGTACTGCTTTGTGGAAAAGATAAGGATTCACTAATTTCCTTGATCGTTAAACCATTCTGATTCTGGCTTAATAATTCAAACACTCTTAAAACTCTTTCTGCAGATTTAACTGACATTTGTTTAATCTCCTTTAAATCACATATATGATTTGAAATCCTGTATGTGATTTGATGATTTAATATTATCATAGGGAAACTAAATATCAAGAATTAAATTTACAATTTTCTAAAAATATTAAATTTTAAGAATTGAAATAATTTAATTATTAGGTGAACAAGGATGCTTTGATCCCGAGGGGCAATGGAAGAAGCTAAGACCGTAGGTCCAAGCTTCTAGTGAGATAAAAATGGGGGCATTGAACAGCTTCAATAAATAGACTGGTCAGTTGATCGTTTATGAGATGGAGTCTATGAAAAGCAGTATTAAACCTCGAGTTGAAGGAACCTACATCTCTTTTGATGTATCAGAGGGAAGGCTTTAAAAAATTTCTGAAAAAGGAGTGAAGCGCAAGGTGGGAAATGCAGTGAAAAAAATAATACCAGGTATTCATTCATAAGTTATTTTTGCCCCAGAACCTTCTAAACTCCTAACAAACTTTGATTATATTGGCGAAAATCCGGTTGAATTCAAAAAGCTTGCATTATTTATTATTATTATTATAAAATACTTGTATACAAGTGTACTTGAACTCTATAAGAAGGTGAATTTATGGCTGAATCAAAGGAATTTCTTTATCCTGTAAAATGGCTATCAAAAGCTTCAGCCGGTGATCGCGTTACATCCGAGCTTAGAATGCGTATTATTTCGGGGATGATTGAAAGCGGTGCCATCCTTTCTGAAAATAAATTAGCTGCTGATTTCGGTGTAAGCCGCTCACCCGTTCGTGAAGCGTTAAAAATACTGGCCTCTGAAAATATCATCCGGTTAGAAAGAATGGGTGCGGTTGTCATTGGTTTAACAGAAAAAAAGTATGCGGAAATTTATGATGTACGTATTCTCATCGAAACGTTTGTATTTGAACGTCTAGTGAGGATGAACACGAATGAATTAGTAATGGAACTTAGTAAAATATTGGAAATGATGAAAGTGTCCATAAAATACCTGGATGCGGATGAGTTTTCCTATCAGGATGTTCTATTCCACGAAACGATCATTCGCTCCATCGATCATTCCTACATCCTGATGATCTGGGATAATTTAAAACCTGTAATGGAAAGTTTGATTCTTCTATCCATGCGCAGTCGTTTTAAAGAAAAGTATGAAGACTTTACACGGATCATAAATAATCATCAGCTTTATATTGATGCGATCAAAACAAAGGATCGAGACATCATGATTAAGTCGTTACATGAAAACTTTGATGATGTTCAAGGAAAAGTTGAAGACTTATGGATGGCTCAACAGATGCTTTCAAAAGGAGTCGAACAAGAAAATGACTAGCTATATGTTAGGAGTAGACATCGGTACAACAAGTACAAAAGCTGTATTATTCACGAAAAAAGGCGATGTCATCCAGCAAGAGAATATTGGCTATCCTCTTTACACACCGGATATGACAACGGCGGAACAAGACCCTGAGGAGATTTTTCAGGCTGTTCTGAAAGCCTTTTCAAATATAACGAAGCAGCATCCAGATAAAAAACCATCATTTATTTCATTTAGCAGTGCGATGCATAGTGTTATAGCTATGGATGAAAATGACCAGCCGCTAACCGCTTGCATCACTTGGGCAGATAATCGCAGTGAAGCTTGGGCCCATAAAATAAAGGATGAATTAGATGGGCATGAAGTTTACAAGCGAACCGGAACACCGATTCACCCGATGTCACCATTATCCAAGATCACCTGGATCGTGAATGATCGCCCGGAGATCGCAACCAATGTTAAAAAGTATATCGGGATTAAAGAATATATCTTTAAAAAGTTCTTTGGCCAATACGTTGTCGATTATTCCCTTGCTTCATCCATGGGCATGTTGAATCTTAAAAACTTGGATTGGGATGAGGAAGCCCTAAGAATTGCTGGAGTAAAGCGTGATCAATTATCTGAACTTGTACCGACAACAAAGATCTTTAACAACTGTGATGCGGATTTAGCCAAACAGATCGGGATAGACCCAAAAACCCCATTTGTCATTGGGGCAAGTGATGGTGTCCTTTCAAATCTTGGTGTAAACGCTATCCGGAAAGGTGAAATCGCTGTCACGATCGGGACAAGCGGTGCGATTCGGACAATTATTGACGAACCGAAAACAGACGAAAAAGGAAGAATCTTTTGCTATGCCTTAACGGAAAAGCATTGGGTGATTGGCGGGCCGGTAAACAATGGCGGGATGGTCCTTCGCTGGATTCGCGATGAATTTGCTTCTTCCGAGGTGGAAACAGCTAAAAGACTCGGAATCGACGCTTATGAAGTCTTGACCAAGATTGCCGAACGGGTAAGACCGGGCGCGGATGGATTGTTATTCCATCCATATCTTGCAGGTGAACGTGCACCATTATGGAACCCGGACGTAAGGGGTTCATTTTTCGGGTTAACACTGTCGCATAAGAAAGAACATATGATTCGAGCGGCTCTAGAGGGAGTCATTTACAATTTATACACCGTATTTTTGGCCTTAACCGAATGCATGGACGGTCCCGTGACCCGAATTCAAGCTACGGGAGGCTTCGCAAGGTCGGCTGTTTGGCGGCAAATGATGTCCGATATCTTCGAATCGGAAGTCGTGGTTCCAGAAAGCTACGAAAGTTCGTGCCTGGGTGCTTGTATATTAGGGTTATATGCAACTGGGGAAATTGATTCCTTCGAAGTGGTTTCTGAAATGATAGGCAATACCCACAAGCACACACCGAAAGCTGATTCTGTAAATGAATACAGGCAGCTGCTGCCGATTTTCATTAACCTATCAAGGGTATTGGAAAACGAATATACACAGATTGCGAATTATCAAAGAAACTTAATAAATGCTGCAAAGTAAAGACATGGGGGGATTACAATGCCATTAGTCATTGTCGCTATAGGAATTGTCGCTTTATTAATTTTAATAATGGGCTTAAAATTAAACACCTTTATTTCCTTGATCATTGTATCGTTTGGAGTGGCTTTAGCACTTGGGATGCCGCTTGACGGAATTGTCAAAACCATTGAAGCTGGATTAGGCGGAACACTTGGCCACTTAGCATTAATCTTTGGGCTTGGGGCGATGTTAGGTAAGCTGATCGCAGATTCAGGCGGAGCGCAACGCATTGCCATGACCCTCGTTAAGAAATTCGGTGAAAAGAATATTCAATGGGCAGTCGTGGCAGCATCATTCATTATCGGTATCGCATTATTTTTTGAAGTGGGATTAGTATTATTGATTCCAATCGTATTTGCGATTTCAAGAGAATTAAAAGTCTCGATATTGTATCTTGGCATTCCAATGGTGGCGGCTTTATCCGTAACACACGGTTTCTTACCGCCGCACCCAGGACCGACCGTCATCGCTGGTGAATATGGCGCAGACATTGGTCAGGTTTTACTTTACGGCTTCATCATTGCGGTTCCAACCGTTATTTTAGCTGGACCGATATTTACGAAGATAGCTAAAAGATTAGTACCTGAATCATTTACGAAAACAGGCAGCATTGCTTCATTAGGGGAACAAAAATCTTTTAAACTTGAAGATACACCTGGATTTGGAATCAGTGTATTTACTGCATTACTTCCGGTTATATTAATGTCAATTGCTACGATCATCACTTTGATGCAAAAAACGATGGGATTTGAAGATAATGGTTTACTGGCAGCTATCCGTTTCATTGGTGAAGCCGGTACTTCCATGTTGCTTTCCTTATTATTTGCGGTCTATTCAATGGGAGTGGCAAGAAAGATTCCAATGAAGGATATCATGGAATCTTGTACATCAGCAATCCTGCATATCGGAATGATGCTCTTGATCATTGGTGGCGGCGGAGCCTTCAAACAAGTATTGATCGACGGCGGTGTAGGTGACTATGTAGCTGAATTATTCAAAGGAACATCATTATCACCAATCCTGCTTGCCTGGATCATCGCGGCAATCCTGCGTATTTCATTGGGATCTGCTACAGTTGCTGCCTTGACGACAGCTGGTTTGGTTATTCCGATGTTAGGTCAGACGGACGTTAATCTTGCTCTGGTCGTACTTGCTACAGGAGCGGGAAGTTTAATCGCTTCACACGTTAACGATGCTGGTTTCTGGATGTTTAAAGAGTATTTTGGCTTAAGCATGAAAGAAACATTCGCAACATGGACTTTGCTTGAGACGATCATATCAGTAGCTGGATTAGGATTCATTCTATTACTAAGCTTATTTGTATAGGCTTTCCCGGCAGTAAATCCCCGACTTATGGCAGGGATTTACTGCCTATTATTCTTACATAAGAAGGAGCAGAAATAATGTTCAATACAATTGGTGTCATTGGTTTAGGGGTAATGGGCAGTAATATCGCATTAAATATGGCTAGTAAAGGGGAAAAAGTAGCTGTCTATAATTACACAAGAGATTTAACGGATCAGCTTGTTGCTGAATTGGACGGTCAGTCAATCCATCCGTATTACGAAATCCAAGATTTCGTTCAGTCACTGGAAACGCCAAGAAAGATTTTCCTGATGGTGACTGCGGGTAAACCGATCGACTCGGTGATCACTTCATTACTTCCTCATCTTGAATCAGGCGATATTATCATGGACGGCGGTAACTCCCATTACGAAGATACTGAACGCAGATATGATGAATTGAAATCTAAAGGATTCAGTTATGTAGGAATTGGGGTTTCCGGTGGGGAAGTCGGGGCGTTAAAAGGACCTTCAATTATGCCAGGCGGAGATAAGGACGCCTATGAAAAAGTAGCTCCAATCCTGACAAAAATCGCAGCTAAAGTAAATGATGCTCCTTGCTGTACCTATATCGGCCCAAAAGGGGCAGGTCATTTTGTGAAAATGGTACATAACGGGATTGAGTATGCAGATATGCAATTAATCGCCGAAGCATATACGTTTTTAAGAGAAAAATTGCATTTAGAGGTTAATGAAATTGCTGACATCTTTGAAACATGGAATCAAGGCGAACTGAAAAGTTATTTAATCGAAATCACAGCGGAAATCTTAAGGAAGAAAGATGAAGTGACGGGCTTACCCTTGATCGATGTGATTCTTGATAAAGCAGGACAAAAAGGCACGGGAAAATGGACCAGCATGCAAGCGATTGATAACGGAATTCCAGCATCGATCATTACAGAGTCTTTGTTTGCGCGCTACATTTCCGCTCTAAAAGAAGAACGGGTTCATGCGGAAAACATTCTAACAGGGCCTGAGAACGTTCAGCAAAAATTAGATAAAAATGAGTGGATTGACTATATTAGGCAAGCATTATATATGGGAAAGGTTTGTGCATACGCGCAAGGTTTCACTCAATATAAAATGAGTTCTGAACTTAACGGCTGGGATTTGCCTTTGAAGGATATTGCGCTTATTTTCCGCGGCGGCTGCATCATTCGGGCAGAATTTTTAAACGTCATTAGCGAAGCCTATCAAGAGCAGCCAAATCTGGCCAATTTATTGATTTCACCATATTTCGCTGAAAAGGTAGCAAAGTACCAGGTGGGATTGCGAAAGGTAGTCTGTGAGGGAATAAATTCCGGCATCTCGTTTCCATGTTTAGGCTCTTCACTTACTTATTATGATAGTTATCGAACAGGCATCTCAAATGCTAACCTTTTGCAAGCACAACGTGATTATTTTGGTGCGCATACCTATGAACGACGTGATTTAGCGGGGGTTTTCCACACGAACTGGCAGTGATGGAAAGTGACAAAAGAAATAGTCATTTGTAATACCGTTCATGAAGTTGAAACAGGTATTTTACTTCAAAAAAGAGTTGCTTTGGCAGCTCTTTTTTCTTATGTAACAAAAGGTGCAGGTAGTGGATAAAGGAATTTTAGTTAGGGAAAAAAGATTGATTGCGTTATTTCGAACCATGGGTGAACATCATAAATAGGAAAAGAGTGATGGGCAACAAATAATATTTTTGGGGGAGGTTTAATACTCAGGTTAAGTGGTATATAAATGATATCGGTTTATAGCATTTAATTCCCCTGCTACCTTAACTTTATAGTCAGGGTTCACTAACGTTTCTTGAATAATGTCGGCAAGTGGCACATATTCTTCTTTTGGATATTACCAAATTATTTCCGCGTGGAAAAGGAGTGATATATCATGAGGCAAATGTGTATTTACTGTTTTAAATGGGCTGACATAGATACGATGACACCAATTTTTGAACAAGGTAGAGAGTTCGTCAATTATTATTGTGAAGATTGTGTTAATGCTGCTATGGATAATTTGTTTAAGCTCCCATACAAACATGCATGCGAACCATCAAGAATCCACTAGCATCAAGATATGCGATTTAATAGTTAAGCGAGTGTGCTGGAACAGCGTAACGAAAGGCCATCTCAAACGAGAAGGGCTTTTTTTGTTCAGATTTGTATAGGGGGAGGCCTTGTAATCATCGGTGCTCACCTAGCAAGTGAATATCTTTAAAGTTGAAGGCCTCCCACAGTTTACTGAGGGGAGGCCTTTTCTTATCAAGTAATCCGGAGGTTTACCCTAGTTATTTCAACCCACTTAAACAAAATAATCATACCGAATATTATTAAGTGGTACTCATAAGGTAGTATATCGGATTGAGGAAAAATATGAATTCGGATTAGATATAAACAATAAAAACAGTTAAAGAAACTAAGCATTTAAGGGGAAGATTAACCTGTTAAAGGAATTCTATGTTTGTTATACTCTTGACGCTGATGTTAAGTGGGAGAAAATAAAAAAAGGATTGAGCAGTAAAAAAGAGGATGTTTTACAAGAAGTCTTGAAAAGGATGGAACACTGTGAGTATTTTATCGTGAAAAGTGAAAGTAGGCATCATATTATTCATACATCTTTAATACGTTATATACGTATTTTTGATAAGAAATAAGTAATCTCACTACTGATATCCTGGAATATAAGTTATGTTTGTATTCTCCTAACAGTCTATCTGGGAGGGGATTTTTCTATGGAAAAAAAGGGCAAACCTTTTCATACATATACAGAGCGAGTATGGTTGGTTAACACTTTTGAAAGGAGTGTAAAGATGAATAAAGAATGGGATGATGGTTTTATTGAGGCATTAATGGTTTCCCTTCAAGACGATAGAGTCATTGAAAAGATACAAGCAATAGCAGAAGCGGGCTCGTTTAGTCAATTGGGGGAGCATAAGGAGCTGCTGAAAGAAAAAGAAAATGAAATAGCAAAACTTCAACAAGAGCTTGCCTCGAAAAAAACAGAAATTAGTGAGTACCAAAAAATGATCCACCATCTGAATGAGAAAATGGAATCCTATTACAATGAATTGCAAAAGAGAAGAGCGGACTATCGGGAAGCAGAAAAACTTTACGAAGCTGTTCAACAATTATCCGAAACCACTAAAAGTTCCTTGAAAGGAATCTTCAAGGGCGGTTCCGTGCAGGAATTTATAGTCTGTGGCGTGCAATATGAAAACATTTCATCTTTGTGGGATTTTATCAAAAACGAGATTATGGAAGGACGGGAGCAGGAAAGAGAGACTTTGCTCGCTCTTTTTCTGTTTTTCTTTCAAGAGTACAGTAAAACATACGATACCCCTTTATATAAAATACAGCAAGTGAAAATGAATGAGGTCTTCAGGGAGGACTTGTACATAAGGGCCCTCAATAGCAAAATATCCGGGAACATCATGGACGTCCTGCTGCCAGGATATATAAGCATTAATGGTAAAACCATTAAAAAATCCGTTGTGAGAATCTAGCAGGCGAAAAAGAGAATGATAGTAAAGGAGAAATACAATGACATCGATTATTATCCCAGAGATTGAAGAAGGCATTGAAAAAATCCTTCTTGTGCAATGGTATAAACAGCCAGGCGATTATATTACGGTGGGCGAAAGCTTAGCCAAATTCAGCTGTGAGGGCATCGAATTTGACCTCTTTTCAGAAAAAGAAGGTACCCTTAAAGAATTGAACGTAGCGGAGGACACTATAGTCAAGATTGGTGACCTGATATGTTATTTGGATTCTGGTGATGCAATTTCTGAAGAATTATTAAAAGAAGTTGAAAAACAAGAAACGATGGAAGATAAAGAGCCGATTGAGAGCGTAACAAGCTTAGCTGAAAAAAATAACATAGACAGTTCCATATACTTAATGAATAAGAACGAAGAGCAGGTTCTATTCTCACCTGATTCCCAAACCGTTCCGGTCTCTGCCATTTCAATGACTTATAAAGA
The DNA here is from genome assembly GCF_038003055.1 of Peribacillus sp. FSL M8-0224. Lineage (NCBI taxonomy): Bacteria > Bacillati > Bacillota > Bacilli > Caryophanales > Bacillaceae > Peribacillus > Peribacillus sp. FSL M8-0224. Next base: position 5,698,215 of record NZ_JBBOOJ010000001.1, read on the forward strand.
AGTGAGATCGTTAATCAGCCATTTATATCAAAGTGCAGAAGAAACCTTCTTCAAGGATGAAGCGGGCTTCTTTCAAGACATTAAAAAAATGCTCCGTTCCAGATGGGTTTACATGAATAATGGGAATATGATATATGATCACAACATCGCAGCGGTATTTCCTTATAGAAAATACTATGAATTAATGGACGAGGATTTTGACTACAAAAAGCATCTGGACGTTTCCGGTTTTAAAGGTGATGCCATGACACGGGAAGAGGCTGCGAAAAGTTTCAATACAACCGATCACCCTGTATATAAGAGAATATTAACTTTAGACGATTATTCCGCGAATAAAAATCCTTCGATTTCAAGGATATTTGCCAATCAAACGGCTAACTCTTCTAAATCGATAGCGTTTAAATCCAACGGGTACGACATTCAAAGCTACGATGTAGTAAATCAAAAAAACAATTTGCTGGGAAAAGGATTTTTCGTTCCCGTCTTCCGTTTAAATGGGGAAAATGCTTTTGAAATCAATGACCGAAAGGCTCTCCATCTCTGGCTGGAAAACCGGTTAGTTCCAAGCGGATTAAGCGCAGAACGCCAGAAGGAGTATGGTTATTTGCTGGAATTGTATCGATTAAAGGAATTAGATCATGAAAGTTTTCTTAAAGAATTGCCATCGATCGCTATCGATTCCAACACGTTTTATGAGAAGCTTTTAAACTCTGAAAAAGTAAGAGCTGATATTGATACATATGATGAAAAGATGCTAACAGATCCAAACAGGGGACATTGGGATTTATGGCCTGTCACCTCTGATGAAAAACCTTTAACGATAAAGCTGAACGAGGAAATAATGGCCAGAAACCCTAAAATGGATATTAGGGAGGACGGCATAGTCGGCATTGATTTTGGAACGAAAAGTACAGTGGTCGTTCATCAAGAAGAAAGTGATTTTACTCTTCCCATGCGTATTGGGGTTGGCTACCATAACACGGAAGTACAAGACTGGCATTATGAAAATCCAACCGTGATTGAATTTATTGATTTAGAGCATTTCCTGGAGCTTTATCAAGAAAAAGAAGGAAGACCAGATACAAGGTGGCAGGATGTGACGGTTTCCCACAATGCTCTTAACAACTTGATGAATGGAAAGAGTGACCATTATTATTCCATATTGAATAATCTAAAGCAGTGGGCTGGAGAGAAGAATAACGAACTCCGATTAAAAGACAAGAGGGGCTATGCCGTTGTACTGCGTTCCTTTTTGGACTTAACCGATCAGGAAATCAACCCAATCGAGTTATACGCCTACTACCTCGGTTTGTACATCAATAACCAGAACAATGGGATTTACCTCGATTACACCCTTTCTTTCCCGGTGACGTATGAAAAAGAGGTAAGGGAAAAAATTCTAAAGTGTTTTGAACGCGGGTTAAAAAAGACGCTTCCTATGCCGATTCAGCAGGATGAAGAATTAATGAAAAAGTTTCGTGTCACCGCTGGGGCGAGTGAACCTGCAGCCTATGCCGTTTGTGCGTTACAGGAATACGGGTTTGAACCGGAAGAAGATGAAAAAACGTACTATGGTGTGTTTGATTTTGGTGGAGGAACGACAGATTTTGATTTTGGGATTTGGCGTGAAGCGGGCTTGAAAGAAAGCAGATATGATTATGTCATTGAGCATTTTGCAGCAGGCGGGGACCGGTATTTAGGCGGTGAGAACATGCTGGAGCTTTTGGCGTTCCAAGTGTTTAAAAACAACCAAAGAACAATGCGTGAGCTAAACATTCCTTTTACCCTCCCAGCGGAATGTGTGAAGTTTCCCGGAAGTGAAACACTGATTAATGAGTCACAAGAAGCCTATTTAAATACGAAACAATTGGTGGAAAAATTAAGGCCGCTTTGGGAAAGACATGAACGGTATGAAGAACAGTTTGGAAAAGGAATGATCCGGGCGGATTTGTTTGACAAAGCCGGCCACGCTAAACTCAATGTGGAACTTTTGATCGATCAAGATGAAATGGAACAACAGATTGAGGAAAGAATCGACAAAGGCATTAAAAATTTCTTTGAGTCATTACGGCGCGCTTTTGCCCGGTCAGAACACAGCAAAATTAATAAAGTGAATATACTGCTTGCGGGTAATTCAAGTAAATCCCCGGTCGTCATGAATCTATTTAATAAGTGGATTGAAAGGGAAGTGCAGAACACTCAAAACTGGGGAGAAGTGTCTGGTGATCTTTTTGAGATTCTCCCGCCACTGGGGACAGAAGGCGCTTATTTAAAGCAAGAAGAGAGAAACAGAGTGGTTAACCGGGATATAATAACCGCCCCTACAGGAAAAACAGGGGTTGCCTTTGGGCTTGTACAAAGCAGAAAAGGCGGAAGTATAAAAGTTATTGACCGCGATATGGTGAATGGGGAATCAAAGTTCAAGTATTTTCTTGGCATCGGGAGAAAAGGGAAATTAAAAACAATGATTGATCAAGAAGAAGAGTATAACATTTGGCATCTTTTCATTGATGCGTCAGAAGAAGATTTTGAAATTTATTACACAAGCCTGCCGGAAGCTAGTACCAATCAGCTTGAAATTAAGCAGGCACAGAGGAAAAAGCTTCGGATTGAGCATGTAGATGATTCAGCTTTTGTTTATATTCGGACCATAAGCCCGACTGTCATCGAATATGTTGTTGCAGATGAAGGCTCGATTATAAGTGGGGATTATTTAAGTGAAATTACTAAAGTGGAATTAAGCTGATCTTTCGATGAAAAAATTTTTGAAAAGGTCTCTCACAGTATACTGTGGGAGGCCTTTTCATGCTCATCGTTATTCACAGCTAGGTGTTCACCTGTGGATTCACTTCTTTGATCCTCCTGTTGTTCCATAATCATTAAGAGTTAATTTTACATCGTAGTTGATCGGAGCTTCACTAAATGTTTGGTCCCAATCCTTTTTGACCTTATTCCATACTTTGGGGTGCTCAATTCTCAATCGATTTCCGAAGCCGGCAACGTCCGTTTTGTATTCTTTTTGCATTTTTTTCAATACATTCCCCACCAACCGTTTCACTTCTTTTTCAGATGATTTTTCTGCTTTTTTTAGAAATTCATTTTTAAAAGTATCTCCTGAAACTACCCAGTTTTCAGATAGTCTCCCCACTGATTCAATGTTTACATCAAAAGAGATGCTGTCTCCTTTAACACGTGGTATAATACTGCTTTTCATGGTCTCTATTTCATATACAATCGGCTCACCGGTTTCTTTATCAAAGCTTTTCACTACACCGCCTTTTCCCTTACCTGTTATCCATGTTACGCCCTCCAGTTCCTCTTCATTTAAAGTGCCAGTCATTTTGTGCGTCTTTCCATTGATTACGGCAGCCCCTGCAAATTTGACTTGCCCATCTGCTGATAGAACTTTTTGCATCAGAAAACTAGACCCTGATTTGATCTTGCTTTCTACTTTAATATGTGACATGGGGGGCAAAATCCTCGTTGTTCGATATTCATTTTCTACAATGCCAGCGAGACGGAACGCTGGAATTTCTCCTGCCTTCTTTGTTTCCAGTGTTTTGCTTGCTCTTCCTTTACTGATGAGCACAAGGCAGCTTGGTCTAAGCTCACTTTCCCGTAGATTTTGATCAAGTAATTGTTCCAACTTATACGATCTTGCAAGGTTTTCACCGATAACAACCACTTTCATATGGTGCGCGGTTACGGGTTGTTCACTTCTCAGTGATAATTCACGAACCATTTGATGCATGGAGTCTCCAGTTTCAGAAACATTAACATAAGATTTTTGTTGTGGTCCGGATTGTTTCGTTGTCGAACTCGCTACCTGTGGAGTGATAAATTGATAGGTTGCAGTAATCAGGTTCCTTTTTGAATAACCCCCCCCTTGTTCGTTTAACTTTTTCTCGATGGTGGACTGCTTGGCCTTATCGAATGCCAAACCTATACCTAAACTTTGCTCTTCAATTTCATGACTGCTCCAGCATCCTGTAAGGGATAAGAACAAAAGAATGGAGAGGGAAATGAAGAGGGGGCGTGTATTGCTATGTGATTGTTTCATATTTTTTCCCTCCCTTTATTCTTGAGATGATAAGCAGTAGAAGGGGGAGTAAACCAAATAAAAACATGGCGATATTGCCGACGAAATCTCCTTGCTTAAATAGGTCATTGATATTTTTCGGAATCATGGCAAGGATGTAGAGAATCGGAAGCAAACCAAACATGAATGGGTGAATGCTTTTTTTCGTAATTTGAGCTAGCCCTAAAGAGGCTGCAAAAAATGTGATCGTAAATGTGGCGAATATTTGCATGATCCAGACAACGAGCAATAAAGATTCAAACCGTTCAAAGATCAACCCGGCGACTTCAAAACTTCGGATAAGATCAAGTGTCGGCCATGTTCTCATGACCACTCCATCAACAGATAATGCCCCGATAACCATTACGACCGTTATCACGTAAAAAATCAATGGAATGGATACTCCAACAAGCAGGGCTTTTCCTGCTTTTTTTGGTGAATTCATAAATGGAATAAGCAGTAGCATGATTTCAGGCCCTGAAAAAGCGAGAGCCGTTGTTTTTACTCCTTTTAGTACAGGGACTATTCCTTCTCCTAATACCGGACGCAGATTATCGATCTCGAATATTTTAAAGCTCATGAAGGTAACAACCAAAAAAAGGATAACTGTCAAAGGTAAAATAATTTCAAAAAGACGGGCAATCGGGTTAATGCCGCCGATGATAAGATAAAGACTTACCCACATGAAAATCATAATAATTGCCCAAGTAGGCGTACCTTCCAGAAGTAAATACCTTATTACTTCCGCCATTGCGCGGAGCTGAAAACTGGAAGTGGTAAGAAAATAACATATTACAACTAAACTTAGTAACCCGCCCAGCCATTTTCCTACAATTTCATTGATGTATTGATAGAAGGTCTTTTCGGGAAACTGTTGGCTTAATTTGACCATGATCAGTCCCGCGGTTATAGTGATAACTCCGCCTAAAATAACGCTTATCCATGCATCTGGTGTTTGTACCTTCTCCGTAGATGATCTGGGTAGGGTGAGTAATCCTGTGCCGAGTATGAAGTTGATGACAATGACAGCTGCTTGTGGAGTTGTAATTTTGTCTTTCGGGCTGAGAATCATTCTTTAACCACCCTTTCACCGATAGGTTATCCTTTACGTATGGGGTTTTTTGTATGCAACATCTTTGGACGGCGTTTCATCATCATAAGTGGCATTCGCACTATCAGGTCTTTCCACTCACTTAAGCGATAAGGAACGGCTGGACTCAAGTAAGGCACACCAAAGCTTTTTAATTTCACTAAATGACTGACCATTAAAAGAAAAAAGAGAATGACCCCGTATAATCCAAATGTAGCAGCACAAATCATAGCTGGAAAACGCAGAATCCGTAATGTAATCCCAATACTATAGTGCGGAATGGAAAATGATGAAATGGCGGTTAAGGCTACTACAATGACCAAAACAGGGCTAACGATCCCTGCCTGCACAGCAGCTTCCCCAATGATTAAACCGCCGACAATTCCCATTGCGGGACCGATTGGCTTAGGCAATCGCAGTCCTGCTTCCCTCAAAATTTCGATGGCTATTTCCATGAATAATGCTTCGATAAGTGCCGGGAACGGAACCCCGGACCTGGTTCCGATAATGGAGATGGCCAGTTTGGTCGGAATCAACCCTGAATGAAATGAGATGAAAGCTATATACAAAGACGGTGTAAAAAGAGCCAGAATAGCTGCGAGGTAACGAAGCATACGAATGAATGTGCCAGGAATCCACCTTTCATAATAATCTTCCGGTGATTGCAACATCATGCTCAATGTAACCGGAACGATCAAAGCGAATGGCGTCCCATCTAACAAGATGGCCACTCGACCTTCCATCAAAGCAGCGATCACCCGATCAGGACGCTCTGTATTCTGTACCTGCGGAAAAGGACTAAGGTAATTATCTTCGATAAGTTGCTCTACATAACCTGATTCCGGCACACTATCGATATCAATTTTCTTAATTCGATTTTCCACCTCTTGCACCAATTCGGGATCAACAATATCTTTTATGTAAGCGACAACCAAATCTTTTTTTGAACGCTTTCCTACTTGGAATTTTACTAACGATAAATTCTCAATTTCACCACTGCACCTTAAAAAGGATGTATTATCACTCAATGATTCAGTGAAACCGACCCGTGGACCTCTGACTAATGCCTCTGATACCGGTTCCTCGATCGCCCTTGTTTTATGTTTTGCAGTTCCTAGGATCAGCGCATCCAATGATCCATCAATTAAAAGGGCGGCAGAACCTGTTAGCACTTTAGATGCTAACTCTTTAATGGAACGGACAGCTTCTATTTCACTAATGGATAACACTTCATTTTTTATGAATTCTTTTGAAATGCTTCCCTTGAGGTAGGGAAGGTTCTGTTTATATTCTGCTGAAAAATCAACCATCAATGATGGCATGATATGCTGATCAATGAGATCTTTATCCGATAGTCCATCCACAAAAATGATAACTGACCGTATACCGGTTCGCCCTAGATTAAATTCCCGAAAATGGACATCCCAATTATGGCCAATTTCTTGCTTGATACATTCAAGATTGAAAGGAAGATTATCGGTAAACTGACACGGTGTATCTTGTGAGGTATTTGCTTGTTCTTTGTCTTTATCGGTACCTTTTCCTTTATTACCAATCTTTGATAGCCACTCTTTCATCATCATCACTCATCCTTTGAGGTGCGAAGCAAATTAAACAATTTGCTGATTAGATACGGAATAACAAACACAATGAAAGCTTGTATAAAAACCTGCCATTCTGGAAGGTAGGAAACAATCGTTTTCCACATTTTCATCACCCTATACTTGTCTCAGATAGCAGCTGAAATTCCTTTATTTCTCAAATAGTATTAATATCTTCTGTGTTTATTATGCAATGAACTTAAAAGCCATTAGCCGAATTTTGCATCAATTTATACTTCACATTTACCTTGTGGAAAAAGTGATTTTAATCTAGTAGAGGAGAAATCGATGTCTGGGACTTATTCGAATGGCTCATTGATTATAGTGAGCTTTTATGAACATAGGCTTTACTTCTTTGAATGGGGGATGACTTATGATCAAGATTTGAAATATAATTTTAAAAATATCAAGATCAAATTGAAATGATGTTCGAAATAACATATACTGAAAATTGAGAATTATTTGTAAATATTATCCGATTTTGGGAAATATCTGCATTAATCAACTTAGAATAAGAGATCCGAATCGCAACCCGGAACATATTATCGAATTGTAAAGCCTGGTGAAAAAAGGACGGAATGAATGAGAATATTATCTTTCGGTTAAGTTTTTCTTTATTTTTTAAAGTGATTTCAAAGGAGTGGAAAATGATGAATATATGGACAAGCTGCACACTGAGTTCAATTCTGGCACTTTCCTTATTAGCACCTTCCGTGTCTTTTGCTAATGAAAACTCAAATCATGAAGCCGCTGTGAGTAAGGAGACTGCCAGTCAGTATTCAATATTAAAGAAAGTAAATAAACCGGAAGAAGCGGGATTTTCGTCTGAAAAGCTGGAAAAAGTGGATCAGCTCATTGAAATGGAAGTGACGGCCGGTTTCCCCGGTGCTGCCTTGATTGTCATAAAGGACGGAAAGATCGTTAAAAATGAAAGCTACGGGTACAAACAGAAGTTTAATGAACATACACCTCTTAAGAAGTTCCGAAAAATGGAAAATGACACGTTATTTGACCTTGCTTCAAACACGAAGATGTATGCAACCAATTTTGCCATTCAGAAATTAGTCAGCGAAGGCAAGCTGGATACCCAGGCAAGAGTGCAGCAATACATTCCTGAATTCAAAGACACGGAGGAGGATGTGATCAAAGGAAAGGACAATCTGAGGGTTATTGATGTTCTGCATCATACTGCAGGGTTTAGACCCGATCCGCAATACCATAATCCAAAGGTTTCGAAAGAACTTTATTCCCAGGAGCGGGATAAAACCATCGAGTTCATTTCCAAGACACCGCTGACATATGTACCTGGAACACAGAATGTCTACAGTGATGTCGATTATATGCTGCTTGGTGCCATTGTTGAAGAAATAACGGGTCAGCAGCTTGATGTCTATGTTGAAAATGAATTGTACAAGCCGCTTGGGTTGAAAAATACTAAGTTCAATCCTCTGCGAAAGGGCTTTAAGCCAAAGGATTTTGCCGCAACCGAATTGCTTGGCAACACCCGGGATGGCGTGATAGATTTCCCTAACATTCGCACATACACACTTCAAGGGGAAGTGCATGATGAAAAAGCCTTTTATTCGATGGGGGGCGTTTCAGGGCATGCCGGCCTTTTCTCCAATACGAAAGATATGGCCGTCCTTCTGCAGGTGATGCTGAATGGCGGGGGATACGGTAAACATACGTTGTTTGATCAAAAAACAATCGATGAATTCGTCGCACCTTCCGAGATGAATCCTACATATGGTCTTGGGTGGAGACGGAATGGCGATGCTAGCATGGAGTGGATGTTCAGTCCTCATGCAAGCCACAGTGCCTACGGTCATACTGGATGGACCGGGACGGTCACGATCATTGATCCGGAAATAGATTTAGGGATCGTTTTACTTACTAATAAAAAGCACTCTCCGCTCGTCAATCCTGTAGCCAATTCCAATCAGTTTTTTGGCGACCTCTTCAAAACAGGAAGCTATGGAAGTGTTGTAACTGCGATTTATGAAGCATTGGAAACGAATGAATAAATGGATATCTCCATAAAATCTAAGGCCTCCCATTAATGTCGGGAGGCCTTTTTTCTTGTTCTATCAGAATGTCTGGAAGCTTTATTCTATACAGTTTGGGCAAGAATCAGGTTTTTATATGCGCCGTCTTGATGGAGCAAATTATCATGTGCACCTTGTTCGATGATTTCCCCATTTTGTACAACGATGATGCGATCGGCATGTTTAATTGTCGCTAATCTATGTGCAATGACAAGTGTAGTCAGATTTATCGAGAGTCGCTCCAATGCTTTCTGCACGGCTTTTTCGGTCTCGGTGTCCAGAGCTGAAGTGGCTTCATCAAGGATTAATATCGGCGGGTTCTTCAGGAATATACGAGCGATCGAGACACGCTGCTTTTGCCCTCCCGATAATTTCACTCCACGTTCTCCAATCAACGTTTCCAAGCCTTCGGGCAATTGTTCGATCAAGTCATTTAATTGAGCATCTTCAATGGCTTGGTACAATTGGGCTTCGGTTGCCTCGGTATTGCCGTACATGATGTTATCCCGAATCGTTCCATCAAATAAAAACACATCTTGTTGTACGATCCCGATATGTTTTCTTAATGAAGTCAATTTGTAGTCCCTGATATCAATGCCATCAATTTTAATACTGCCTGACTGGATATCGTAGAAGCGGGGCAGCAGGCTGCATAATGTTGTTTTACCACCACCTGAAGCACCTACCAATGCTATCGTGTTACCTGCCGTTACTGAAAATGAGATATCTTTTAGGATCGTTCTGTCCGCTTCATAGCCAAAAGAAACATTCTCGAAAACGACATCACCTTTTACGGAATCAACTTTGATTGCGTCCTTGACATCATGGATATCCGGGAACATATCAACCAATTCCAGGTATCTTTTAAACCCTGCATAACCCTTCGGCAAGGTTTCCAGAATCGAGCTGATTTGTTTGATGGGTGCTATGAAAATATTGGAAAGCATGATGAATGCCACGAATTCCCCATAGGTCATTTTTCCATGGATGACATACCAAGCCCCGCAGCCCAGCACGGTTAAGGCGACCAATTTCATGAGAATGAAATTCATCGACGTACTCCACGCCATGATTTTATAAGCCATGAGCTTTGTCAGGCGGAATTCTGAGTTGCTGCGATTGAATAGCTGGATTTCATGAGCCTCTTTAGTAAAGGATTGGACAACACGGATGCCGCTAATATTGTTTTCGATCCGGGCATTATAGTTCGCGATATCACCAAACATCCTTTTGAACGCCCTTGTCATTTTACGGCTGAAATAAACGGATAAGACTATTAAAAAGGGAACAACCGTAAATACGATAATGGCTAATTGCCAATTAATTTGGAACATGACGAAGAAGGCGCCAAAAATGGTCATGAACGCTATGAATAAATCCTCTGGACCATGGTGTGCGATTTCCCCGATGTCCATTAAATCATTCGTCATCTTGGATACTAAATGCCCTGTAGAGGTGGCGTTACACCTGTAAAGCTTGCTTTGGCCGGCTCGGCCATTACATCCTTGCTTAGCTCACTATCTACGGCAGTAGGGATTAAATTCAATATTTCAAAGGATATAAGCTATTGGTTTGCTGGGGGAGTTTCAAGTGTGCAGCCGCAGCATATTCTATTTACGCTTCCATTTATATTGGCTGGACTATTGTTAGCTTTAGCGCTTTCCCGTTCTATTTCCATTCTCAGCCTAGGTGAAGAAGTGGCAAAAGGTCTTGGACAAAATACAGGCATAGTGAAACTGATAGGAACGATTGTAGTGTTGTTGCTGACGGGGGCTGCAGTATCGATAGCGGGAATGATAGGATTCATAGGTTTGGTCATCCCCCACATTACAAGGTTTTTGGTAGGGAATGATTATCGACTGATCATTCCATGTTCTGCAATATTGGGTGGCGTTCTATTGATTGTGGCCGATATCGTCGGGCGGATGGTGAATGCCCCGTTCGAGACGCCTGTTGGAGCGATAACGGCCGTTATCGGCGTCCCCTTTTTCCTTTATTTAGCACGTAAGGAAGGGAGGGGATTATGATGCCCAAGCATTCAGACCCAAAAGAGGGAATGTTCAAGAAGCTGCTTTTATTAACTAGCGTTTTAACCGTCATAGTCTTTTTCATTAGTATTAATGCAGGCTACATTAAGATTCCGTTGATTGACGTCATAAGCACATTATCGGGAAATGGCACTGCTCAAAACGAATTGACGATGTTGGAATTTCGTTTACCACGAATCGTTTTAGCTATTCTCGTTGGTATGGGAATCGCCATTTCAGGGGCCATTTTGCAAGGCATCTCTCAAAATCCCCTAGCTGACCCTGGGATCCTTGGCATCAATGCAGGAGCAGGGTTCACAGTTGTACTATATATGTTCTTCTTCCAAGGCACTGCATTTTTCAATGGATGGTCATCGGTATTCATCATGCCTTTCACTGCTTTAGTGGGTTCATTCCTTGCCGCTTTTTTAATTTATGCACTATCTTGGAAAAAAGGGCAGGTGACGCCTGCGAGACTATTATTGGTAGGCATAGGAATTAATGCAGCTTTCGGTGCAGGTCTGGTCATCTTCCAGATGAAAATGGAACCGAACAATTTCATGAAGGCATTAATCTGGTTATCCGGGACGATCTGGGGGACGAATTGGACCTTTGTATGGGCGTTATTGCCGTGGTTGGTCGTATTGATTCCTCTAGCGATTTATAAATCCAAAGTATTGGATGTTTTGCGCTTGGGTGACCCGATTGCCATTGGAGTTGGTGTACAGATAGAAAAGGAACGCAGGCTTTTATTGCTGATTTCAGTCGCATTGGCAGGTGTATGCGTTTCGGTGGGCGGAGGCATTACGTTCTTAGGCCTGATCGCCCCGCATATAGCCAGGAGATTAGTTGGGGCGAGACATGCAAAACTACTGCCACTGACTGCAATCTTAGGTTCCTTATTGCTGTTATCTGCCGATACATTAGGAAGAGTCATCATGGCACCGATGGAATTGCCGGTGGGGATTATCGTTTCGATTTTAGGAGCGCCGTATTTTATCTACTTACTCGTGAAAAACATTTAATTATAGTTTTCAGAAAAAAGCCCATTTTCCAGGACGCTAGTGAAGATGGGCTTTTTTGCAGGAATGGTTGTTCCTTAGAAAGGATATAGATGATGGCTGTACGGCTGCTTTCGGGAGTGATGAATCATCCCCTAAAAGAACTATTTTAAAAAATATATTGACCGAACAGCTTGTATCCGCTTACAATGATATTTAGTTATTAGTGTATTTAGAAAATTGTAAAAGAGGTACCTGCATGACAAAGGAATTCGACAGAAGAATTGGGCGCCATGCAATCATGTACGCGTTTGCGGACGAAGAGGAAGAAGTCATATTGACGAATGAACTTAAGCGGATGGATTGGCTTTATGGAAAAGGTAAAGTCGGTTCAATGGAGCTGCAGAAAATAGTTGCGGCCATTGAGACATCAGCGAAAAGACTTGGATTGGTCAATCCCGATATGTATCGTGAAATGCATGCGCTGTATCATGCGATCATCGAAGCACTCCAAGGAGTGACACGCGGCCAAGTCGAGCTTGGCGGTCTTTTGAGGACTGCGGGCCTTCGGTTTGCAATCGTTCGGGGCAGGCCGTTTAAAAACGGGGCCGAAGGTGAATGGATTGCTGTCGCCGTGTATGGAACGATTGGAGCACCGGTTCGGGGATTTGAACATGAAGCCGTCGGCTTGGGAATTAACCACATTTAAATAATTAAAAGCCTATAGTTATTTAGTGAAATAGGGGGCTGTATTGATAGACTGGATAAGTCTGTCAATATGGCCTCCTTTTGTGTGTTTTAAAAAAGAATAGGGGTGCAGGAAATGATTATGTTAACGGGTCAAACTTTAACGATTGAAGAAGCGAAAAAAGTATTGTATGGAGAAGCATTTGTCTCTGCTTCAGCCGAGAGTGTTAAGAAAGTGGAAAAAAGCCGCGAAGCGGTTGAAAATATCGTGAAACAAAAGAAAGTCGTCTATGGCATCACAACAGGCTTTGGAAAGTTCAGCGATGTTTTGATTGATGCAGAGGACGCAGAGCAGCTACAGTGGAATTTAATTCATTCCCATGCGTGCGGAGTCGGGGAACCATTTCCAGAGGTGGTTTCGAGAGCTATGGTCCTTCTCCGTGCCAACGCGCTATTAAAAGGGTTTTCCGGCGTCCGTCCTATCGTCATTGAACGTTTGATCGATCTTTTGAATGCTCATATCCACCCGGTCATCCCTCAGCAAGGTTCTCTTGGGGCAAGCGGGGACCTGGCGCCGCTTTCGCATTTGGCGCTAGTATTGATGGGAGAAGGGGAAGTGTTTTATAAAGGAGAGCGAATGGAGGCCATCGCAGCTTTATCGAAAGAAGGCATTCTTCCAGTGACACTTAAAGCAAAAGAAGGTCTTGCGTTAATTAACGGAACACAGGCCATGACGGGGATGGGCCTCGTAAATTATATTGAAGCCGAACAGCTGGCCCATCAAACTGAAGCGATTGCTTCACTGACTTTAGAGGGATTACGCGGCATTGAAGATGCCTTTGATCCGGATGTTCATCTAGCACGCGGTTACCGCCAGCAAACAGAGGTCGCTGAACGGATTAGCCGCATGATCAGCGGCAGCCAGCTCATCACCAAGCAAGGAGAATTGCGGGTTCAGGATGCTTATTCCCTCCGCTGCATCCCGCAAGTGCATGGGGCGTCATGGCAAACTCTTGATTATGTAAAAGAAAAATTGGAAATTGAAATGAATGCCGCGACGGATAATCCGCTTATTTTTGACGATGGGGAAAAGGTTATTTCAGGGGGGAACTTCCATGGCCAGCCGATTGCATTTGCGATGGACTTCATGAAAATCGCTGTTGCCGAGCTTGCGAATATTTCAGAGCGCCGGATTGAGCGACTCGTCAATCCTCAGCTGAATGATTTACCGCCATTCTTGAGTCCGTCACCTGGCTTGCAGTCTGGAGCGATGATCATGCAATATTGTGCAGCTTCCCTAGTCTCTGAGAATAAAACACTCGCACATCCTGCAAGTGTTGATTCCATTCCATCTTCAGCGAACCAGGAAGACCATGTAAGTATGGGAACGATTGGGTCACGGCACGCACATCAAATCATTCAAAATGTTCGCCGTGTTTTGGCGATTGAGCTCATTTGTGCCTTACAAGCGGTTGAATACCGTGGAATAGAGAAGATGGCCCCGTTTACAAAAGAGTTTTATACGGAAGCAAGAAAGCTCATTCCAAGCATTACACAAGATCGTATCTTTTCAAAGGATATTGAAGCAACGGCAAGCTGGTTACTGCAAATTGACTGGAATTCATTTATTCATAGGAGTTTACCTACAACTTAATATGAAGCTCGGAATACCCGAATGAACGTTAGGCTTATAGCCCTATGACTTGGGTTTTAAGCCTAACATCTTTATGTAAATGCTACATAGATCCCAGAAATCCAAAAAAGGTCTAAGCATTAGAGAAAATGACCTTGAAATAGTAATATATGCAGGAAATGACTATTGATGGAATGATCGACTTTACCTATTCGTGCTAGATTAAATATGCATTTTTGGAGGGGAATCTAATTTGGAAAATCGGCAATTGCAACCACCTGTCATAAATGAAAAAAACCAGCCTTCAAATACTTTACAAAGGAAGCTAAAAGCACGCCACCTTACGATGATTTCGCTGGGCGGTGCAATTGGAACAGGGCTGTTTCTCGGAAGCGGGCCAGCCATTCACTCTGCAGGGCCTGGCGGTGCTTTGGTCGCTTACACCGTAATAGGCATAATGGTTTATTTCATTATGACAAGCCTTGGAGAACTGGCATCATTTATGCCGGTCAGCGGCGCTTTCAGTACCTATGCTACACGTTTCATCGACCCGGCATTAGGGTTTGCGCTTGGTTGGAACTATTGGTTCACATGGGCAATGACTCTTGCCGCGGAACTATCTGCCGCAACGATGGTTATGAAGTTTTGGTTTCCTGACAGCTCGTCTTTTTTATGGAGTTCTTTGTTTTTAGTTTTGATATTCTTATTGAATTACGTATCCGTTAAAGGATATGGCGAAGGGGAATATTGGTTTTCCCTCATCAAAGTGGCGACCATCATCATTTTCATTGTTGTCGGAATATTGATGATATTCGGGATCATGAACGGAGAGGCGATTGGTTTTAAAAACTTCACAGTAGGTGACGCTCCGTTTGCCGGTGGTTTTTTGGCAACATTGGGTATTTTCATTGCTGCTGGATTTTCTTTTCAAGGTACAGAAATAGTCGGTGTTGCAGCCGGTGAAAGTGAAGACCCGGCAAAAAATGTACCACGTGCAGTTCGCAGCATTTTTTGGAGAATCTTCCTCTTTTATATCCTGGCCATATTGGTTATCGGATTGATCGTTCCTTATACGAATGGCAGTCTGCAGGGACACACGATCATGGTTAGCCCATTTACGATGGTGTTTGAAAAAGTGGGACTGGCATTCGCTGCTTCCGTGATGAATGCCATCATTTTGACAGCCGTATTATCCGCAGGTAATTCGAGTCTTTACGTGACAAGCCGAATGTTGTACTCCATGGCAAAAGAAGGGCTGGCACCGCGTATTTTTGGCAAGCTTAACAAACGCGGCGTTCCCATTTGGGGATTGGTTGTCACTTCACTTGTAGGGATGTTGGCCTTTTTTGCTTCCATTTTCGGTGATGGAGTCATTTATATTTGGCTTATGAATGCGGTTGGAGTCACTGGATTTATATTTTGGCTCGGTATAGCGGCAAGCCATTACCGGTTTAGAAAAGCTTATATTGCTCAAGGGCATTCACTGGACGATCTTCCCTATAAATCAAAATGGTTTCCTTTCGGGCCGATATTTTCCTTTGCCCTTTGTTTCTTCGTATTATTGGCGCAAAACTATCAAGCCTTTATTGGCGATGACATTAACTGGGCCAGTGTGTTCGCTGCCTATCTTGGCATCCCGTTCTTTTTGGTAATGTGGCTTGGTTATAAGTTCATAAAGAAAACGAAAGTAACTCCGCTAGAGGAATGCCAAATCGATTTTGATGAACATAGGAATGCTAAATAGTTTGTATCGATGATATGCATGAACCTTGAAATGAAATGGTTGTTTCAAGGTTTTTTTTCTGTATATGTGACACATTTTCAAATATGGCTGCATAAAACATACCAATAAAAAAATGTGTGAAATCCCAACCTTGCCATGTGATTTTTAAGCGGAAAAGCACCTTTCCCACTTTTTGGATGATTTTAGAATTAAAAAAAACTGAAAAAAAATTGCGGCCGATGTTGGGAGTTTATGATTATAGGAAGTCGAAGTGTTGGTATATCAAGGTTTTTGGAGTCTTCCGTAACCTTTAGAATCGATGGGGAAAATGGGCTTTTTAGGCAAGAATTCCGTCCCGCATCATTTGAACTTATATTCATTCTTTGTTAAGGTAATGAAGTACTTTAGGGATACAGGTTCATTCCGTGTGTTGGGACTGGACAAAACTCTAAAATAAAAAACCATTATATTTCAGTTGGTATATGCTGTGCCTGTTAGTTTCCTCAGTTGTATTGCACCTCTTTTCCCTGCAAAGCTCATTAGACCTATTGGGAATCCCATAATCATATTTCTATGCGTTTTGGTGTTATACTGCACTGCAAGTATCATTCCACCTGGTAAAGGAAATGAAGTACTTTAGAGGGTAGTCGTAAGTCCATCATCAGGACAAAACTCTAAGTGGAAATCGTTTATATTACAGTTGGTATATGTTGTGCCTGCTAGTTTCCTCAGTTGTGATTGCACCTCTTTTTTCCTACTTGAAATGCTCAATTTATCACACAAAATATAATCCAAGTAAAGAATTGCTTCTTGGGAATAATAAATATAGATTATTTTTCTATACACGTATGCCCTGTGCCACTAAATAAGTGTCACTTCCGCTTTTTTGAAGGGGTAGAATTTCGGTTATTTCAAGATACTTGTGCATTAATAATCATCACTCGCATAAAACGGGGGAATTCAGCAAAACTGAATATCATATGGGCAACTATTAGAATGAGGTGACTTGATGAAGCCGTATGTAGAAGTCAGAAATGTCTCGAAAATTTTTGGCAAATCTCCAAAAGCAGCAACAGACTTATTGAAGCAAGGCAAATCGAAAAAGGAAATCTTGAAAGAAACGGGACAAACGGTCGGAGTGAATAATGTTAATTTCGAGATTTATCCCGGCGAAATTTTTGTCATCATGGGCCTATCCGGAAGCGGGAAATCAACTTTAATCCGCATGTTCAATCGTTTGATCGATCCCACTTTGGGGGAAATCTTAATTGATGACGAAGATATCGTGAAGATGAATGCTTCCCGGTTAAGGGAAGTCAGACAAAAGAAAATAAGCATGGTATTTCAGAACTTTGCTTTATTCCCGCATAAAACGATATTGGAAAACGCTGAATTCGGGCTCGAAATTCAAAAAGTAGATCCAGCGAAACGTCATGAAAATGCGATGAAGGCTCTTGAGGCCGTTGGATTGAAAGGCTACGAAAATCAGCTGCCATCACAGCTTAGCGGCGGTATGCAGCAGAGGGTTGGGTTAGCCCGGGCACTCGCCAGTGATACGGATATCCTACTGATGGATGAAGCGTTCAGTGCCCTTGATCCATTGATTCGTAAGGATATGCAGGATGAACTGATTCAAATCCAAGATCAATACAAAAAAACGATCATTTTCATTACCCATGATCTTGATGAAGCATTAAGAATCGGGGATAGAATTGCCCTTATGAAAGATGGAAGCGTCATTCAATTGGGTACCCCTGAACAAATCATGATGAATCCAGCCAATGAATTCGTCGAGAAGTTTGTGGAAGATGTTGATCTATCAAAAGTATTGACAGCGTCTCATGTGATGATACGCCCAGAGAAGATTGCGGTGGACAGAGGCCCGAGGGTTGCCTTGGAAATCATGCGCAAACAAGGGTATTCCAGCATTTTCGTTGTGGATAGGAAGCAGAAGTTATTGGGGGCCGTGACTGCTGAACAGGCACGTCAGGCAATGAGTAATAACCAATCGATTTCTGAAGTGATGACAACTGATATCCCAACTGTAAAAGAGGATGAATTACTTGGAAACCTCATGGATGTGATGGCGACTTCAAGCTTGCCGATCTCAGTGATTGATGATCAGAACAGAATTAAAGGAATTCTTCTTCGCGGTGCCGTCATCGGTGCTTTGGCCGGAAATAAAGATTCCTTGAATGAAATGGAGAGTGAATAATTCAATGAATATGCCGAAAATCCCACTAGGAGCATGGGTCGATTCTTTAGTGGATTGGATAACTATTGTATTTGCTGGATTATTTACACTTATTACGAATGTGATTGAGGGACTACTGGATATCCTGGTCGATGTAATGAGTGCTGGACCTTCCATCGTGTTAATCATAGTCCTGACCCTTCTGGTTACCTATACAAGCAGATGGCCATTAGGATTATTTACATTAATTAGCTTACTATTGATCGATAATCTTGGTTATTGGGAATCAAGCATCCAAACACTGGCAATCGTTATATTGTCAGGAGTCTTAACGATAGTGATCGGGATACCGATCGGAATATGGTGTGCCCAAAATAACACGGTACGTAAGATCGTTACCCCAATCTTGGATTTCATGCAAACGATGCCTGCATTCGTTTATTTGATTCCTTCGATTTTATTCTTTGGAATAGGGGTAGTGCCTGGAATCATCGCGTCATTCATTTTCGCGATTGCACCGACAATCCGAATGACCAATCTTGGGATTCAGGAAGTGCCTAATGATTTGATAGAAGCATCTGATGCTTTTGGTTCAACCAGCAGCCAAAAGTTATTCAAGGTACAAATACCGTTGGCCACTCCTACGATTATGGCAGGAGTTAACCAAAGCATCATGCTGGCACTATCCATGGTAGTTACAGCTTCATTGGTTGGAGCACCCGGACTTGGGGCGGATGTCTACCGGGCTGTCAGCCAAATTAATGTTGGGCAAGGATTTGAAGCAGGATTATCCATCGTAATCATTGCAATCATACTCGATCGTATCACGCAAAACCTTCGTAAACCAGCTTACGAGCATGTCGTAAGCAGGAAAATCATTTTTACAATATTGGCCTTACTAGTTGTGGGTACTGCGCTATTCGGTACTTTTACAAAAGATACGGCTGTGAACGGGGATAAAAATAGTTTTGCTGCCAAGGCCGATTATGAAATCATCGGTATTGAACCTGGAGCAGGATTGATGAAGTTGACTAAAACGGCTATAGATGATTATAAACTGGATGATTGGAAGTTGGTTGAAGGGTCTTCGGCGGCAATGGTTGCTGAATTGAAAAAAGCAATCGATAAAAAAGAACCAATCGTCGTTACAGGATGGTCACCGCATTGGATGTTCTCGAAATATGACTTGAAATATCTTGAAGACCCGAATGAATCCTTTGGCGGGGCTGAAAATATTAATTCGATTGCCAGAAAAGGACTTGAACAGGATGCCCCTGGCGCTTATAAAATCCTTGATCAATTCTTCTGGGATACTAAAGATATGGAAAATGTAATGGTCCAAGTTTCTGAAGGGATGTCTCCTTCAGAAGCAGCAGAAAAATGGATAAAGGAAAATCAGGACAAAGTATCCAAATGGACTCAAGGTGCACAAACAGGAAATGGTGAAAAAATCAAACTGGTTTATGTTGCCTGGGACACTGAAATTGCCAGCACAAATGTGATTGGCAAGGTTCTGGAGCAGAATGGCTATGATGTAACATTAAGTCAGGTTGAAGTGGGACCGATGTTTGCCGGCGTTGCAAACGGAAGTGCGGACGCCATGGTGGCCGCATGGCTCCCGGGAACACATCTTGAATACTATAATAAGTACAAAGCTGAAATGGTTGACCTTGGACCAAACTTAAAAGGAACAAAGAATGGTCTGGTCGTACCGGATTACGTCGATATTGATTCGATTGAAGACTTAAAATAAGAAAGAAGAGGGAATTCCAGTAATGGAATTCCTCTTTTTTTAGTTTATATAGGAATCAATGTATGGAAACGAATTTATTCCTCAATTCCTCTTCCGTTACTTCGATCTTTCCTTTCAAATCTTCTGCCAGTAATACATAGCTTTTCACGCCAATGAATTCAGAATGCGATATTAAAAAGAATTTTGTTCCTTTTTTATACGCAGATGGGACATCTTCTATCAACTTAAACATTTTCATCCTTTTTCCACCTTGGATATCATAAATTCGTACGCATGTATTCATAACTAATTCGTGGTACAACTTCTTCTTTTCACTTTTTATATCATTGATATTTATGGGCGGTCAACTATTTTTACTGGTAGATACAAGTACCGCCTGTACTTATCGTGAATTATGAGTATTCCTAACTTTCTGTGGAACTGGGCTATCGTTGAATGTTAAAATTCAGTTGGAAAACAGTGTTTCTTTATACATAAGGAAGAGATAAGAGAAGCAATGAGTTGTTAAAGCAAAAAGTGATTTTGGAAGGTGTGGAAAAATTGAAACCAATCATATTTGATGTAGATACGGGGATAGATGATGCCATGGCGATGGCATATGCTTTAAATTCCCCTGAATTGGAAGTGCTCGGATTCACCACTTGCTTTGGTAACGTGCCCGTTGTTGATTCGACCCGTAATACACTTGCCGTCTTGGAGAAATTAAATAGGCGCATACCAGTATATGAAGGTGCTGACCAAACTTTGGTACGCGGAAGGAAGAAGCGGTATCCCAAGCATGTTCATGGGGAAGACGGGTTAGGAAATACCCTTCGGTTTGAACCAACCATCAAAGCATCACAAGGAAATGCAGCAGATTTCATTATCGATCAAGTGCAAAGCCGACCGCATGAAATTACGGTCATTGCAGTTGGGCCACTGACTAACATCGCATTGGCGATCAATAAAGCGCCGATGATCATGTCGCTTGTAAAAGAGGTCGTAATTATGGGCGGTGCCGTAAACGTACCAGGAAATGTAACCCCTTATGCTGAAGCGAACATAATATCAGATCCAGAAGCGGCCCATCAGGTATTGACTTCAGGACTGCCGATCACCCTAGTGGGGCTTGATGTGACCCTGCAAACATACCTACTGAAATCGAAGCTTGATGATTGGCGTGCCACTGGTAAGGAAAGCGCCGAATTTTTAGCCGAAATGACCGATTATTATATGAAAGCATATGAAAACTCCCATCCAGGTTTGGGTGGTTGCGCCCTTCATGATCCGCTTGCAGTCGGGGTTGCGATTGATTCAAGTTTTGTCAGGACAGAATGGATGAGCGTCAAGGTGGTGACCGAGGGTGAAGAAGCAGGCAGGACAATCGGTCAAAAGGATGGCGAACCTAGAATCCGTGTCTGTACGAATGTGGAAAGTGAGCGGTTTTTGAAGCATTTTTTGGAACGGGTTATATGACTAAGCAACGTAATTGAATCATTGGGAAAAGCTGGCCTGTTTCTGTTGGATATATCGATTCTCGCTATATGACAAGGATTCCTGTCAGAATAAAGTTGAAAATAGCATGGTACAAATGGTCTTCCATTCATTCTGATGTCCTTTTGTAAATGGTTTATATTCGATCAATTATAAAAATTGCTTTTCAGAGTTTAATCAAACGTTTGATTAATTTCGTAGAAAAGAAAGTCGAAAGTCACTATTATTATGGTGAAAACCATATTAATGGATAACGGTTCAGAAATATTGGGTATAAGGTACTTTTTTTACCATAAAAAAGTAAAATATTAAAAATTAATTAAAAAATGGGTTTAAAGGTTTGGGAAAACAGGTACATAGACTTTCATAATGCCATATTTAGGTTTTTTTGCATAATTATAATTTACCATTTTTCGACTTTGCGCTTATTTATATGGCAGAAAATGTATGGTTCTATTAAAATGTACTATATAAGATAAAAGGAGGATTTTTTCTATGTCACAAATTCGCGTAACACCTTCAGAACTGAAAGATGTAGCTAGACAATATGATAATGAGAGCCAACAAGTAACGGATATGATTGGTCGTTTAGATAGAATGAGAGATCATTTAACTGGTATTTGGGAAGGTTCCTCCAGTGAGGCTTTCGTAGGTCAGTACGAAGAATTAAAGCCTTCATTCATGGATATGGCTCGCTTGTTGAATGAAGTTTCTCAACAATTGAATAAATCAGCTCAAATCCTTGAAGACACAGATAATCAGATTGCTAGTCAAATTCGCGGATAATCATTAGGTAAATGAGAAAAAGAATTTCTAGGAAAAAGCGCCGCGACTCTTTTTGAAGATCGTGGTGCTTTTTTGCTTTAAAAGAGGTGGTTTCCATATATATTCAACTAACGATCGATTTAAACAGGTATACAGGGGAAGTATTTGATTTGCAAGTGTCGAATTACCGCTCCATCAAGAAGGTTGTGGAGATAATATGGCAGGTAAAGGATATTGCCAGTGCACCTAAAGAAGGCTATTGGGTGCGGGTTCAGAATAAAGAGTTCGTATGTTCAGGTTATGAAACCCTGCTTGATAGCGGAATTACGACGGGGGACCGCCTTGAGATCCTCTAATGGATAGGTGTGGACTCTTTATAGGAAAAAAGTCTAAAGCCCTTTAGCAGGGGTAAAGGAGTTACATAAAATGGATGAGAAACCATATCTGGAGAAAAAAACAGAAGCTGCAATGATGAAGGATGATAAGGGGCATTCGTTCGTTTTCCAACGGGCAAAACTATCGATGCAGGACCCACTGGAATTACAGCTTATTCATGAAGCGGATGATGCTCTCCAGAAACATATAGAAGTGACAGAGGACGAGGTGAAGATCAGAGTAAATCCACCAGCCTCTTTTTTTGTTTTTTCCAAAGCTAAAGATAAAAATCCATTGAGTAAATGGTTATCGTCTTATCAAATCCTGAAGAAAATAAGGAATCATGAATTGAATCGCCTGCAACTAGTCGTCTGTCCGGAAAATATCGTTTTTGATTCAAGCTTAACCCCATATTTCCTGCATTATGGCGTAAAAGACAGTTTGCCTCCTTATGAGCATAATCAAGATGAGTTATTTAAAGAAACGAAGGCAACGATTTCGGCGCTTGTGGATGGGCAGCATACATTCGAGGAGTATCTGCTTTACCATAAAACACTGAAACTATCGAACGAATCACAAAGTATATTGTCATCGGGGACTTGGGATGAACTTTCCACGGTCATTCAAAACCGGATAGAAGCTCTAGAGAAGGAAGAAAAGGCATTTGTACATATCCCTGAAAAGAAATGGAAAACGGGCCGTTATACACTTTGGGGTACGGTGATCGTTCTCGTACCACTGCTATTGTTTACGATTTACACACTATTCTTCTCCCACCCTAAGCAGGAAGCATATGTAGAAAGCGGTGAAAGCTTCT
The DNA here is from genome assembly GCF_038003055.1 of Peribacillus sp. FSL M8-0224. Classification (NCBI taxonomy): domain Bacteria; kingdom Bacillati; phylum Bacillota; class Bacilli; order Caryophanales; family Bacillaceae; genus Peribacillus; species Peribacillus sp. FSL M8-0224. The sequence goes on from NZ_JBBOOJ010000001.1 coordinate 5,721,477, forward strand.
TAAAACAAAAATACAGTGAAGTCATTGACCGTTTGGAAAACTACGATCCGAAAAAGATGCCGTATGTGGTTCAATATGAACTGGCGAAGTCCTACGTCACTTATGAACCATTAGAGGGAGTAGCCAGGAAAAACGTGGAAAATGCAATCACGTTGCAAACGGATAGTCAGTATCTCCTATATTGGATTTATATAGGCAGGGGCATGAGCGAGGAAGCGATCGATTTGGCGAGAATCATGGAGGATCGCGAATTGATTATGTATGGGCTGGTAAACCAGAAAGAACAGATTAAGTTGGACGATAGCCTATCTGGGGAAGAAAAGGAAACGCAAATTAAAGAAGTCGATACTGAGCTGTCCCAATATGAAAAGGAAAAAAAGGAATTGGATAAGCAAATGGAGGAACAGCAAGGTCAGAACCCTGCTGCAACAGATTCGAATGTAGAGGATAAAGGCGCAGCGGAAGCAAAACCTGCTGTAAAAGAAGAAGTGGAAAACGAACCTGCTTCTGGGGGAAAAGAAGAAAGTAAGGATTCCTCCAAAAAATCAACTGAAGAAAAAGAGAAAAGCAAAGAGTGAGCAATGGGCCTTTTGCGGAGGTGAGATTTAATGAGTTTATTATGGATTTATTCTAGTGGGACCTACCAATCCTTTACGATCAAGGATAATCATAACGGTCCAATTTCGATTGGGCCATCAAAACAGGATACGATCACCGTTTATTCCATTCCTTTTGAACAAGGTCCTATCAAGCTGAAAAAAAATGAGGGACTTGATGAATATGAGGTGTTTAGAGAGGGCAAGAAGCTTGGCGATGTAAAGCCATTCCATAGCTTCACCTTTCAAGAAGGAGAAGAAACGGTCGAGATTTTTTATACGTCAGGGGAATTGGAAGAAAGCCTCTATTATATAGGCAACTTGAAAGAAATCACTTTATCGGACAAGGCGGGAGCGACCATTCGTAAAGAAGGACCCGTTTCCGGCAATGACTTTTCCCTTGTGCTGCATAAAGGGCAGTGGCACCTCATGCCAGAGGAAAATGGCAGGATATTCCTGAATGGTGAAAGGGTAACGAAGGCTGTTCCCATCCAAAATGGTGATCTGGTTTGCTGGCCGCATATGGTGCTGAGGTTGATTGAAGGCGACTTATTGATGATTCATAGCGCCGAAAGTTATGAAACATCATTAGCTAAAATGAAGAAGCCAATCTCTGAAATGAAAAAAAACTATCCACAGTATCGCCGGACACCAAGGATGATCTACGAATTGCCGGATGAGAAAGTGACGATATCTTTTCCGAGCCAAGAAGCGGAAGATAATAATAGAGGGTTATGGTTAATCCTTATGCCGCCCTTAATGATGCTGATCGTCATGGGGGTCATCACGGTCATTCAGCCGCGGGGCATTTTCATCATCATATCGATTGTGATGTTCACGACGACTTTAGTTACCTCGACGGTACAATACTTTAAAGACAAAAAGAAGCAAAAATTCAGAGAAGAAAAACGCCAACGTGTATATACCAGGTATCTAGAGCAGAAGAGGGAAGAACTTCAAGAGCTGTCTGAAAAACAAAAGAATGTGCTGTTCTATCATTACCCCTCCTTTGAAAGGATGAAGCTTCTAACTGATGGTATTAGCGATCGTATATGGGAACGAACTCTGGAAAGTGAAGATGCTCTGCACTTTAAGATCGGAACGGCGACCATACCCTCAAGTTATCAGGTGTCGGTAAATAGCAGCGATATGTCCAATCGGGATATAGATGATTTACTTGAGCAGTCGCAGGAACTTGTGGATGTGTACAAAAACTTGGAAGATCTTCCGTTATCGATCGATTTATCAAACGGATCGATGGGCCTGGTCGGAAAGGAATCGATTGTTAAACGGGAGCTGCAGCAATTGATTGGGCAACTGGCCTTTTTTCACAGTTATCATGATGTTCGATTTGTCGCCATCTTTCCGGAAAAGGATTATCAGGAATGGGAATGGATGAAATGGCTCCCTCATTTTCAATTGCCGCATGCCTATGCAAAAGGATTCATATATAATGAGCAATCACGTGACCAGCTGCTGACCTCGATTTATCAGCTATTAAGGGAAAGAGATTTGGATGAGAACAAAGGGAAAGTGAGATTCACTCCCCACTTTGTCTTTATTGTCACGGATCGTAATTTAATTGCTGAGCATGTCATATTGGAATATTTAGAAGGCAAAACGGACGATTTAGGCATCTCGACGATTTTTGCAGCGGATGCAAAAGAAAGTTTGACAGAAAATGTCCATACGCTTGTTAAGTACATTAATGATTTTGAGGGTGAGATTCTCATCCAGCAAACGAAGGCCGTTCATACTCCTTTTAAACTTGATGCACATTCAAAAGAAGGAAATGAGCGTTATGCACGTACGCTCCGTTCATTAGATCATCAAAAAGGCATGAACAATTCCATACCAGAAACGGTTTCATTCCTTGAATTATTGAAAGCTCGTGAAGTGGAAGATCTGCCCATCAGCCAAAACTGGCGGACCAATCTGTCTTCCAAATCCTTGGCAGTTCCGATTGGATTGAAAGGGAAAACGGATAGGGTTGAATTGAACTTGCATGAAAAGGCGCATGGCCCCCATGGATTGGTTGCCGGAACGACAGGATCGGGGAAAAGTGAATTACTGCAAACCTACATCCTATCATTAGCCGTTCATTATCATCCACATGAAGTTGCCTTTTTGCTCATTGATTATAAAGGCGGTGGAATGGCACAGCCATTCAGGCAGATTCCGCATCTGCTGGGAGTCATTACGAATATTGAGGGAAGCAAGAACTTCAGTGCCAGGGCACTAGCATCCATCAATAGTGAATTGAAGAAACGCCAGCGCATGTTTGATCGATACGAAGTCAATCATATCAACGATTACACGGACTTATACAAAGAAGGCAAAGCGGATGAACCGTTACCGCACTTATTTTTGATATCAGATGAGTTTGCGGAACTTAAAAACGAAGAACCCGATTTCATCCGCGAATTAGTGAGCACTGCGCGAATTGGACGGAGCTTGGGAGTTCATTTAATTCTTGCTACACAAAAGCCGGGCGGTGTAATTGATAACCAGATTTGGAGCAATGCCCGTTTTAAAATTTCCTTGAAAGTGCAGGATGCCAGTGATAGTAAGGAAATTCTTAAAAATAGCGATGCGGCAAATATTACTGTCACCGGACGGGGATATTTGCAGGTAGGAAATAACGAGGTTTATGAATTGTTCCAGTCTGCGTGGAGCGGTGCCCCATATTTAGAGGATACGGTTGGATCTGAGGATGAAGTGGCACTTGTCACGGACCTCGGTCTTGTTCAAATCTCAAATGTATCGGAACAGGTCACTAATAAGAGGAAAGAAAAGATTAGTGAAATTGAAGCCGTGGCGGATCGAATTGTGGCGATACAGGAAGAAATGGAGATTAAGAAGTTGGCAAGCCCATGGCTGCCGCCTCTTTCAGATCGTTTATCAAGAAACCCTGAGAGAAGCCTGACGATGAATCAATTCCACCTGGGAATGAAGGATGAGCCCGAATTGCAAAGCCAGACCAATTATGTCTATAACTGGATTGACGATGGGAATATTGGGGTTTTTGGTTCTTCCGGGTACGGCAAGTCAACCACCGTTTTGACACTTCTCTTTAGTTTTGCAGATCAATTCACTCCTGAAGAACTGCATTATTATATTTTCGACTTCGGGAATAGCGCTTTACTGCCAATGCGCCAGCTGCCTCATACTGGGGAATACTTTAGGTTCGATGAGTTAAGGAAAATCGAAAAATTCATGTTATTCATGAAGGCGGAAATGGAAAGGCGTAAGCAGCTTTTTTCAGAAAAGGAGCTTAGTAACATAAAGCTCTATAATGCATTGGTGGAAGATAAATTGCCGATTATTTATATCGTGGTCGACAATTTTGACATAGTGAAGGATGAGATGCAGGATCAGGAAGCCCAATTCGTTCAGTTTGCACGTGATGGACAATCACTTGGAATCTTCATGATTTTAACGGCAACGAGAATCAATGCGATTCGCCAGCCGTTAATGAATAGCCTTAAGACGAAGGTCGTCCATTACTTAATGGACAGTTCGGAAAAATATTCAGTTTTGGGGAGAACCCCTTATGAAAATGAACCTGTTCCTGGCAGGGCGTTGGTGAAAAAGGACCAAACCTATCTCACCCAGATTTACTTACCAGCCGATGGAGCGGATGATATAGCCGTTTTGGAAGAAATGAAACAAGCTGTGGCAGAACATAAGGTTAAATATAAGGAAATGGACAAACCGCCGGCGATTCGGATGTTACCGGCACGTCTTGATTCCAGCAGCTTCAAGAGTTACTGCTCACAAACGATTAAGAAGGATACCATTCCAATCGGGCTTTCAGAGGAAAGCGTTACACCTGTATTCGTGGAGTTGAATTCCAATCCATTCCTGCTTGTCGTAGGACAGTCACGTAAAGGGAAAACGAATGTCCTTAAAGTGCTGCTGGAATCGTTGCTTACACAGGCGGTCGGCGAAATTGGATTATTTGACGGAGTGGATCGCGGCCTATCTTCTTATGCTTTTGAGGAGAAGGTGAGCTATGTGGAAACAAAAGAGCGGATAACCGAATGGCTCGATCATATCACTGGAATATTTGAAGAACGTGAGCGAAGTTATCTTGCGGCATTGGAATTGACACCGATGAAGCAACTGGAATTCCCACCGGTCATATTTGTCATAGATAGCATTTCAAGGATCCAACAAACGATAGACGGCAGGATTCAGGATAGGATCAGCAGTTTGATGAAACAATACAGCCATCTCGGGTTTAGTCTGATTGTCGCTGGAAATGCCAACGACTTCACGAAGGGGTATGATTCGTTGACAACCGAACTGAAACAAGTCAGACAGGCTGTTTTGCTTCTTAAAAAATCGGACCAAAGCTTGTACACCCTCTCCTATTCCAGAAAAGAAGAAGAAATACAGCCGGGTTACGGATACTTTGTGCTGAATGGCCAGGAGTATAAAATCCAAATTCCGCTAAGTGAAGAAAGAAGGAGAGTGCAAGAGAGTGTCTGAAAAAATAAAACCGATGCTGTTAATCGGTAAAATACTGGTGATCTTAGCGCTGCCAATCTTGTTTTTTTCTTATATTGGCCAAAATCCAATGAAAAAGACGGAAACGGCTTCTCGCGAAATCGCCATTGTAAATGAAGATAATGGGACAGAATTTAACAATAACCCCATTTACATGGGCTCAGAGCTTGTTACTACACTGGACAAGGATTCTGAATATGAGTGGTTTGTGGTAAATAGAAGTACGGCGGAAAGTGGACTTGCAAATGAAAAGTACGATGCAGTCATATATTTTCCATCCGATTTTTCAGAGAATATTTATACGTTCGATGATGAACAGCCTGTCAAGGCGGGGATAAAGTACAAGGTACAACCCAGTTTGAATGCAGAGAACATGGAAAAGGTACAAAAGGAATTAGAGAAAACAAAGAGCAAAATGAATAAGCATATTTCCACACAGTATTGGAGCTATGTTTCCCAATCGGTCGAGGACATCCGTAAGAAGTTCGATAATGTCCTTGCTAAAGAAATCGCTTTTCAAAACACGATGTATGAGTTTTATACTCCAAGCTCGGAAAGTCTTGCAGGCGAAATCAAGCAGCATAAGGACATGCTTGAAGGAGTTTTTGCCGAGACGAAAGATGCTGGCAAAACAAGTACTGAAACAATGGGTGAAATAGGGGACACGAAGACTCAAATGGCTTCATTTGTGAAAGATGTTGTTTCTTTTGAGGAATATCAAAAAGCTCAAAGTATCCTTTTTGAGAAGGCCTCTGCCCAAAATCAACAGCTTGTCATGGAGAGTGTGCAGTCATACGACAAGGTGCTGAATGAGGGGAATAAATCTATACCAGAGATTCAGCAAGGGATGAATACGAAATACAGCCTTAATGATCAAGGCATTAGAGAAAATGTTGGAATCATGCAGCAGAAACTTGATTCCAGCAGTAATGAATTGGAACAATTTTCAACAAGCATGAAAGACAAACAAGTAGAACAAATTACGAAAATCACCCAAGATCAACAAAGCTCGATTGAACAATTGAAACAATCGGAAGAGGCGGGTCTTGATAACCTTCAGTCAACCTTGCTTATGCAAAGAGGAAATCTTGCAAGCAGCTCTGGTGATGGGGAGGATATAGGTGAAGGAACGACGCCTATAGAGGATATTGAAACGGAAACGGGAAAAGGTGAATCAGCTGCTGCACCTGACAAGAAGGACCCGGTTGATGAACTGTCTCTGCAGGTATTGCTGGATCAAATCAATGGGATCAACACGGCACTTGAAAGTTTGGTGCCGGCAGAAGGAAGTGAAGGAGCTGCTGAACAACTCAACATCCTTACAGCGGAACTCCAAACGGAAATCAATAATCTCAGCGGAACGGTAAGCGGCAGAACGGGGAATTATAACCAAGTGATAACGGAGTTTAATACACTGGTAGATTCATATAATGACCTGCTGGCGCAGTTTACGCAATTACAAGCTGATTATAATGAACTCGGCACGAATTATAAGGATTTAGGCGACCAATGGAAAAAGTCACAGGAAGATATTCAAAAATTACAGGACATCCAGAGTATGACAATCGAAGAGGCCGTCGCAGAAATCAAGACTCTCGAACAGTCACTTCTAGAAAAGGTGGGGGGAGAAAGGCGAGCGGTGCTTGTGAAGGCCTTCGAGAATCCTATCATCAATCGGGATTCAACTACCCTCCTTGCCTATTACGGTTCACTCTCATCTTATGGTGAATTGGCTGAAAGAGTCACCGAAGCAAATGTAGATAAGATATTTGCAGCCAATATAAAAGAATTGGAAAACTTGAAAAATGGGGTTTCCGGAAATGTAGATGAAGAAGCGAAACTCGTTAAAGCCAGTTTAGCAGGAGTCAATGAGAACTTCGGGATGTTCTCGGAATCCATTATGGGTTATATGAAAGAATATGATGCTAACGTTGAAACGGGGCAAAAAGCCACTTTAGCTGAATTGGCGGCAATTTCCGGCAAGGCTCAAGAAGTGTCTGCCAATTTGTCGGGTGATATGGAAGTTCCTGAGATGGAGGCCGAACCGCCAGTTAACCTTGATGGAGAAATGTTTGTATCACTTCAAGACAATACGTCAACAACTGTCGGCTTCATTTCCGAGCTTGTCAATTCTGTAGCGGAAAGACAGGAAACGGTCACGAAGGATACAGCAGACCTGCAAGCGAAAGTGGGGTCCGTGCAGGAAAGGGCCGATCAGCTTAATGATAATTGGTCCCAAAATGTAGACTCAACCGAAAAAATCAAGACGGACGTATATAGCGTCTTGAACAACACTCTAGTCGATGATCAGGAGAACGGGTATGTGTACGAATATTTAGCGAATCCCGTACAAATCAGCGGGGAGGTCCTTCATCAGGAAAAGGTTAATATCCCGCCGATCGTCATGTTGGTGATCATACTCATTTCTGGGATATTGATCGGTTTCTTCCTGCATCATTATGAAACCATTCCAATGATGGTCCATGCAGCCTTGTTTACCTTATTGAATCTGATCGTAGGTTTAATCATCAGCATGTATGGCTTGAAGATCTATCCACTGGGAGATATGCAGGAGATTAAATGGACCGTCTTCACCGTCCTGCTTTTATTCTTCTGTTCAGCGTTTACCCGACTTGCCTTCTCGATTGGGCCGTTTGTCGGTGCTATCCTGGTGATTGGTTTGATCAGTTTCTTTACCATTCCATTATTGGATTTAATCATGCCTAATTTCAATGTAGACCACCCTGTTGCGGACGTATACATGTCCATTCAATTCGGTAATCAGTCGGCATTCATTCCGGCTAGTATCATCTTGATTGTACTGACGCTTATCGCAACGGTCATTCCATATATAGTGAAGCGTCTTGCAGAAAGAAGAGCAATGGCCCATGAAGTGGAATAAATACGTAATGCCTGTCTTGCTCATCCTGTTTTTTAGCCATGCACCTCATGGCGGGGCGGAAGAGGAACCGATGGTGGAGCCCAATGAATATCAAGAAAACGATATTGATATTCAAACGGAGTATTTCCATGAAGAAGGATTGTTGGAACAGAAGCGGAAACTGCCTGAAGAACAAAAGGACCTCACTTTTGAAAGAGGGAAATATGATGCCATTGACTCGGTGAAGGACTCACTGTTTCAGTCTCCTGTAATGGAGAATCAAAATAATACCATCGCTTCAAAATCAGAACAGCTTGGATTATTCTCGGAGGTCCGCATTCCAACGAGAAACGAAGAAGAAACAGAGCCTTCGCTTAATTTTGACCTGACGATATTGCTAGGCATCGTTTTGGCACTTTTGGTCGTTTGTTTGTTTTTTATCCTTATCCCGAAAATGGGGAAGCTGAATGGAGAGGTTAAACGAAAATGAAAACAGCCCGATTCCCCTCAGGAATCGGGCTGTTTTAACTACATATCCATAACGGTTTTAATAAGCCCTAAAAGAAGGGCGGCTGCGAAGATCAAAATGAAGAATTTTTTATACATGATCAGTACCTCTTATATCTTAGGAGTGGATTGCATTCATTTTAGCATAAACAAGACAGAATAGAAGTTAACTTAAGAATATACAGATCGGAAGGCCATGGCTTCATTGCCCTGATGACAGGAGCGGGAAATTATGAAAAGGTGGACGATTTATTGGAGTTTGCCTGCCGTTTATTTATGGCTTGTACAATTTGGACGTTGATCTCCGCTCCAGGCACTCGCTTTCCGAGGGCGGTCCGCCCTCGGCTTGCGCCTGCGGGGTCTCCCTAAACGCGCTTTTCCCGGCCCAATTCTCTTAACTGCCAAAATTGGAATTTCAAAAGGGTTTCGGAATTTTTTAATTCCGAAACCCTTTTGTCTACAAACTGCGATGCGCCGATTTATTGGCGTATCCTATCAGTTATTTGAACAAGTCAGGATGAACAGTCTGCGAGTTCAACAGCTTCCCCAATCCTTGGTCATGGCGTGATAGGACCTTTTTCAATAAACAAATGGACGTCATCATTGGTTCATATTCACTAAGCAAACAGTTAACCCTGCCTTTTTCAGTAAGCCGCTTTAATATTTTAGAACAAATTCGTTTATGGTTTTCCGATAATCTAGTAAACTTACAATGTAAGGTTCAATTGGGTCTTAATGTAAAATATGTGATATAGAGAAGACATGAAATAATAGTGATAATGTGAATCCCGGGAGGTAGAGAATGATTTATAAGCAGGTCAATCAAAAACTGGAAATGGTTCTGGGGAATATCGAAAAGGTGATTATCGGAAAACGGGATATAGCAGAACTAAGCATCGTGGCACTCCTTTCCGGCGGACATGTCTTATTGGAGGATGTTCCGGGTGTGGGAAAGACAGTCATGGTAAGGGCATTGGCAAAATCAATAGGTGCAAGCTTCAAGCGAATTCAATTCACGCCTGATTTACTTCCTTCGGATGTTACTGGCGTTTCGATCTTCAATCCTAAGGAACAAGAATTCATCTTTAGGCCAGGTCCGATAATGGGCCATATTATTTTAGCTGATGAAATAAACCGGACCTCGCCGAAAACCCAGTCTGCATTGCTTGAAGCGATGGAAGAGGCAAGTGTGACGATTGATGGTGTCACAAGAGGATTGGAGAAGCCCTTTTTCGTAATGGCGACACAAAATCCAATCGAGTACGAGGGAACATATCCGCTGCCGGAGGCTCAATTGGATAGATTCCTATTAAAAATGAAAATGGGCTATCCAGGTGTGGAAGAAGAGATAGAGGTTCTACATAGGGCTCAATACACGGCACCGCTAGAGGAATTGGAATCCGTCATCACCTTGGATGAATTGATAGAATTACAGGCTGAGGTAAAAGCGGTGATAGTGGATGACACAATAAAACGGTACATTGTTGAATTGGCGAATCAAACACGTTCACATGAAGGGGTCTACTTAGGGGTGAGCCCTCGTGGATCGATAGCATTGATGAAGGCAGCCCAGGCTTACGCGCTGATCCAGGGCAGGGACTATGTTCTGCCTGACGATGTTCAATATTTAGTGCCTTTCGTATTTTCCCATCGGCTTATTTTGAAGCCTGAAGCGAATTATGAAGGCTTCGATGCTGGAATGGTGATACATGAAATTGTCGCGACAACAAAAGTGCCTGTGAAGCGGGCTGTGACCTAATGCGAAGATTCATCAACATTCTAAGGGGAAATATCAGTGTGATCGGACTTATATTACTCATGACTGTTTCCTTTTGCTATGCAATGTTTCAAGGCGGTTTTGTCAGTTGGTTCATTTTTTATTCATTTTTGCCGTTTTCTGTGTACGCTTTGATCCTGCTGTTTTATCCGCTGCATGATTTTACCGTTGAGAGAAAGGTCAATAAAAGGGAATGCCAGGCTGGTGAATCTGTTGAGATAGCATTGACGTTTACGCGTGAAAACCGGCTGCCCCTATTATTTATGGTGGTAGAGGAGGAATTTCCTCAGCAGATGGAAGATAGGGGACTACAAAGGAAAATAATTATCTTTCCGGGATTCAAGCGTACCTTCAGCATGTCATATACCTTGGAAAACTTGCAGCGGGGAGAGCATTCGTTTCAATCGATCCGCTTTTGGATTGGGGACTTTTTCGGGCTGGTCGAAAAGGAAGCGATATATAGTTCACCTTTGAAAATAACCGTTTTTCCTCGTTATCACGAGCTTGCCTACAGTGATCTTGATCGAGTGTTCAATCAGGGGGCAGTGGTTTCAACAAAAAAAACACAACGGGAACATTCAGTGGTCTCCGGTGTAAGGGAATATCAGCCAGGCGATCAATTGTCTTGGATTAACTGGAAGGCGACTGCCAGGACGAGTGAAATCATGACGAAGGAATTCGAGGTGCAGAAAAACCGGGATGTATTCATCATGCTTGATGAAAAGCCTTCTGATTTATTCGAAGAATCCATTGAAATGGCAGCTTCCATTGCCCATGCCATGTTAAAGAAAGGCATGGAAATTGGGTATGTGAGTATGGGGTCGAGGTTAATCATACCGGCAGCAGCAGGCAACAAACAGAAACGAAAGATTTTTTACCGGCTTGCTAAAGAAGAGCCGGGTGTTGTAAACGCATTGAACGAAAATGTCCGGAAGGGAATTCTTCCGGCAAACGCTGCTGTGATATTCATCGTTTCAGACTTAACCTTAGAAAAGGTGGACTTATTGAGTGCTTTCCGGCCTAATCAGGGATTGATGTTATGCGTGAAGAAACAGGCAGATCTTACTGATGAGGAAAGGTTTTCAATGTCTACAGCTGTTTCGAGGGGGATAAAGATTAGCTTTTTGGAACATGGTCATCTAAAGTTTGACAGATCGGAGGTGATGGTGAAATGAATGTCACTACCGAAAAATTGGAAAGGTTCATGCACGTCCTCATGTATGTATTTGGTTTGTTGTTGATTACTGAATGGTTAAGGCCTGTCGATAGACTTACCGATACAGGTAATATCATCATTTTTATCTTATTTTTGTTCTACTCCCTGCTACTGCATTATTTCCGCATACATTGGTCGATCCGATTTATTCTCATTAGTGCTTATATAATGATTTCATTACAGTTCCTCCATTCAAAAGAGGCTTTATATCAATTGTCATGGCTGAAAGGGTTTCTAGCAGATTTTAAGGGCAATCTTGGTTTTATATGTGATGGGAATTGGGAGTTGATCACAAATCCATTTCGAACGTTTCTATTTTTTGTCCTTCTTTGGCTTGTGACATATTTGATCCATTACTGGGTGATGGTGAGGCAAAGCATCTTTTTCTTTTTTATGTTAACGGTGATTTTTATATCTGTACTCGATACATTCACTCCTTATGCGGGGGATAGGGCAATGATAAGAATCATCATCATCGGGTTTTTGATGCTCGGCTTGCTTTCCCTACTGCGGCTAACGATACAGGAGAGGATTAAGTTCCCGATGGCTTCCATCAATAAGTGGATCTTGATGCTGACCGGCATGATATTGGTAAGTGTCCTTGTCGGTTTCGCTGCCCCAAAGCTCTCTCCGCAGTGGCCGGACCCGGTGCCTTATATTACTTCCTATTCTGATAAAGCTGTGAAAGAAGACGGTGATTCGAAGCGTAAAAGTGTCGGATATGATGAAGACGATTCGGATCTTGGCGGTTCGATAGAGCCGGATAGTTCCATCGTTTTTTATAATAATGCTCCTGCAGGACATTACTGGAAAGTCGAGAACAAGAATGTTTATACCGGTAAAGGGTGGGTTTCCAAACCGGAAACGGAATTTCACACTTTTTCCAACGGGCAGGATATGGCAACTTTAGATATTTACGACGTTCCTGAATGGGTGAGGACTGAAGAAATGACGGCAAAAGTATCCATGACGGAATCATATTCGCATATCCTTCATCCGCAGTCCGGGTATGTAAAAAAGATCGAGGGCAAAAACGGGCAGGATTTCAAATATTATCAGGAGAGGGACAAATTTATTTCCGAACAGGGTAATGGCGAACGACTTTCCATGAAAGAGTATGAACTGGTTTATGATATGCCAAGTTTTGATATAGCCGAGTTAAGGAAGGTGACGGAACCCGACGATTCCATGGATTTATTAATGGAAAAAAACACTCAGCTTCCAGAGGGATTGCCAAACCGGATATTTGAATTGGCCTCCCGGCTTACAAGGAATGAAACGAATTGGTACGATAAAGCAAAAGCCATTGAGGATTATTTTGACGGAGCTGAATTCATTTATTCCAAGGACGATATTCCGTATCCAGAGAGCAATCAAGATTATGTCGATCAATTTTTATTCGAGACACAGATAGGGTATTGCGATAATTTTTCAACTGCCATGGTCGTTTTACTAAGGGCCGCCAATATACCTGCAAGGTGGGTAAAGGGCTATACCGAAGGGGAAAAATCCATCCTTGATGGCGAATCCGTTTATAAAGTGACCAATAATAATGCACATTCCTGGGTCGAGGTTTATTTTTCAGGGATAGGCTGGATTCCCTTCGAGCCGACTAAGGGTTTCAATGGGGAAGTTGAATTTTACGATTCGGAATTGAAACAGGAAGCAATCAAGAAACCTGAAGAAACTCCGACTAATGAAGAGCAAACAAAGAAAGAGACCAGGGAACGCCAGGATACACCAGATAGGGAAACTCAATCCTCCGTGAAAACGGGTTTTGGGAACATAAAAGGGTTCTTAAAATGGTCTGCAATCACATTATCAGGTGGATTGATTTTTGCTTCTATCGGTTATTTCCTCAGAAGGAAGTGGATTCCTCATCTGCAGATTCTTCGTTATAGAAAGAAAACCGATGCTCATTTCTCGACAGCTTATTTAATATTATTGAAACAATTAAAACGGGCTGGTTTAGTTCGGCCGGAGGGGCAAACCTTAAGGGAGTACGCCGCCTATGTGGATGCAGTGTACGCTACAGATGAGATGAGTGAATTGACGGCTGGATACGAGTTAATGATATATCGTGGAGACGCGGAAGATGGGGAATGGAAACACTTTCAAAAGGGTTGGGAAAGCTTAATGAGAAAAACTAGCTCTTGACCAGGTTTTTATTATATTGATACAATAACAAAAACTAACTTAAACTAATATATCCTTCATATATCCTCGATAATATGGATCGAAAGTTTCTACCGAATCACCGTAAATGATTTGACTATGAAGGCGGATTTTAACAGGAAAGCTGAAAATCTGCCTTCGTCTGTACTTTTTCTGTATTTTTGAGGGTGGGTTTTTAGTTTTTCTTTTTTTATGATAATATTTTTTATAAGAATTATCACTCGATTTTATGAGTGAATTACATTGATAGAGGTGACGTTTGTGCCGGGGAAAACAGAATTGCAAAAAAACCAGGAAATGATCGTAGTACTTGATTTCGGAAGCCAATATAATCAATTGATCACTCGTCGTATCCGTGAATTTGGTGTGTACAGTGAGCTTCATCCTCATACAATTACTGCAGAAGAAATTGAGAAAATGAACCCAACGGGAATCATCTTCTCAGGGGGCCCGAACAGTGTTTATGATGCAAATGCATTTGGTTGTGATGAACGCATATTCGAAATGGGTCTTCCGATTTTCGGTATTTGTTATGGCATGCAGCTTATGACCAAACATTTTGGCGGTAAGGTGGAGCCAGCGAAGAACCGTGAATACGGAAAAGCGACACTTGCCATCCAAAATGAGTCCAAGTTATTCAGTGACCTGCCAAAAGAACAAATCGTCTGGATGAGCCATGGTGATTTAGTGGTGGAAACGCCTGAAGGTTTCCAAATAGATGGGACGAACCCGTCTTGCCCAATTTCGGCTATGAGTGACGAGTCTCGTAAATTGTATGCTGTGCAATTCCATCCAGAAGTCCGTCATTCCGTATACGGTAATGACATTTTGAAAAATTTCGTATTCGGCGTTTGTGGCTGTAAAGGTGACTGGTCAATGGAGAACTTCATTGAAATCGAGATGGAGAAAATCCGCCAAACGGTCGGAGATAAAAAAGTGTTATGCGCATTGAGCGGCGGGGTGGATTCATCCGTTGTTGCTGTATTGATCCATAAAGCGATTGGCGATCAGCTGACATGTATTTTCGTTGATCATGGATTACTTCGTAAAGGGGAAGCCGAAGGTGTAATGGAAACATTCAGGGAAGGTTTCAATATGAACGTAATCAAGGTCGATGCAAAAGAACGTTTCCTATCGAAGCTTGCTGGCGTTTCAGATCCTGAACAAAAACGGAAAATCATCGGTAACGAGTTCATCTACGTATTCGATGACGAAGCAACGAAGCTCGAAGGAATTGATTTCCTTGCACAGGGTACACTTTACACAGACATTATTGAAAGTGGTACGGCCACTGCACAAACAATTAAATCACATCACAACGTTGGCGGTCTGCCGGAAGATATGCAATTTAAATTGATTGAGCCTTTGAACACACTATTCAAGGATGAAGTGCGTGCACTTGGAAGTGAAATGGGCATCCCGGACGAAATCGTTTGGCGTCAACCATTCCCTGGTCCAGGTTTAGGTATTCGTGTATTAGGCGAAATTTCAGATGAAAAACTAGAAATCGTTCGTGAGTCTGACCATATTTTACGTGAAGAAATTAGAAAAAATGGTTTGGAACGCGAAATTTGGCAGTACTTTACGGTGCTTCCTAACATTCGTAGCGTAGGGGTAATGGGCGATGCACGTACGTATGACTATACAATCGGAATCCGTGCGGTTACGTCCATTGACGGAATGACATCCGATTGGGCAAGAATCCCATGGGATGTACTTGAAATCATCTCAACGAGAATCGTTAATGAAGTAAACCATGTAAACCGTGTCGTTTATGACATTACGTCTAAGCCGCCTGCAACGATCGAGTGGGAATAGTAGATTAAAACCATCCAATCAGTGAAGGAATTAACCTTCACTGATTTTTTTTGTTAAAATAGTATTTGAATATGTAGATTCCTTACATTTTACGTATGTTGGGGAAGATATAGCCTGAATAATTAAGGAATATATAGCGAAACGCGAACATTGCCTAAAATTACATAAAAAATATTCGTTCGGTATATTGACGATTATTTTGGTGACTGATACACTATACCTATAATAATAAAAAAACATAATTGTCGTATAATATTGGGGATATGGCCCAAAAGTTTCTACCAAGCTGCCGTGAACGGCTTGACTACGATGTGGAAGGATTGGCGTGTATAAATAAACCGCCACTTCTTTACATGACCGCAGTCAAGCCCCGTTCGTAAGCGAATGGGGCATTTTCTGTTGGCACGATTTTATGATGGGGGAGACTCATAATGAAAAATTATTTTCGGTTTAACGAGCTGGGAACTAATTATCGCCGTGAAATACTTGGTGGACTAACTACTTTCCTTTCAATGGCATATATCCTGGTTGTAAACCCTGTAATGCTGACTTTACAAAGCATCGAGGACTATCCGGATGAATTAAGAATGGACTACGGAGCGGTTTTTGCCGCAACCGCATTGTCAGCCGCAATCGGCTCGATATTAATGGGACTCATAGCCAGATATCCAATCTCGCTCGCGCCGGGTATGGGATTGAATGCTTTCTTCGCTTTTACCGTTGTGCTTGGCTTTGGAATTCCTTGGCAGACGGCTTTAACAGGAGTATTGATTTCAGGTATTATCTTCGTTTTACTTTCCCTATCGGGAATACGTGAAAAAATCATTAATGCAATTCCAGTCGAATTGAAATACGCAGTTGGAGCCGGTATCGGTTTATTCATTACTTTTGTAGGGTTTCAGAATGCTGGTATCATCACGAATGATGACAGCGTTCTTGTCGGACTGGGCGATTTGACATCAGGAAATACTTTATTGGCTGTGTTTGGAATTGTCGTAACCGTCATTTTGATGACGAGAGGCGTCAAAAGCGGCGTGTTCATAGGAATGGTCATTACAGCCATTGCAGGAATGATCTTTGGACAAGTTCCGGTGCCGGACAAAATAATCGGTGCCGTTCCTAGCATAGCGCCTACATTCGGGGTTGCGTTCGATGCCTTTGGAAATCCCGGTGATCTCTTCACTGGTCAAATGTTAATCGTGATACTGACTTTCTTGTTCGTAGCATTCTTTGATACAGCCGGTACGCTGGTGGCTGTCGCGCAACAAGCTGGATTGATGAAGGATAATGTTCTTCCTAGAGTGGGTAAAGGATTGCTTGCAGATTCATTATCCATCGTTTCAGGTGCGATTCTTGGTACATCCACCACGACATCTTATGTAGAGTCCACATCAGGTGTTGCTGCTGGTGCTCGAAGCGGTTTTGCGGCTGTAGTGACAGGGTTGCTGTTTGTCCTATCCCTTTTCTTCTTCCCGCTTCTATCAGTGGTGACATCTGCTGTGACTGCGCCGGCATTGGTTATAGTCGGAGTATTAATGGCATCATCACTTAAAAATATTGACTGGCAAAAGTTTGAAATTGCGGTTCCGGCCTTCTTTACGGTCATCATGATGCCTATGACATATTCAATTGCAACAGGTATAGCTTGCGGATTCATCTTCTATCCAATCACTATGTCGATGAAAGGAAGAGCAAAAGAGGTTCATCCGATCATGTGGGGTCTTGGAGTCGTCTTCCTGCTATATTTCATTTTCTTGAAGTAATAATGCAAGTAAGTAAGGAGAGTCCTGATTTCGGGGCTCTTCTTTCATGTTGTAAGAGAAAGCTCATATCGTGTATAGTAATAGTACTAAGTACTAAGTACTTTATCCTGTATGGGGCATAGGGATGACTTTGAGAAAAAAAGAGGGAGAAAAATGAATGGTTTTATCGTTGAAAAGGTTTTGAACAATAATGTGGTGATTGCCACGCATCCGTCGTATGGAGAAGTCGTTACTATTGGAAAGGGCTTAGGCTTCAACCGAAAGAAAGGCGAAGAGTTGAGTCCGGAACTAGCGGAGAAAACGTTTGTCCTGAAAAATGTTAAGGAACAGGAAAGTTACAAAAAACTCTTGCCGCAAATCGACCAAAATCTTCAAGCAGCCATTATAGAATCCATTCATCTCATTAATGACCGGGTAACCGGAAAGCTAAATGAACATATACATGTCGGTTTAACAGATCATTTATTGTTCGCCCTTCAGCGTGTTTCACAAGGAATGACTATCAAAAACCCATTCTTGAAAGAAACGATAACCCTTTATCCTTTTGAACATGATATTGCTGTCGATGTAGTAGAATTAATTCAAGATAAGACAGGCATAGGCCTGCCCCAAGGGGAAATCGGTTTTATTACGCTTCATATTCATAGCGCAATATCAAATAAAGACTTATCGGAAGTCAATCAGCATTCGCAGTTAATCTATCACCTTATCCAAGTTGTTGAAGAACAGCTCAATGTGAAAATTAATAAGGATAGCATAGACTATTCACGTTTGGTCCGTCATTTAAGATTCATGATAGACAGGGTGCTTGCTGGGGAAAAAGTAGAGGAACCTGAAAAAATAGCAATGCTATTGAAAGAAGAATATCCTTTGTGTTACAATATCTCTTGGAAGCTAATAAAAATTATGCAGCAGAAATTAGGCAAGCCGGTTTGTGATGCGGAAGCTGTCTATCTAACGATGCATATCCAACGATTACAAAAGAAAATTAAATAAACATACATTAACTTACGTGTTACTGATTCGATCAGGCATAAGTGAGGAGAATGATTGTTATGAAAGAGGGTATTATATACCTGAATTTTCATTTCAATCCTATCTTTGCTTATGCCTTTTTTGTATTTGAATTCTGATGCGTGGGAAGATGAATACCATCGTAAATGTAACCGTTTTATTAGCATGGAAAAACAGTAAAGAGGAGGAAAACCTATGTTTAAGAAGTTGTTTGGTGTTTTGCAAAAAATCGGTAAAGCTTTGATGCTTCCTGTAGCCATTTTACCAGCGGCCGGAATTTTGCTTGCGTTTGGTAATGCATTGCAAAACGAAACTTTGTTGGATATCGCCCCGTTTCTTGCGAGTGGCGGAGTGGAAATGGTCGCATCGGTAATGGAGAATGCCGGAAATATTATTTTTGGGAATCTTCCCTTGTTGTTTGCTGTGGGGGTCGCAATTGGGTTAGCTGGTGGAGATGGTGTTGCCGGCCTTGCCGCGATTATCGGTTTCTTGATTATGAATGTAACGATGGGAACTGTTCTTGGCATTGACGCTGCCGACATTGAGAATAATAGTGCGGTGTATACCAATGTTCTGGGAATCCCGACGTTGGGAACAGGTGTGTTCGGCGGTATTATCGTCGGTGTCATGGCTGCTGTTATGTATAATAAGTTTTATGAAATTGAACTGCCATCTTATTTAGGATTCTTTGCAGGTAAACGTTTTGTACCCATTGTAACAGCTGCAAGCGCAGTTATTCTTGGGTTGCTGATGATTTTGATTTGGCCGACGATTCAATCGGGGTTAAATTCATTTTCCGAAAATATGTTGGGTGCTAACCTTACCCTTGGAGCTTTCGTGTTTGGGGTTGTAGAACGTGCGCTGATTCCTTTTGGATTGCATCATATCTTCTATTCTCCATTCTGGTTCGAATTTGGGAGCTATATCCCTCAAGGAGGGGGAACGCCAGTCAGAGGAGACCAGGCCATCTTCATGGCACAAATTAAAGATGGCGTACAGAATTTAACGGCCGGTACCTTCATGACTGGTAAATATCCATTCATGATGTTCGGGTTACCAGCTGCAGCTTTGGCCATTTATCATGAAGCAAGACCGGAAAGAAAGAAAATAGTCGGGGGATTGATGGCTTCTGCAGCACTTACATCATTCTTGACTGGGATTACTGAGCCACTTGAATTTGCATTCTTATTTGTTGCACCGGTACTTTTCGGGATTCACTGTCTGTTTGCCGGTCTATCATTCATGACCATGCATTTACTGGACGTGAAAATCGGGATGACGTTCTCGGGTGGTTTGATCGATTACGTACTGTTTGGTTTAATCAATCCGCAAACCAATGCATGGATTGTTATTCCGGTTGGTTTAGTCCTTGCGGTTATCTATTACTTTGGATTCCGATTTGCAATAAGGAAGTTTAACCTTAAAACTCCTGGTCGTGAAGTGGAAGAGGATGAGGAAGCGGAAGGATCTACAAGTTCTGCTGGAAGTCTTCCTGGGGATATCTTGGATGCCATGGGCGGAAAAGAAAACATCTCTCACTTGGATGCCTGCATCACCCGTCTTCGTGTATCGGTCAATGACATCGGTAACGTTGATAAAAATAGGCTGAAGAAACTTGGTGCCGCTGGAGTTCTGGAAGTGGGCAATAACATCCAGGCTATCTTCGGACCTCGTTCAGAAACGATCAAGGGGCAAATGAAAGATATCATTGATGGAAAAAGGCCTCGTAAAGTAGAAGCGTCTCCTGAAGTAGGTGTGGAAAAGCAAATCGAGGATGTGGTCCCGAAACCTTTACGGACGGATGAAGTTTCCGAGCGCTTTGTTTCTCCTATTAAAGGGGAATTAAAACCGATCACGGAAGTGCCTGATGCAGTTTTTGCTGAAAAAATGATGGGCGATGGATTTGCAATTGTACCCGAGGATGGGTTGGTTGTTTCTCCTGTGGACGGTACGATCGTTAATTTATTCCCGACTAAACATGCAATAGGTATCGTTTCCGAAGCTGGACGTGAAATCTTGATTCATGTCGGGATCGATACAGTTAAGTTGGAAGGCAAAGGTTTCGAAGCACTTGTCGCTCAAGGAGATAAAGTGACAAGCGGGCAGCCATTGCTTAAAGTTGATATAGAGTATGTCAAAAACAATGCTAGCTCTATCATTACGCCAATCGTCTTTACTAACCTTTCTGAAGGTGAAAGCGTCAAGATTGAAAAGGCCGGAAATGTAGATAGGGAAGAAGCGGACGTAATCTCCATCAATAAATAATCATTAATAAATAACGGGAGGGTGGCTATAATCAGCTGCCCTCCTGTTTTTTTGATGATTCTTTGGCATGGACCGGCTTTTATAGAAAGAAAGTGGTTCAGTGAAAAAAATTAAGTTAATTTTAAAAGATTAAATTGACTTATCTATATGCAAGTGCTAGTATATTAAATACACCGCTTGAGACAAACAAGACAAACAAGTAAATGATAACTTGTTGTTGACTTTGTGTTTGGAGGATGTTATACTAATAAAGTCGCTAAACGAAGCGATGGAAAATATTGCTCTTTGAAAACTGAACAAAACAAAGCGCGCCAACGTTAAATTTTAAGTGAGCACACACTATCAAAAAAGCAAATGAGCAAGTCAAACATTTCTTCGGAGAGTTTGATCCTGGCTCAGGACGAACGCTGGCGGCGTGCCTAATACATGCAAGTCGAGCGAATCGATGGGAGCTTGCTCCCTGAGATTAGCGGCGGACGGGTGAGTAACACGTGGGCAACCTGCCTATAAGACTGGGATAACTTCGGGAAACCGGAGCTAATACCGGATACGTTCTTTTCTCGCATGAGAGAAGATGGAAAGACGGTTTACGCTGTCACTTATAGATGGGCCCGCGGCGCATTAGCTAGTTGGTGAGGTAATGGCTCACCAAGGCGACGATGCGTAGCCGACCTGAGAGGGTGATCGGCCACACTGGGACTGAGACACGGCCCAGACTCCTACGGGAGGCAGCAGTAGGGAATCTTCCGCAATGGACGAAAGTCTGACGGAGCAACGCCGCGTGAACGAAGAAGGCCTTCGGGTCGTAAAGTTCTGTTGTTAGGGAAGAACAAGTACCAGAGTAACTGCTGGTACCTTGACGGTACCTAACCAGAAAGCCACGGCTAACTACGTGCCAGCAGCCGCGGTAATACGTAGGTGGCAAGCGTTGTCCGGAATTATTGGGCGTAAAGCGCGCGCAGGTGGTTCCTTAAGTCTGATGTGAAAGCCCACGGCTCAACCGTGGAGGGTCATTGGAAACTGGGGAACTTGAGTGCAGAAGAGGAAAGTGGAATTCCAAGTGTAGCGGTGAAATGCGTAGAGATTTGGAGGAACACCAGTGGCGAAGGCGACTTTCTGGTCTGTAACTGACACTGAGGCGCGAAAGCGTGGGGAGCAAACAGGATTAGATACCCTGGTAGTCCACGCCGTAAACGATGAGTGCTAAGTGTTAGAGGGTTTCCGCCCTTTAGTGCTGCAGCTAACGCATTAAGCACTCCGCCTGGGGAGTACGGCCGCAAGGCTGAAACTCAAAGGAATTGACGGGGGCCCGCACAAGCGGTGGAGCATGTGGTTTAATTCGAAGCAACGCGAAGAACCTTACCAGGTCTTGACATCCTCTGACAACCCTAGAGATAGGGCTTTCCCCTTCGGGGGACAGAGTGACAGGTGGTGCATGGTTGTCGTCAGCTCGTGTCGTGAGATGTTGGGTTAAGTCCCGCAACGAGCGCAACCCTTGATCTTAGTTGCCAGCATTCAGTTGGGCACTCTAAGGTGACTGCCGGTGACAAACCGGAGGAAGGTGGGGATGACGTCAAATCATCATGCCCCTTATGACCTGGGCTACACACGTGCTACAATGGATGGTACAAAGGGCTGCAAACCTGCGAAGGTAAGCGAATCCCATAAAGCCATTCTCAGTTCGGATTGCAGGCTGCAACTCGCCTGCATGAAGCCGGAATCGCTAGTAATCGCGGATCAGCATGCCGCGGTGAATACGTTCCCGGGCCTTGTACACACCGCCCGTCACACCACGAGAGTTTGTAACACCCGAAGTCGGTGAGGTAACCTTCATGGAGCCAGCCGCCTAAGGTGGGACAGATGATTGGGGTGAAGTCGTAACAAGGTAGCCGTATCGGAAGGTGCGGCTGGATCACCTCCTTTCTAAGGATAATTACGAGAGCGCTTTTGTTTTGTTCAGTTTTGAATGAGTAATTCATTCAAATAGGAAAGACAGTCATCACGATGTGATGGATTCTTTCTGCTTTGTTCCTTGAAAACTAGATAATAGATAGAAGGCAATTAATTTTTTTCAAAGCATCTGTAAGATCTTTTTTAACGGTTAAGTTAGAAAGGGCGCACGGTGGATGCCTTGGCACTAGGAGCCGATGAAGGACGGGACTAACACCGATATGCTTCGGGGAGCTGTAAGTAAGCTTTGATCCGGAGATTTCCGAATGGGGAAACCCACTGTTCGTAATGGAACAGTATCTTTACCTGAATACATAGGGTACTGAAGGCAGACCCGGGGAACTGAAACATCTAAGTACCCGGAGGAAGAGAAAGCAAACGCGATTTCCTGAGTAGCGGCGAGCGAAACGGAATTAGCCCAAACCAAGAGGCTTGCCTCTTGGGGTTGTAGGACACTCAACATGGAGTTACAAAGGAACGGGGTAAATGAAGCGACCTGGAAAGGTCCGTCGAAGAAGGTAAAAACCCTGTAGTTGAAACTTCGTTCCCTCCTGAGTGGATCCTGAGTACGGCGGGACACGAGAAATCCCGTCGGAAGCAGGGAGGACCATCTCCCAAGGCTAAATACTCCCTAGTGACCGATAGTGAACCAGTACCGTGAGGGAAAGGTGAAAAGCACCCCGGAAGGGGAGTGAAATAGATCCTGAAACCGTGTGCCTACAAGTAGTCAAAGCCCGTTAATGGGTAATGGCGTGCCTTTTGTAGAATGAACCGGCGAGTTACGATTTCATGCGAGGTTAAGTTGATGAGACGGAGCCGCAGCGAAAGCGAGTCTGAATAGGGCGAATGAGTATGAGGTCGTAGACCCGAAACCAGGTGATCTACCCATGTCCAGGGTGAAGTTCAGGTAACACTGAATGGAGGCCCGAACCCACGCACGTTGAAAAGTGCGGGGATGAGGTGTGGGTAGCGGAGAAATTCCAATCGAACCTGGAGATAGCTGGTTCTCTCCGAAATAGCTTTAGGGCTAGCCTCAAGATGAGAGTATTGGAGGTAGAGCACTGATTGGACTAGGGGCCCCCAACGGGTTACCGAATTCAGTCAAACTCCGAATGCCAAATACTTATTCTTGGGAGTCAGACTGCGAGTGATAAGATCCGTAGTCGAAAGGGAAACAGCCCAGACCACCAGCTAAGGTCCCAAAGTATACGTTAAGTGGAAAAGGATGTGGAGTTGCTTAGACAACCAGGATGTTGGCTTAGAAGCAGCCACCATTTAAAGAGTGCGTAATAGCTCACTGGTCGAGTGACTCCGCGCCGAAAATGTACCGGGGCTAAACGTATCACCGAAGCTGTGGATTGACACCGTATGGTGTCGATGGTAGGAGAGCGTTCTAAGGGCGTTGAAGTCAGACCGGAAGGACTGGTGGAGCGCTTAGAAGTGAGAATGCCGGTATGAGTAGCGAAAGAAGGGTGAGAATCCCTTCCACCGAATGCCTAAGGTTTCCTGAGGAAGGCTCGTCCGCTCAGGGTTAGTCGGGACCTAAGCCGAGGCCGAAAGGCGTAGGCGATGGACAACAGGTTGATATTCCTGTACCACCTATACATCGTTTGAACGATGGGGGGACGCAGAAGGATAGGGTAAGCGCGCTGTTGGATATGCGCGTCCAAGCAGTTAGGCCGGAAACGAGGCAAATCCCGTTTCCATTAAGGCGGAGCTGTGATGGCGAGGGAAATATAGTACCGAAGTTCCTGATTCCACGCTGCCAAGAAAAGCCTCTAGTGAGATGTAAGGTGCCCGTACCGCAAACCGACACAGGTAGGCGAGGAGAGAATCCTAAGGTGTGCGAGAGAACTCTCGTTAAGGAACTCGGCAAAATGACCCCGTAACTTCGGGAGAAGGGGTGCTTTTTAGGGTGAATAGCCCAGAAAAGCCGCAGTGAATAGGCCCAGGCGACTGTTTAGCAAAAACACAGGTCTCTGCGAAGCCGCAAGGCGAAGTATAGGGGCTGACACCTGCCCGGTGCTGGAAGGTTAAGGGGAGAGGTTAGCGCAAGCGAAGCTTTGAACCGAAGCCCCAGTAAACGGCGGCCGTAACTATAACGGTCCTAAGGTAGCGAAATTCCTTGTCGGGTAAGTTCCGACCCGCACGAAAGGTGTAACGATCTGGGCACTGTCTCAACGAGAGACTCGGTGAAATTATAGTACCTGTGAAGATGCAGGTTACCCGCGACAGGACGGAAAGACCCCGTGGAGCTTTACTGCAGCCTGATATTGAATTTTGGTACAGCTTGTACAGGATAGGTAGGAGCCTGAGAAGCCGGAGCGCCAGCTTCGGTGGAGGCGTTGGTGGGATACTACCCTGGCTGTATTGAAATTCTAACCCGCGCCCCTTATCGGGGTGGGAGACAGTGTCAGGTGGGCAGTTTGACTGGGGCGGTCGCCTCCTAAAGAGTAACGGAGGCGCCCAAAGGTTCCCTCAGAATGGTTGGAAATCATTCGTAGAGTGTAAAGGCACAAGGGAGCTTGACTGCGAGACCTACAAGTCGAGCAGGGACGAAAGTCGGGCTTAGTGATCCGGTGGTTCCGCATGGAAGGGCCATCGCTCAACGGATAAAAGCTACCCCGGGGATAACAGGCTTATCTCCCCCAAGAGTCCACATCGACGGGGAGGTTTGGCACCTCGATGTCGGCTCATCGCATCCTGGGGCTGTAGTCGGTCCCAAGGGTTGGGCTGTTCGCCCATTAAAGCGGTACGCGAGCTGGGTTCAGAACGTCGTGAGACAGTTCGGTCCCTATCCGTCGCGGGCGCAGGAAATTTGAGAGGAGCTGTCCTTAGTACGAGAGGACCGGGATGGACGCACCGCTGGTGTACCAGTTGTCTTGCCAAAGGCATAGCTGGGTAGCTACGTGCGGACGGGATAAGTGCTGAAAGCATCTAAGCATGAAGCCCCCCTCAAGATGAGATTTCCCATGGCGCAAGCTAGTAAGATCCCTGAAAGATGATCAGGTTGATAGGTCAGAGGTGGAAGCATGGTGACATGTGGAGCTGACTGATACTAATAGATCGAGGACTTAACCAACGCTTTTAAAAAAATGAAATACCTTCTTATTATCTAGTTTTGAAGGAACAACGTTCCTTTTATGTTTGGTGGCGATAGCGAAGAGGTCACACCCGTTCCCATTCCGAACACGGCAGTTAAGCTCTTCAGCGCCGATGGTAGTTGGGGGTTTCCCCCTGTGAGAGTAGGACGCCGCCAAGCCATTTAAAAAGATCAGCCATCCGGCTGGTCTTTTTTTGCGTTAAGAAGAAATTATGAAGCCCTGTTATATATATAGAAGCTGTTACCTCACCATTGAAAGGGGCTGAAATCGAAAATTATTCATCCTTTTAAATTCAACCCGTTTCGACTATCGTAACTTAGGATATAAGCGAGATATTAGTACCATCTGCTTAGACATTGGGTTATTAAAATTGATTGCAAATAACTGGATAATTGGATTTAAATAAGCAGCAGTACATATATTTTAGCTAAAAAGAAATTAATTCAGAAACTGGTAACTAAAAATGAGGGAAATATCAACATAGAAGGAAGCCCTCATAAAGGATAAAATAATTGGTGCCTCTGCAAATAAAAGGTATTCTTCCAACTTGTATGAACACTAATAAATACAAGGCAGGGCTGAACTTTTAAGGTAAATGAGATCCAAAATGAGACCTTCGGAATTTAAAAATAATGAGTATGAGGAATTGCTCTATAGTCATTAAGGACCGCTTCATGAGTTTGACACAATTAAATTAGCGCAGTATAATAATCCAGTAGAACGATATACTAAATAAATTTAACTAATTAGCGGTAGCATAAGTGTTTTATCAATACTTTTCTAATCGTTTAAAATTTAGTAGAACGATATACCTCTTAGGTAGAACGATATACTAATAATAAGCACGATTAGTAGAACGATATACTAGTAATGCGCAAGTTGGTAGAACGATGTACTAACTTAGCCGGTTAATCTATGAAGTTTATTGTTTTATTTAGTACGTCATTATTTTTCTTAAATTTATGGTATGGGGCAAGGGGGCAACATCTGAAAGGCTTAAGAATCAAATTGCATTTCGATAACTTTTTAAATAGGGGTGTGTTTCATGAAAAATCCATTTATAAAAATGGCCACAGGTTTATATATTAGCTATTTTATTTTAGGCATGATCAATATAATCATTGGATCAAATATGGAAAACTTGTCAAACCAATTAAATACTAGTGCCTCAGGGATAAGTTACTTGGTCTCTGCCATAGGAATCGGTAAGCTAGTTTCTTTGTTTTTCGCCGGTAGACTGTCGGATAAATTAGGAAGGAAACCATTTGTTGTTTCAGCATCTTTTATCTACCTGATCTTCCTTATAGGCATACCATTGGCTCCTAACTATACATTGGCATTTATATTTGCTGTATGTGCCGGTATTGCCAATTCATTTTTGGATGCAGGTACGTACCCAGCACTTATTGAGGCTTTTCAAAAGAAAGCTGGTTCCGCTACCGTATTAGTAAAAGCGTTCGTTTCAATCGGTGCCGCACTTCTTCCATTTATCATGGCGTTCTTTATAGCTAGAGATATGTTTTACGGGTATACATTCTTCTTAATGGCTGCTGTATATCTTGTTAATGGGTTTTTCCTGCTTAAGGTTTCATTCCCGGATCATAAAGCCCAAAGCCAAACTCAGAATGATAAACAAGCTGTGCCGGTTCAACAGCAATTCCTCTCAAAACCAAAGTTTGCTCAGGAAGGTTTGGCCGTCATACTATTAGGCTTCACATCAACTGCTTTATTCATGTTGGTTCAAGTCTGGCTCCCGAACTTCGGACAAGATGTATTGGGGCTAACCCAAGCTAAGGCTGTTCAATTGCTTAGTTACTATAGCATTGGCTCCCTTGTTTCTGTCATTTTACTAGCTGTTCTATTGAATAAAGTAATTAAGCCCATTACCGTCATGATTATCTATCCGGTCATTGCGGCATTATCTTTATTGTCACTCATCTACATCCAGCAACCATTTATAACCGTTTTGAGCGCTTTCTTCATAGGGCTTTCAACTGCAGGGGTATTCCAATTAGCCATGACAATAATCACGGAATTCTTCCCTGCCAATAAAGGTACGATCACCTCATATGTAAACATTGCAGGTAGTTCAGCCTTTATCATCATACCATTCATTACTGGTATCATTTCTAAGAGTGCTGGGTTAACAGCGGTCTTCTTGTTTGATGTGGCAATTGCGGCAGTTAGTATTTTATTGGCCGTATTCGTTGCCTATCGATACAAAAAGGTAATTAAAGTTTCCAATTAAACGGTCTAACCGAACATCAGTGGGGGATGAACCCCACTGATGATAATGATAAAAGGGGGATACATCATGCAAACTATCACGATCAAAGATGTAACGATCGGAGAAGGGGTTCCAAAGATCATCGTTCCACTAATGGGGACAACGAAAGAAGAACTACTTAAAGAAGTTGAAACGGTAAATGCACTACGGCCGGATATCATTGAATGGCGAGTAGATGTCTTTGAACAAGTCGAAAGCTTAGAAGCCGTTTCGGATATGATTACAAAAATTAGAAATGCGGTTCCCAGTACTTTGCTGCTTTTCACTTTTAGAAGCCATAAAGAAGGCGGAAACAAGGAAATCAGCGATGATTATTATTTCCAACTTCTTCATACAGCAATTAAAACGAAGAATATTGATCTTGTCGATGTGGAGTTGTTTTTTGAGGAATCAACAGTGAAGGAGACTGTGAAGGTAGCTGAGGAAAATGGGGTATACGTTGTGATGTGTAACCATGATTTCGATAAGACACCAGCAAAGGAAGAAATCATTTACCGATTGCGTAAGATGCAGGAATTTGGCGCCCATATTCCCAAAATCGCTGTAATGCCCCAAACAGTAGGTGACTTACTCGTATTACTAGACGCAACTTACACGATGAAAACAAAGTATGCCGATCGCCCATTCATTACGATGTCAATGTCGGGTACAGGCCTGGTCAGTCGATTATCAGGTGCGGTGTTTGGATCTGCTTGTACATTCGGTGCCGGAAAAGAAGCATCTGCACCAGGACAAATTCCTGTTACACAATTAAGGAATGTATTGGAAATCATTGATCAAAATATTTAATTCATAATTCCTTCCAAGAAGGAATTTATATAAAGTTTAAAAAATCAGGGGGAATAGAACATGGAAAATCTAGGACGAATCAATGGGAAAACAGAATTAGTAGGATTGCTGGCAACACCTATCGGACATTCATTATCACCTGCCATGCATAATTTAGCTTTCGATAAATTAGGCTTGAATTGCGCCTATTTAGCATTTGAGGTTGGAAATGAAGAGCTGGAAGATGCAGTCAAAGGGATGCGTGCATTAAATGTAAAAGGATTTAACGTATCCATGCCTAATAAAATGAAGATCCTTCCATATCTTGATGAATTGGCGGACAGTGCTAAATTTTCAGGAGCCGTTAATACAGTTGTCAATGTCGATGGAAAGTTCGTAGGGCACAGCACTGATGGAATGGGATATACCCGGAACCTAAAAGAACATGGTATTGATATTAAAGGCAAGAAAATGACTCTTATCGGTTCTGGTGGGGCTGCTACCCCAATTGCCATTCAATCTGCGCTGGAAGGTGTGGCGGAAATCAGCATTTTTGCTCGTGATGATGCATTCTTCCCGCAAGCAGAAGAGAATGTACGAATCATCAATGAGGATATGAAGCATTTAAATGTGAAAGCCAATGTATACCCTCTTGAAAATGTTGAACAATTAAAGGCTGAAATCGCAACTAGTGATATTTTGGCAAATGGAACCGGCGTTGGCATGAAACCACTTGAAGGCTTAAGTGTCATTCAAGACGAATCAATGCTGCGTTCTGATTTAATTGTAACCGATGTTGTTTACATCCCACGAAAATCTAAACTAATGGAACAAGCTGAAGCTGTAGGTGCTACCGCTATTAATGGTCTTGGGATGATGCTTTGGCAAGGTGCACTAGCCTTTGAATTATGGACAGGTCAACAAATGCCTGTTGATTTCATCAAAGAGCAATTATTTGCAGAATAAAATGATTCCACTCTGGAGATTGTTCTCCAAATAGAGGTTTTTTTCATACTCGATGTGCATCATTTGATTAAAAAAATTGGGTGCACCAAACCTCGGAGCTAAGAAATTCAGGGAGTGAAATCCCTTGTTTTTCTTAGCGTTTTTTTTTGAAAAGTGGTTTTCATGTAAATGGATAACATAAAGGGGAGACTTTAATGTAATTACATTGTGCATTAAGGTGTTATATGGGAGTAACACAACGTGATTTATTATAGGGGTGTAATAATGAAAAATCAGTATTTTAAAGCGGCATCTGGCATGTATATTAACTATTTTCTGCTGGGGATGGTTAATATAATTCTCGCCTCAAACATGCCCTCTTTAACAGAACAATGGGATACGGACTCTACTGGCATTAGTTATCTTATTGCAGCAATAGGAATAGGCAGATTACTCACGTATGGTTTCTCGGGAGTATTATCAGATAAATTTGGAAGAAAACCATTAATCATGGTCTCTTCGGTTATAATGGGCGTTTTTTTAATTGGGATTCCATTTTCCCCCACATATGAAATAGCGTTTGTATTTGCCTTACTTGCGGGAATTTCCAACTCAGCCATGGATGCTGGTACATATCCGGCGCTAACTGAAATGTTTCCTGAATCTGCTGGTTCCGCGAGTGTTATGGTTAAGGCTTTTGGTTCGCTGGGTGCTACAATCCTGCCATTCATCATCTTGTTTCTTACTACGAACCAATTATTTTACGGGTTTGCATTTTTAGTACCGGCTGTCATCTATTTCATGAATATGTTTTTGGTGTTGTCCGCTTCATTTCCAAGCAAATCCGAAGCTGTCAGTAAAGAAGAGGATTTTCATAGTAACAGGTTCATAACGGAACCTAAATTTTGGAGCGAAGGAGTCGCACTAATCATAATTGGGTTTACATCAACTGCGTTATTTACAGTTTCGCAAATCTGGTTACCGAGTTTCGGCCAGGAAGTCGCAGGGATGCAATCTTCAAGTGCAATTAAATTATTGAGCTATTATAGTGTGGGTTCACTTATTTCCGTCCTGCTATTATCCATCTTATTAAACAAATGGATTAAGCCCGTGACGGTGATATTGCTTTATCCAATGATTACTTTACTTACGGTAATCATCATATTAACGATTCATTCACCTATTGTCTTAAGTATTAGCTCCTTTTTCCTTGGAGCCTCGACAGCTGGGATCTTTCAATTAACCATTGCAATAATGACTGAACTTTTCTGGAGAAAAAAGGGAACTGTAACAGGGATCGTTGCGACGGCATCCAGTTTGGCGAGCGTCATTTTACCAATTGCAACGGGCTTGATCGCTAAGAGTGGGGATATATCGCATATATTTCTTTTTGATTGCTTTATTGCTACTATAGGAATCCTGGCTGCAGCTTTTGTAAATTACCGGTATAAGAAATTGACACAGCACCAGACCATATTTAACCATGGCTGAAAATATTGAATGATTTACTTAAAACTCCATCTTCCGGAACTAGGATGGTGTTTTTTTTTGGACTAATGAATAGTGGATATAGATGTTTTGGCGTGATTAAAGATCGTTGAGAATCCCATGTTCCAAAAGCAAGGGTGTAATAATGACAGTAACTATATTATTATAGAAAGAACATGATAATAATAAGTACATCAAAAATACATTCAAGATGGTGATTGAACTATGAAACAATCCAAAAAAGGGCGGGTCACACTGCAACAGGTAGCGAAACATGCTGGGGTATCTACCTCCACTGCTTCCCTTATCGTTCGCAATAACCCTCGAATATCGGAAGCGACGCGAAAAAAAGTATTAAAATCGATGCATGAATTGGGTTATGTGTACGATAGAATTGCAGCAAACCTAAGGTCGCAGAGTTCTGATACTGTAGGAATCATTATTACCGACATATCAAATACCTTTTTTTCTGAATTCCTGATAGGCGTTCACGATGCATTGGATGAGGTCGGGTATACAGTGTTGCTGGGGACTACATTCGACTCGGTTGCCAAGCAAGATCATCTCCTTTCAACCATGATGGAACACAGGGTGGGTGGCCTGATTCTTTGTCCTGTCTCTGAAAGCTCACAAGAAACAATTGAACGGTTAAA
The DNA here is from genome assembly GCF_038003055.1 of Peribacillus sp. FSL M8-0224. Lineage (NCBI taxonomy): Bacteria > Bacillati > Bacillota > Bacilli > Caryophanales > Bacillaceae > Peribacillus > Peribacillus sp. FSL M8-0224. The sequence continues at coordinate 5,753,196 of NZ_JBBOOJ010000001.1, forward strand.
TGAAATTGACACGCCGATGGTGCTTGCTGTCAGGGAACTGCCTGGAGTGAATAGCGACTATGTAGGCATAGACTATCCAGAAGGAGCCAGGATCGCTGTTGATCATCTCCTTGGAAAGGGGCATAAAAGAATTGCGCTCCTTGGTGGCATAAAGGAATCTTCTACTTGGATCGAGAGAATGGAGGGATACCGTGAAGCTCTTTCAAGAGCGGGATTGGAAGTGGATGAATCGTTGGTGATAGATAGTGCCCCTACACGGGAGGGAGGGCTTGAGGCTGTTTTGAAAGTACTTGAGAATCCTAATCCGCCTACCGCGATTTTTTGCTTTAGCGACTTAATTGCCTTTGGTGTTATGCAAGGATTAATGATGAAAGGAATTACTCCTGGAAAAGATATGGATATCGTTGGGTTCGATAACGTTCCAGTCGCAGAAATCTATCACCCTCCGCTAACGACCATTTCCTCATTCCCTAGACGTATTGGGAAAGAGGCAGCGAATCTCCTGTATCAGCAAATGGATAAAATAGAACGTGAACAACAGCGAATCATATTGAATCCAGAACTGATTATTAGAGAGTCTTCCTAAAAAAGAAAAATAAAAAGGTGATTAGTTCACAGGAGGTTAGGTACCGCTGTGCCCTTTTCATCTTTTCTATTATTCTTTTATTGGGAACATTGATTACATATCAAAAAGGTTTGCCTTACTTAAGCGGTTCATAAATATCCCAGGCGACTTTCAATGAATCGACTATAAAGTCTGCCACCTCATCAACATCTAGATCATTGGTATTCACTTTTGAATGATGATAGGAGTATATCTCCTGTCTCGTGTAAAAGAGTTCTTCGATTTCCTCAAGGGACCGGCTTTGTAAAACGGGTCTACTATCAATAAGCAAGCCTATTCTCTCTTTCCAGTATTCCCAAGATAAGTCCAGGTAAAAGACAATGCAATTGGATAAACAGATATTCCGTATATCCTCTTGTAAAAATGCCCCGCCTCCAACTGAAATGATTTTCAATTGTTGTTGACTAAGGCTTTCAATCACACTTTTTTCTTTTTCGCGAAAAGCTTTTTCCCCAAACTTCTTGAAGATTTCCGTAGTGGGCATATTGAATTCCTTTTCAATTTCTTGATCTATATCAATAAAGTCCCTATATAATTTCCTGGCTACTTTCTGTCCGATCGTCGTCTTTCCTACCCCCATAAAGCCAATAAAAACGATACTTTGCATCCTCAAAGATGTGTTTTTATTAATCATTTATAAATCCCTCTCCCAACTATTTTTTATAATGATTAAAAGTCTCTCCTGAAATTTTTAAAATATATTTATTATAGTACAAGAAAGTAAAATTGTAAAAAAATTTTTTAATATTTGGACAATGGAACCCTGTGCTTTAGCGGTTTAATGTTTAATAACTCTACCCGGAAGGAGCAATCAGGTTTCAGTATTCGATTTATGCATCTAATTATTCTTTTCCTCATCTATCCAGGTTGTTATTGGCATTACCTATCAATTGCATGGTTTATGGATTTTTCCAAAGGCATTACTTAGTTGAAGGGGAAGCGGTAGTTCAAATGGATGGGATAAATGATTTTCCTGGTTTATATGTTTTAAGAGGAAGCCAAGGTGTGACAGGCACATTTATTCCTTCATATAAGTGATTAATTCATTTAAAAAGAAAATGTATGAAATGGGTTGACTTAATGGTGGGAAAGGATTAATATAAATAAGCACCAACTAAGACAAACGCAAAACTTCATCGCTTTTGGCAGGTTGCTGAAAGAAATAATAACTATTGACTTCTTACTATGAAAATGATAAGATGAAATGGTCGCTGAAAAACACAGCGATTTAAAATAAGTTAAAAACTTCGCAGAAGTTGACAACTAATCAATAAGGTGTTATGATGAATAAACAGCCGTTCGAAAGAACGATTGTGG